>MPMP01000021.1 GCA_002238565.1 Albidovulum sp. bin36
GCCGCGCCCATGCCAGCGAACTTGCCACGGTGCGCTCGAAATCCTTCGCCAGCCGCCGACAGCGCCCCATCCAGGCAAAGGTCCGCTCCACCACCCATCGCTGGAAAAGTACCGCAAATCTGGTGGTTCCAAGGGTGGCGGCGTCTCCCTCGATACGCCGGACGGTCGCGTTTTTCTCGAAGATCGGGGTGCCGGTGAAGCCGAAGAGTTGGGAGTTCGGGAAGAACTCCTTGATGGCTCGATGGTTCTCGCCGAACTGCGAGCGGTGGCATTCGTCGAAGATGAAGACCATGCGCCTGTCGCGGAGCTCGTCGAGCCGCTGCTTGAACGTCGACCGCCCCCGAGCGGTGTTCCGCTTGTTGTTCTCGTCGAGAGCGAGCCCTAGCTTCTGGATGGTCGTCACGATGACCTTGTCCGCGTAGTCGTCGGACAGGAGGCGGCGGACGAGCGACGCGGTGTTGGTGTTTTCCTCGACGCAGTTTTCCTGGAACCGGTTGAACTCCTCGCGGGTCTGGCGGTCAAGGTCCTTGCGATCAACGACGAAGAGGCACTTGTGGATGCTCTCGTTGCTCTTGAGCAGCGTCGAGGCCTTGAAGGAGGTGAGTGTCTTGCCCGAGCCGGTCGTATTCCAGACATAGCCGTTGTCGCAGTTCTGATCAATGCAGGGGTGTAGCCCAAAATGATTGATTGGGCCGAATGTGAGTTTCCGACCTTCCAGCCCATAAAGAGGCGCGCTGCTATAGGAATACTTTCTCGCATCGCTTTGCAACAAGTTTGAGATACACCCTCAACGCAGTCGACGATGGCCGTGACGGCGTAGATCTGGTACGGGCGCATCATCAGGAGCCTCTGCTCGCTCGCGATGAGAACCATGTACTTGCTGATCATCTCGCCGAGCGTGCACTTGGCGAGGAACCGGTCGGCGAAGTCGTCCAGGTGGGCGATCTTGCTGTTGTCCTCGGCCGCGAACCGGTAGATCGGAAGGAACCGCTCGTCCGCGTCGAAGGCGAAGTGCCGCTCGTTGTTGTTGGCGAAGTACTGCGTATCCGTGCGGTTGCGAACGATGAAGAACGGGACGAAGCAGAGCAGCGTCTTGGTGTATCCGTTACCGGGGTCGTTCTTGTAGTCGAGGATTTGCTGCATCGCCCGCCGCGGGCTGATTCCAAGCGTCTTCATCTTGATCGGAACGACGGGGACGCCGTTGATCAGGAGCATGACGTCGTACCGGTGATGGCCGTTGTCGGTATTGATGCGGAGCTGATTGACGACTTCGAAGCTGTTCTTGCACTAGTCCTTGATGTTGACGAGGGTGTAGTTGAGCGGCGTGCCGTCATCCCGGGCGAACGCTTCCCGGTTGCGGAGGGAGCGTGCGGCTTCGTACACGTCGGGTGTCACGATGTCATCGAGGAGTCGCAGGAACTCGCCGTCCGTGAGCTTGACGCGATTCAGGGCATCGAACCTTTCCCTGAAGTTCGCTTCAAGCGTTGACCGATCACGGATGTCAGGGCTGAATTCGTACTTGAGGTCCTTTAGCTTCCCGAAAAGCGACTCTTCGAGTTCGCGCTCAGGTGTGATTATCGCCATTGTGGGGGCTCACTCCTCTTGGCATGTGCCGAAAGCGTCCAGCTGTTCGGCTTACATAATGAACGCGAGCCTAGGTCGGCTTCGATGCCGCGGATAAAGGAAACGATTCCGTGGTGGATGGCTTGATCCATCATTCTGCCTTCCCGGTCGATCTCTCCCTCGCCGAGTTGGTGCCGGTCGTCGTAGCACTTGCACTGAATCGCGACCCAGTCGCCCAAGGTGCGCCGCGCGACAAGATCGACACCCATGTCGCGGCCATCGAGGCCGGTAAATGCTTCACGCTCGGGCCAGTCGGGCCAAAGCCAGATTTCGTCGATCTCGAATTCGGGCTGCTGAAGCGCGATCCGCATGAACAACTGCTCGAACCGGCGCCCCTTCTCGAACTCGTCGCGGCTCCCATTGCGGATGGCGCACGCGCTTGGCCGTCCAGCGAGGTCAGGGCTGACCTGCGCCGCCGCCAAACCTAGGACTCCCGTCGGTCGAGTTGCATTTGCGTAGCTACCTGCGTCCGAACGGTGTTCATCGTGTCGAGCGCAGGCCGCTGTCCGCATCCAGTGTGGGCAGCCGGGCGATCGCCGGCCCGCTCTTCCGCTCCGCGAGCCGCAGCTCGTAGAGTTTCTGGAGGTTGAGCCAAAACTCCCCCGAGGTGCCGAAGAAGCGCCCAAGGCGCAATGCCGTGTCGCCGGTGATCGAGCGTCGGCCGTTGAGTATCTCGGTAATGCGGTTCACCGGAACCTCGATCCGCCGCGCCAACTCCGCCGAGCTCATGCCGAGCGCATTGAGATCCTCGCGCAGCGTCTCGCCCGGATGGATGGGGTCGCGCATGACTTGCCTCCTCGAATTAATGGTAGTCCACGATTTCCACTTCGGTCGGGCCGAGACTTCCCTCGGGCCACTTGAAGCAGATCCGCCATTGGTCGTTGATGCGAATGCTCCACTGCCCCTTGCGCCGGCCCTTAAGCGCCTCCAGACGGTTGCCGGGCCTCGCCAGATCGTCCCGGTCCAGCCCGGCGGGACGAGCCTGCGGCCGGAGGCGTCGACGACGAAATACCTCATGTACTGGCCGATCGGCGAGGCGTAGCCGAGATAGTGGTGGCGGTCGACCAACTCCGTCCATTCCTCCGCCGCCTCCTTCTCGAACGCCCGCTCCAGGGAGAGCGGCTCCAGCTCCCGCAGGTCGCAGCGGACTTCCGGCCCCGGATCCGAGCGCGGCGTATGCACCGCTCGACGGCGAGGCCCGCCGCGCTTCAGCTTCGGCGGAAGCTCCAGGATGCCGAGCGCCTCGAGATCCTCCAGCACGCGCAGGGCGCTCTGCTCGCTGTAGCCGCCGTTGGGCGTGCGCCAGCCGAAGTGCTCGCAGATCGTGCGCGCCAGCTCCCGGCGGCTGTTCTTCGGCAGAAGCTGCACCGTCTCCTGAATCTGCGCGATCCGGCGGCGCGTCAGCCTCCTGCCGCGGAAGGTCGTGGATTTAAGGGCTTTGATGCGCGGATCCATGGCAATTTTCCAGCGGGCGGACCAATTCGCTTCTTGCATGACCGATTCGCGGCCGTGAGTTAGGCCCTCTTCCGAAGATTCCGCGGCTTTCGAAATGTCCTTTAAATCACCCGGTTGAAGTCGAAAATAAATATCGGTGGAAATTCCGGCGCTAAAGGCAATGCCATTGGTCCGCGCTCCGGGCGTTGCATCTGTTCGCCCCGTCGCACAGCGTCTGACGGTCGAAGCAGGCCTGCCGCGCGATTTCCGCGCGGGTGTGCTCGCCCTCCATCACCCTGGCGATCGCCCGCAAGCGCCGGGACTGGTTCTTGTCCTTGCATTTGCCGGCCAGTGCCTTTAGGCCCTCCGCCGTGTGGTCAGTGTTCGTGATTGCGACGCTGTTCGGCAAGACATCCTTCATGTTGTTGTTTCTCAATCCGCAACATACGGGAAGGCATCACCGACTGCACCCCGCATGCACCCCGCATGTCGCCGCCACGTCTAGATGTCGATGTCCACAAAAGAGTTCTTATAATGCTCGCGAGCCAGCAATTACTTGCATTGGTATCAGTATGATGCTGCAGTGCTATTCAAAAGTTCGAGCCTATTCTCGCCGTCGGATTGTTCGGCGCGGATGTATGAATAGTTGCCGATATAGTGCTTAGTTCACTAATCACGGTCGTTCGGACAACGCACATAAATTGGAGGCATTTTTACAATCGACAAAAGTAAGGTGCTGAAAACGCTGGCGCAACTCGTGTCGGCGCAGGAAGGCGGCGAGGCCGCGGTCCAAGGATGCATTTCGAATTTCTTGGAAGCGGCCGGATGCGAAGTCGAGCAATTCCAATACCAGCCTTCGTCCACTCGAAGGGAGCGCGAGTTCGGGCGAATAGCTAGCTCGGACTTTCAAGAAAGAACGGTTGTCGCAGGTCGACTCCGCGGTTCGCCGGAGTTGCCTAGCTTGATCGCATTCGCTCACCCCGATACTGAATCGCCTTTCGGTCTCGATCAATTGAATACCGATCCGTTCTCCGCAAAATCGCATCGCGGCCGAATTTACGGCTGGGGAGTCGCCGACGACCTGGCAGGATGCGCGGCCGGGCTAGCCGCGATAGACGAGATATCTTCTTTCGGGGCGCCGCGAGGCGATATCGTATTCGCATCCGCGCCGAGCAAGAGGTCCGCTCGCGGAATTGTCGAATATCTGGACAGGCGTCGCGCCGACGCGTGCCTGTACCTCCATCCGGCCGAATCCGGAAACGGGATGAAGGAAATCAAAGCCGCATCGCCGGGGCAGCTGCAGTTCGAATTCCATATCCCAGGACAGCCGCCCGACACGTCGGAGCCTTGCCAGACGCCGTTTTCCCATCTTGGAAGGAACCCGGTTGACGACGCGATCGCACTTTGCGAATGCCTGGCGAATTTTGCCGAGGAGCGATGCTCCCGCATTCGCTATCCGCCGATTGAGGAACGAGTCGGAAGATCCACAAATCTCCATGTTTCCGAAATCCGGACGGGCGCCGAAGGCGACCTGTCCCGAATTCCGGACCATTGCATCCTCGGCGGGGCCATTTGCTTTCCGCCGGTCGAGGATCTTGCGGAAGTCATGCGCGAATTCGAACGGGCGACTTGCCGTTTCAACGAGGCGGACGAGCGACGGCGGAGCAATCCCGTTTCGCTTAGCTGGATTTCGGGCTCGAGCGGCGCCGAAATCAAGGAGTCCCACCCATTATACCGAATCGCGCATGAAGCAATCGAGAACTCTACGGGGACTGCGCCGGAATACTATCCGCTGCATGCGGCAAGCGACATTCGCTTTCCGATCGCCCTGCATTCCATACCTTGCGTTGGTTTCGGTTGCCTCGCGGGCAATCTCGCGAACAATGGATTTGCCAATGAATGGGTTGGCATTGAAAGCTATTTCCAGATGATCGAGGCCTCCATGCGAATTATGGCGTCTTGGTCGTCCGGCGAATGGAAACTGCAAGGGACGCAAAAGAATTAAGCAGCCGGTTCATGCGAAGGGGCTCATATCGAATCCGGTGCAGGGAGGAATCAATGCGGGGGAGCGGTGGCAAAAATCAGAACCGTAACCGGTGATATCGAACCGGGGTCGGTTCGCAACGCGATGATTCATGAGCATGTACTATTCGATATCGTCGCTCCCGATTGCGGAGGAAACAGAAACGCCGAAATAAATGCGCTTAATCGGTGGCAAATCGATTATTTCTCGAATCGCGATCCGTCCAACGCGCACCAGCTTGATCGCGGCGTCGCGACATCCGAAATGAAAGCGTACAAGGATGACGGCGGCGACCTAGTCGTCGACCAGTCCGCGCTCGGGCTGGCGCGCGACCCTGAAGGACTTCGGCGCGCCGCAATTGATTCAGGCGTCCGGATCGTCGCTGCGACGGGCACCTACACGGCGCCATACCTCGACGATAAAATCCTGTCGCTCGATTCTAGCGAACTCGGCGAACTGTTTGCTCGCGAAATCCTGGAAGGTATTGGCGACTTCGGCATTCGCGCCGGCATAATCGGAGAAATCGGCTGTTCGTGGCCGCTTGAGGAATTCGAAAGACGCGCTCTTGGCGCCGCAGCCCGGGCGCAGCGCGAAACCGGCGCCGCGATTAGCGTTCATCCGGGGCGGCATCCGGATGCCTGCCCGGAAATCATAGAAATATTGGAACGGCACGGGGCTGATTTGAGCCGAACGATCCTGTGCCATATGGACCGAACCTATCCCGACGGAGACGGCGTGCTTCAATTGCTTCAGTCAGGGGTAAACGTTGAATGGGATTTTTTCGGAATCGAGCAGTCTCACTACTGGATGGGCGATCTGGAGCTCCCGAACGATCTTGACCGGCTGCGCATCATCAGGAATCTCGACGATCTGGGTTTCGGCTCTCGATTGCTGATCTCGCAGGATATTTGTACGAAGACGAGAATGAAGCATTGGGGCGGCCACGGATACGGCCATATCCTTAGAAACGCGACCGCGCTGATGGACAGGCTGGAATTCGACCAAACTCTGACGGAGAAGCTGCTGCGATTGAATCCTCGGCGGCTTCTCGCGATCCAATAGCGGAGCAATGCACATGAATTTCAAAGGAAGCTACAACGTAATGGTTACGGCCTTCGACAAGGACGGCGCGCTAAACCTGGACGAGCAGGCGCGATTTACCGAATGGCAGGTGCGCAGCGGAATTCATGGGCTCGTGCCGCTCGGCTCGACGGGCGAATTCCTGTCGCTTTCCCGGGACGAAAAATACGAAGTTGCCAAATGCGTTGTCGATACGGCGGCCGGGCGGGTTCCGGTGATCGTAGGAGCCGGCGCCGAACGAACGGAGGATGTTGTCGAAAACTGCAAAATGGCCGAGAAGCTGGGAGCTGACGGCGTGATGATCATTCCGCCGTTCTATTCGACTCCGACCGAACCCGAGCTTATCAACCACTATTCGATTATCGCCGCCGCAACCGGACTTCCCATCATGATCTACAACAATCCGGCAACGGCGAATGTCGATTTGACGCCGGAAATCGCGGCGAAACTGTCCGAGATCCCGAATGTGGAAATGATCAAGGAATCGACGCTGGAAGTAACGCGCGTTCGCGACATCCAGGAGCTTTGCGGCGACCGCCTGCGGGTGTTCGGAGGCATATTGGGCTACGAAAGCTTCGTTGAAGGCGCCGTGGGCTGGATTTCCGTCGCCGCGAACATTCTTCCCCGGGAATGCTGCGAACTGTATTCCCTGTCCGTGGAAGACAAGAATATCGACGCTTCGATGGACCTTTATAGAAGGATACTGCCGGTTATCCGGCTGGTCGGCGGCCACCGCTACGTTTCGGCCACGAAAGCGGCCCTGGCGATGATCGGATTCGATATGGGCTCGCCCCGCCTGCCGCGTCTGCCTCTGCCTGCTTGCGAAATCGAAGAGGTTGAACGCGCCCTGCTTGCGGCGGGAGTCGTTCTGGACGGCTAGCGCTAAGGCATGACGGTCAGGTTCCGCTGGAACGGCAAGGCTCTTCGCGCCGAGGTCGGCGACTCCATCGCGGCCGCGCTGGCGGCCGACGGCGTGACCGCGCTTGGCGAAACCCGAACAGGGCGCCGACGCGGCATCTTTTGCGGCATGGGCGCATGCCACGAGTGCCTCGTTTCCGTAGACGGCTCGAGGTCGCAAAGAGCCTGCATGGTACAGGTTCGCGAAGGAATGGACATCCGGTCGCAGCGCGATTCCGAGCCGGCCGGCCGCAATGCTTCTCAAGGCGAGCGGCCGCAGACGCGATCGAATTTCGACATTGCCGTCGTCGGCGCCGGGCCCGGCGGGCTCGCCGCCGCGATCGCATTGGACGCGCTCGACTTTTCAGTTTGCGTCCTTGACGAGAGGGAGCAGCTCGGCGGGCAGTACTACAAGCCGCGAAGCGGAGGTTTTCGTGGAGCGGCCTCGGCCGACAGGCAGCATCGCGAAGGCGAGTCCCTTCGAAAACGCGCCGTTCAGGGAAATATCGAATTCAGGCTGGGGGCGACTGCGTGGTGCGCGCGGCGAGGGCAGGGCGATGACTCGCATCGGTTTGTCATAAAGGCGTTCCAGAACGGCGGAACCGCAACGGTCGGGGCTCGCGCGCTAGCAATTGCCACCGGCGCGGTGGAAACCCCCGCGATCGTGCCGGGCTGGACGGCGCCCGGAGCGATGACGATAGGCGCCGCGCAGACGCTGGCGCGGAGGTACGGGGTGCTTCCGGGCAGAAGAATCCTCGTCGCGTCGAACGGACCGCTTGGACTGCAGCTCGCGGCGGAAATCCACGCGCTCGGCGGCGAAGTCGTCGGCCTCTACGAGCGAAGTCGAGTGAACGATGCGCTTGCCCTTCTGATGTCGGCCGGCAATTCGCCCGGGCTTGTCGCCCGGGGAGCGATGTACGCGATCCGTCTTGCGATGGCCGGGATCAAAACGCATTACGGATGGGAGGTTTCGGAAATCCACGGGGCGGAACGCGTCGAAGGAGTATCGCTGCGGCGGATGGAAGACGGCCTTGAACGGACCGTTGCCGCCGACGCCGCGTGCATTGGCGAAGGGTTCGCGCCCGAGCATGAGCTCGCCCGGCAGCTCGGCGTACCGTTGGACGTCTCCGCGAACGCTCCCAGCTTTGCTCCGCAGAGGGGGCCGGACGGGAAAACTCCGGTCGAAGGCGTGTGGATCGTCGGAGATGCCGGCGGGCTGGGCGGAGCGCAGGCGGCCGAGCGGCAGGGGCTGCTCGCCGCGTCGGGAATTGCGGGATACCTGGGAAAATCGGCCGGCGCGAACAATTCCGCCGCTCGGAATCTAGCGAGATTCGGCAGGTTTCAGAAAGCTCTCTGGACCCTTTACGGCGCGCCGCCGAGACGCGAATTGCAGAGCAATGCCGTGATATGCCGGTGCGAAGAGGTGACTGTCGCGGAGGTCTCCGCCGCGGTCGAACGCGGAGCCCGCGATATCGGTTCGATCAAGCGGGCCACGCGGCTGGGCATGGGCAGATGCCAGGGGCGCTATTGCGCCTTGCCTGCGCTGCGGCTGCTTCGCGAAAGCGGCGCCGAAGTCTCATCCGCCAGCCTTGCCGCGCCGCAGCTGCCCGCCAGGCCGGTCAGAATATCGTCGGTCGCCAACGAAAAGCGGGAATGGCGCGGTCACGCCCGAACTTCGCTGACCACGAGGCCGCGGCTCGCGAGTACGCGACCGCTATCCAGAAACGCCGCCGACCTGGCGATAATAGGCGGCGGGATCACCGGTATATCTGCGGCCTACTGGGCCGCGAAGGCGGGCGCGCAGGTCGTATGCCTCGAAAGGGGGATGATTAACGCCGAGGCTTCGGGCGGCAATGCCGGCAGCCTCCACCTGCAGCTGCTGTCATGGGATTTCGGCGAAGGAGAAATCTCGAGCGCGGCGCCGCTGCGAGCCCTGCCGTTCCAGAAGGAGGGCATCGATCTCTGGATTTCGCTTCGGGACGAGCTTTCGCAAAGTTTCGAGCTTGCGCTGACGGGCGGATTGATGGTTGCCGAGAATTCGGAGCAAGTCGCGTTTCTCGAATCCAAGGTCGAAGCGGAAAGGCGGGTCGGTATCGCGACCGAGATCATCGGCGCGGACGAGGCGCGCAGGATCGCGCCGGAAATTGCCCGGAACATTATCGCGGCTTCCTGGTGCGCGGGCGAAGGAAAAATCAATCCTCTGATCGCTTCCAACGCGCTGATCGAAGCGGCCCGGTCGCACGGCGCGATTTTCGAGGAGCTGGCCGGCGCAAGCGCGCTGGAAAAATGCGCTTCCGGCTATCGCATCGGCACGAGCCGAGGGGAGCTGGCCGCGAAAAAGGTTCTGATCGCGGCGGGCGGCTGGTCCGCCGAAGTCGCGAAGCTGCTTGAAATCGACATTCCGGTGCGCGGAGCTCCTATCCAGATCATCGTCACCGAGCCGGCGGCGGCAACCGTTCCTTGCCTCGTCGCGCATGCCGGGCGGCACATTACGATGAAGCAGACGGAAAGCGGCAACATTCTAATCGGAGGCGCGTGGACGGCGGGCCGGGATGAAGCCGGCAGGCAAATCGTCAGGCTGGAAAGTCTGGAAGGCAATCTCTGGGTGGCTGAACGGATTTTTCCCGCTGTCGGGCAATTAACGTTTATTCGCAGCTGGGGCTCGATGAACATCGACATAGACGGAGCTCCGCTGATCAGCGCGCTTCCCGGTCATCCCGATGCAGTGGTCGCAGCCGCCGCCAACGGATATACGTTGGCGCCGCTGATCGGACGGGAGGCCGCGCGCCTCGCCTTGAGCGGGAAAATCAGGCGAGATCTTGAAGCATTCGATTTAACTCGCTTCAATTAGGAGAGTATGAAAGATGACGAAATTGAGCATCCGCGCCGGCGGCTTCGGCTTTTCCGGAATCCTGGAATGGGACAAGGCGCCGCAGACATGCAGCGCATTCGATAAAATGCTGCCATACGAAAGCCAACTCGTGCATGTGCGCTGGAGCGGCGAAGGCGTTTGGATACCGCTCGGGGAATACCAGTTCGGCGTCGGCTACGAAAACCACACCAGCCATCCCGCGCCCGGGCAATTTATCCTGTATCCGGGAGGAATAAGCGAAACCGAAATCCTTCTCGCATACGGCGGCGTTATGTTTTCATCGAAAATGGGACAGCTGGCCGGAAACCATTTCCTGACGCTGACCGAGGGGCAGGAGCAATTGATGGATCTTGGGAATCGCGTTCTTTGGAAAGGAGCGCAGGAGATTAGCTTCGACTATGCTTAGCATTGCAGGACAGGTCCTCGATTTCCGGCCGCATCGAATCGGTGCGCTTCGGAACGGACCGGGGTCTCGGTGAGGTAAAATCAGCCAGGCGCTTCCCGACATCGCGATTGAGTTCGATTGCCTCGATCACGACATCTATCATACCAAGATGCAAACGCTTGCGATCTCAGGAAACCTTCCGATTATCCTTACGCTCCGGCCCGGCAAGCGCGCGGGTTGTCTGACGGACAAGGGCCGCGCGATGGATCTGCGGCCGATGATTGAAGCGGACGATATTGCCGCCGCCGGAAAGCCGTAGTCCTCGGGCCGCGAGGCGCCAATGGCATAGTCTACGAGCCGGGGCTGCCTTCTGTAGACTACTCGAACGTCGTCTATGCCGACATGGCCCTGCTGGCGAAGCCCAGGCTTGAATACCCCGGACATTAAGGGAGTTCGAGGAGGAAGCGGCGCAGATTGCCGAGGCATAATACCGTCCCGTAGATTGGGGCGGCTAGGTCGGCTTGGGTCATGAAAACACGCATGCTATCGATGCCGACCGCGCGCGTCGGAGGCCTCGAATGGTTCGACATGGCGAGCAAGGGCGAATGCGCCGGCCTTGCCGATTAAGAATTCGTCCCGTTCATGGTCTTCGGAAGACAGCTGCAGATCGGGTTTTCGATGGGATCCGTCAAGGCTTGGGAGCTATCCATGGCAAGTCTGGAAATCGAGCAAGCTGCGAAATCGTACGGTCGGTTCGAGGTCATGTCGGACATCATCCGATTCATCGACAACGGCGAGTTCGCTGTCTTCAAGGTACCGTCAGGCTGCGGAATATCCACGCTCCACCGAATGATCGAGGGGCCTGAGGAGATTACGGAGGGGGCAATCTCGATCGGGGAGGAAAAGTCGTGAACGATGTCATCCGCTCGCAGCGAGGCGCGGCAACAGTATTTAAAAGCTCGCGCCTAATCCGCACATGACCGCTTTCAGCAACATGGCCTTCGCTCTGCGGCGGGCGGGCATGAAGAAGGACGAAATTTGCAGGCCAGTTAGTTAAAGAAGCGGCAAATTACATGCAGATCAAGGGATCGCCAAAGCGCCTCCCGCGAATCATTTCGGACGGGCGGCGACAGCGTGCAGCCGTCGGGAGCGCAATCGCGCGCGAGCCCAGCGTGTTCCTGTTCGACGAGCCGCTCGTTAATCTTAATGCCGCTCCGGTCGCAGGCTAGGGTCGAAATCGCGGAGCTTCACGCGCGGCTCGGCACGGCGATGGGCTAAGTTACTCGCGATCGGTTCGAATATCCGACGCTGGCCGACAAGATCGCGGCGCCGAAACAGCGGGCGCCTGGAGCCGGGCGGCAGTCGCATGGATCTCTTTTGCCATCCCGCCAACGGGTTCCTGGCAGGATTCATCGGCAGCCCGAAGTTGAATGTCTTCGAAAGCGGAAACGTGATCGCCGCGGCGCTTGAAACACCGGGAATGCCGCCCGGAATCATTGCCGCGATCCGCATTCGCGCCAAACATCTCTCCCCGGCGGGCGGCGACTCTGAGCCAGTGTTCGGAACCCTGCGGCCGGTCGAGGAATTCGGCGGAGTCGGCGCGGTTCCCGAAGCGCGAAAAGGCCTGGGAGTTCGTGCCGGGAGGCAACTTGTTTCGGCAAGCCGTGGATGCTAAGTTTGCATTCTCGATATCGGGAGGGATAAATGATACGTGAATATTCGTTAAAATTGTCGCTTTGCGCCGCTGTCGCGGCAGTTCACTTCGCGAGCGCGGTCCAGGCATCGCCGTCTGGCGTTCTGATAATCGTGGAAAATGAAACGCCCGAAAATCTCGATCCGGCGAATGCCACCAATTCCACGGTAAATCAGCTAACGATCGGAATCTACGATACGCTCGTTCAGTTTACGGCCGGCGAAACGGCCGTGTCTCCTCGCCTTGCGACGGGCTGGAGCATTTCCGACGACGGCTTGCAATATACGTTTACGCTGCGGGACGATGTCACATTCCATGACGGAAGCAGCCTGACCGCCGAGGATGTCAAGTTCACTCTCGACCGGCTCCAGAGCTCCGCCGGAAAAGTCCTGAACGACATGGGGCCGTTCGCGGGCGCCGAGGTCGTCGACGACTTGACAATCAAGCTGAGCCTTTCGGCTCCGTTCGGTCCGTTCCTTTCAGCGCTATCGCGCATCTACATCGTCAACAAGGACCTTGTCGAAGCCAACATGGGCGAGGACAACGCGCGGCAATGGCTGGCTGTCAATGCCGCCGGGTCGGGTCCCTACATGGTCAAGTCCTACAAGCCGACGGAAGCGGTGTCGCTTGTCGCCTACGAAGACTACTGGGGCGGATGGGAAGGCAACCATGCGGCCGAAGTCGTGTTTCGCTATGTTTCCGAACCGTCGACGCAGCTAGCTCTGCTAAGGAGCGGAGAAGTGCATGTCGCGCCGGATTTAACCGTCGAGGACAAGCTGTCGATGATGGACGAGGAGGGCTTCGCTGTCGATATCGGCGCCGCCGCCACGCCGCTCTATTTTCAGTTCAATACTGCAAGCGACGGTCCGACCGGAAACAATGAATTCCGCCGAATGCTGAGCATGGCGTTCGACCGCGAACTCCATCTGGAGCAGGTTCTGCAAGGATTCGGGACTATGCCCGACGGGCCGCTGCCGTCGAATTGGGTGGGCCACCAGATGGGCACGGAGACGGGCTTCGATCTGGAGGAAGCGAAACGGCTAGTCGACGAAAACGGCTGGGCCGGAACCGAGTTGCTCGTCAGGTACCTGCCCGCCATCGAGGAGGAGCGCTTGGCCGTCGAGCAATTCCAGTCGAATTTGGCCAGCATCGGCATAACGCTCAATGCCGAGGGCATGACCTGGCCGGCGCAGGCGGCGACAGTGCAGGATCTCGCAACCACGTCCGACATTAACATGATCTACAACTTCCCGAGTTTCCCGGATGCGCACGCGATCCTCAATACATCCTTCAACGGCGCCTTGACCGGCTACAACGGGGGCTACAACTGGGGGCAGTATTCCAATCCGGATGTGGACGCGCTGCTCAACGCGGCGGCTTCGTCTTCCGACCCGCAGGAGCGCGTGAGATTGTATCAGGAGGCTCAGGAGATGATCGGCGCCGACCATGTGGTAATTACGGTGTCCAATCCGGGCTTTGTCCTGGCGATGTCGGACAAGGTGACGGGCTACGTGTACAATGTCGCTCATCACCAGACTTTCAACATCATGGACATGGGCCTGTCCGAATAGCGCTGCGACGCTCGCTTTCGAAGGGAGCGGAAAGATGAGATACGTCCTGGAAAGGATTGCGTTCTCTCTCTTCGCTCTCTTCATTCTGATTTTCATAACCTTTTTGCTTAGCCACGTCGTTCCGGGCGACCCCGCCATCGCGGCAGCAGGCCCCAACGCCGGGGCCGAAAAAATCCAGCTGATCCGGGAAAGAATGGGACTGGACCAGCCCTTCCACGTGCAATTCCTCACCTACGGCTCCAAGGTGCTTGCCGGGGATTTCGGGACCTCCTGGTTCACTCATCAGCCGATTGCGGACGACATTATGAGGGAGTTGCCCCCTTCGCTCGAACTCGTCGTTTTGGCGATGCTAATCAACCTCGTGATTTCGTTTCCGGTCGGGCTGATCGCCGCGAGATACCACGGATCGAGTTTCGACAACGGCGTTCGCGTCGTGGCGATCGCCGGTGCGGGGCTGCCGATTTTCTGGACTGCGATTCTTCTTCAGCAGAAGGTGGCGGCCGACTGGCAGCTTTTCCCCGTCGCGGGACGGCTTAGCTTCGCCTACCGGGACTTCGAGGGAGCCACCGGATTCTATCTTTTCGACAGCCTTGCGCAGGCGAGGCTCGACGTGTTCCTAGATCTGATTATGCATATGTTTTTGCCCGCGCTGGCGCTGTCGCTTCTATTTACCGCCGTCGGCGTCAGGATAACCCGCACGTCGATGATCAGCGAGTTTCGCAAGGACTACGTCGTAATGGCGCGAGCAAAGGGCGCGAGCGAAGCGCGCATCATGTTCCGGCACGTGTTTCGCAACGGCGCGACGCCGTCGCTCACCGTGTTCGGGATGCAATTCGGATGGATGCTGGGCGCCACGGTTCTCGTAGAGGAGATTTTCGGCAGGCCGGGGATAGGGCGCTACGCCGTCAAGGCGGTTACGCAATCGGACATTCACGCGGTCGTCGGCGTGGTTCTGGTCGTGGGGCTGGTATTCGTTATTTCGAATATGGCGATCGACTTGATCCTGTTCGCCATCAATCCGCGTAAAGCCCGCGAGGACTGAAGATTAGAAGAATCTGGTCATTTTCGAGAAGCGGAATCGAAAAGTGCGCGCTGATCGTCGCGGGAATCGTGCTGCTGCTCGCCTTGATCGGGCCCTACATCGCCCCGTTCGACCCGCTTGCGATCGATTTTCGAAACAGGCTCGTCGAACCCTCCTGGACCCATTTGCTCGGCACCGATGGCTCCGGACGCGATGTGCTCAGCCGAATCCTGTACGGCGCCAAGCTTACGATTCTGTCGACTGTGACCGTGATCGCGACAGTGCTGTTTTTCGGCTGCATTCTAGGAATTTTCTCCGCGTTCGTCGGCGGCACAATCGACAACTTCCTTATGCGAATCGCAGATGTCTGGCTTGGCTTCCCGCCGCTGATTCTGGCTCTCGGCTTCGCCGCGGCGCTTGGGTCGAGCCTGGAGGCCGCGATACTGGCGCTTATCTTCAGCTGGTGGCCGACCTATGCGCGATTGTCGCGGATGATTACCGTCGACATCCTCTCCAAGAAATTCGTTGCGAGCGCAAACGCGCTGGGCGTCTCCACGGCTCGAAAAGTAACGCACTACGTGCTGCCCAACGCCTTCGACATACTCATAATTCAGGTCACTCTGGACATTTCCGCCGTGATGCTGGCGATATCGGGCTTGTCCTTCATCGGGGTCGGCGCCCAGATTCCCCAGCCGGAATGGGGCGCGATGATCGCGGACGGGCGATCTTTCACTTCGAAGGGCTGGTGGGTCGTGACCTTCCCCGGCCTGATGATTTTCATAACGGCGATGAGCTTCAACATTATCGGCGACATGCTGCGGCGCGAGCTCGACCCGACGCTTGTCACGAGGCATTGAGATCGCGATGCCCGGCGCCGCTTCCGCAACGAATGCTTCACGGGACGATGCCGTGCTCAAGCTGGAGAACGTGTCCATCGCCTTGAGCGCAACGCGAACGACGATGGTGCACAGCGTTAGCCTATCGATCGATCGGGGCGAGATTTTCGGACTGGCGGGCGAATCGGGGTCGGGAAAGACGCTTCTCATGCGAACGCTATTCGGGCTGCACGACGACGCGATCATCGAAAGCGGCCGCATGACGTTCAAGGGCGCGGAGATTTCATCGTCCGGCCACAGGAAGCGCGTACGAAAGCTGCTCGGCCATGAAATCGGCTTCGTGCCGCAGGATCCATTCTCCTCGCTGAATCCGACCATGCGCATCGGAAAGCAGATTCGCGAAGCTCTCTATTTGGGGAAGGGAATTTCGCCGAAGTCGGGCGAGGCGGGGAAAATCGCGCTTGATCTCCTTGACGAAGTCGGGATTTCGGAGCCGGAGCTGGCCGTCGACCAGTTTCCGGATCAGTTTTCCGGCGGCATGCGCCAGAGAATCGTCATAGCGATCGCCCTGTCGCAGGAGCCGAGCATCCTGGTCGCCGACGAGCCGACGACCGCCCTGGACGCGTTCACGCAGAGAAGAATAATCAACCTGATCATAGAGCGCAGCAGAACCCGCAACCTCACCGTCATCCTTATTAGCCACAACTTGGAGCTCTTGCGGCAGAACGTCGACCGAATCGCCGTCATGTACGGCGGCCAGCTGTTCAACATCCTCGACTCCGGCGAAATAAGCGAGGGCGCGGCGCATCCCTACACGGTGGCCCTGTTCAATTGCATACCGCGCAAAGACATGACGCTCGGCGACATTCGATCGATTCCAGGCGAGCCGCTTAGCGCCGGCTACGGCTTGACCGGCTGCGCCTTCAGCAAGCGGTGCGGCTTGCGGCAGGACGTTTGCGATTCGAGCTTGATTCCTGTCAACTCGGCGTTGGCAAGGAGTTTCGACGCCTGCCTTGTCAAAGCGGGCCGGCAGGCATGAGCGAGTCCGAAGCGCCTCTGCTGCAAATCAGGGATTTGTCGAAAACTTTTGAAAGGCGGTACCTCGTTCAGCAGTCCAATTTTTCGCTGCGGAGCATCGACCTCGAGCTGTTCGATGGAGAAGTTGTCGGGATTCTGGGCGAGTCCGGCAGCGGCAAATCGACCTTGGCGAACATTATCACGAGGCTAACGCCGTATAGAGACGGCGAGATATTCTACAGGGGCAAGGAAATTCGATCGCATAGCCCATCGGAAATCTTCAAGTACAAGTCCGAAGTCCAAATCGTATTCCAGGATCCGTACGGCAGCTTGAACCCCCGCTCTACGATCAGAAACAGCATCAAGGAGGGATTGAGGCTTCATCAGTCGCATCTGTCGCGCCAGGACATGGACGCGAGAGTCGAGGAATTGCTTAAGAGCGTCGGCTTGGTCAGCGAGAATCCCGAAAAATTTCCGCACGAGTTCTCGGGCGGCCAGCGGCAGCGCATTGCAATAGCGCGGGCGATTGCCGTCCAGCCCACGCTTTTGATTTGCGATGAGCCGCTATCTTCGCTGGACGTGTCGATCCAGGCTCAGATCATTGAGCTTTTCGCCAGTCTAATCGAAGAGTATCGATTGACGATGCTTTTTATATCGCACGACATCAACGTCGTCAGGCTTCTTTGCGATCGGGTCTACGTTATGAGCGATGGAAGAATCGTCGAATATGGAAAGACGTCCGAAATCTTGAACAATCCGAAAAACGACTACACGGTGAAGCTTATAGAATCAGTTTTTTAATCTAGGAGAGAAGCGGGCCGGCAAAAAGCCGATTTTGATTTAGTGGGCGCGCTGCGGTCCGAATAATATCGCCGCGCTCGCCTTTAACTCGGCAGCAAACGATTGGCGACGGAATCGAGGCGAATGCCTTATGCGCTAGTTCTGTCTAGCTTGCCGCAGATAGTCGAATCTCTCGCAGAATTTGAATCTTGGCATCTCGACTAAATGTTGCCTTATCGGGCCAAGCTCAGAAGGCGCGGTTGGCCTCGTTGCCGACAATGTTATAGGTCCCATCCCCGAGACTGCCCCGAAATTTGAACAATCCGCTCCGTCAAGACGGTGGTACGCGCCATTTTTTCCGGCTCGATTCGCAAGAGCGGGGCACGGGCCCAACGTATTGCCGAGGAATGGGAATATTTGAAGGAAAGGCCAAGCAATCCAAGCGCCTTTGACTGATTTTTCGCGGCAAATTCGGGGCGGGCCGCCGGTTCGGCGCATGCACGATGCATCAGGAGCAATCGCCCCTGCGTTCGTCGTAGCAGCGATAGACCGCCGCCATGTTCGCAAAGTAGAGATTCACGGCCGAAGCTCCGATTGCCGTCCACGCGAAATCTCAGCGGGAACGGGAGCGGCGGGGATAGCCTCGCAAATACAGCCTGAGCCGCTAGAGACGCCGCGGACATTGCTTGGCGGGCGAGTCTCGCCATTTTCCGAATAGGCTCTCGATCATCGAGACGGCGCGGGTACATGTCCGCCCCGCCGCTCGACAGCGTTTTCAGGGGGCAGTTGAATTTCCGGCCATATCGTCGCAGTTGTATGCGCTGGCGGTCGACATTAGAAGAGTTGGTGCGCCCGGCGTCGGCAACCGACTCGATCGGGCGAAGAATTTGCAAGGAATTTATACTTGGATCCTAAATCGAAGACAGGGCGATGGCATAGGCTTGTTACGTTGATCAAGGCTCGGCGGAGGCGGCTTGGAACGCGAAGCATTCGGCATTGCCGAATATCCGGGTGAAAGAACTGGCATGGCGAAGTACAAGTTCTCCATCGATATAGGCGGTACTTTTATCGACGCGGTCCTATTTGACTTTATCAGTGAAGAACTGGTTGCTTTCAAATTGCCGACCACTCCGGAAGACCCGGCGGCAGGCGTAATCGCGGCGGCCGAGCGGCTCGAAGTTCCGGTCAACGAAATATTCGAATTCGTCCACGGCACCACCCTGGGGCTCAACGCGATTCTCGAGCGCAAGGGAACCTCGGTCGGGATCATTACGAATTCCGGATTCGAGGATATTTTCGAAATCGGACGCGGCAGCCTCAGCTTCACGGATATGTACCGCTTCGACTTCGAGCAATCGCGCAAGATCGTGGAGCGCAGGAATGTCAGGGGCGTGGGGGGCAGAATTGACGCCTATGGCGCGGAAATCGATTCGCTCGATATCGACGGGCTCCGCCTCGCCGCGTCCGAATTAGTGCGCGACGGCGACTGCAAGGCGCTCGCAATTAGCTTTCTCCATTCCTACGCCAACGATGACCACGAAGTCCGGGCCGTCGAGCTGCTTCGCCGCGAGTTTCCGGGTGTCGAAATCTCCTCCGGGGCGGCGCTCGCCAGAGAGTACCGCGAATACGAAAGAACCAGCACGGCCGTACTGGATGCCTACATCAAGCCGGTGCTGAGAAACTATCTCGGGCGAGTGGCCGGCGGGATCGAATCGCTCGGCTTCGGCGGCAACAAATACATCATGAACTCGTCCGGCGGCGCGCTGACATTCGATATCGGCGAGGCGAATCCGGTCGCCACGGTCATGTCGGGGCCGGCCGGCGGCGTGGCCGGAGCGCTGCACGTCGCAAGGCACGCCGAAAGAAAAAACATTCTATCCATCGACATCGGCGGCACCAGCCTCGATGCGTGCCTAATTATCGATTTCGAACCTACGGATGTCTTTGAAGCCGTAATTGACAACTTTCCGGTACTGCAGCCGATTTTCGACATCCGGAACCTTGGCGCGGGAGGCGGCTCGATAGCGCGCGTCGACAACAGGCTCCTGCGAGTCGGACCGCAAAGCGCGGGCGCCGAGCCCGGACCGGCGTGCTACGGACGCGGCGGCGAACTGGCGACCGTGACGGATGCCGCGCTTGTGCTGGGCTATCTGGATTCGTCGAATTTCATGGGCGGGGAAATGAAAATCGCCAATGATCTCGCGCGCGCGGCACTGAGCGAGCACATTTGCAAGCCGCTGTCGATCGGGATCGAGGAGGCCGCGAAGTCGGTATTCGACGTGCTGGTTTCCCGAACTTCCTCGTCGATCAAGGAAATGCTCCTGGAGCGAGGGCGCGATCCCAGAGACTTCACGCTATTGGCGTTTGGCGGATGCGGTCCGTTGCTGGGCCCGATGATTCAGAGGGAGCTCGAGATGCCCGAGCTAATGATCCCTCCGCTTCCGTCGGTATTCTCTGCCTGGGGAATGATGGCGAGCGACCTTTCGTTCAGCGATTCATCCTCGGTTCTGGAACCCGTTTCGGAAGCTTCTCTGCGGCGGCTGCGGAGCCTTTCCAGAAGCCTGGAGGAGAGAAGCCTAGCGGAGCTTAGGCGCAGAATAGGCGCGGATGTCGCTCCTAAAATCAAGTTTTTCGCTAGAATACGCTTTATCGGCCAGGAGCATACGCTGAGCGTCGGCTATCATGAAAGCGACTCGCATGAAGCTCTTTTCAAGCGATTTTCGGACGCTCACTTCGACCGGTTCGGCCATACTTTCGACGAGCCCGCCGAAATCGTTTCGCTATCGATAAGGCTGACAATCGTCACGAGGAAGCCCAGGATTTCGTGCGAGCGCGCGCGGCTGCGCGATACCGGGGAGCCGGTAAAGGCCAGCATGCTCGACATGGCCTCCGGCAAGGTGGTCGAAACGATTCGAACGCGGCGGTCTGGGCTAGCGCCGGGATATTGCGTTAGCGGTCCGATGCTCGTAGACGACGAAGGATCAACGCTCGTGATCCATGCCGACCAGAGTCTGGCCGTGGAAGAAGACGGAATAATATCCGTCTCGCTGGTGGAGTAGAAAAATGACGAGCAGAGCTGCCGAGCTTGAAATCGTTTCCGGACTGTTTCTTTCCGCCGCCGAGCAAATGCGGCGCACTCTCGTAAGGACCGCATTCAACGCGGTCATCTATGAAGTTTTGGATTTCGGAATCTCGGTCGCCGACAGCAAGGGCAGGATGATCGCCGAGGCCGCCGGGATTACGTCCTTCATAGGCGCCAACGACTACGCCCTGAATACGCTGATCAAGAAGCTGGACATGTCCGCCTTGCGGCCCGGCGATGTCGTCATGCTGAACTACCCGTACTGGAACTCGGCGCATGCATCCGATGCGCTGCTGATGGCGCCGGTTTTCATCGACGGCGACGATATCGACATCTTTTTATGCGTGCGCGCGCATTGGCTCGACATCGGAGCCAAGGATTCCGGCTATGTGATAGATTCTTGCGATATACATCAGGAAGGGCTGATCCTCCCCGGCGTGAGGATTATCAAGGAAGGCGTGCTAGACGAGGATCTTTGGAAGATTCTGGAGTTCAACTCGCGCCTTCCCGAAGCTATCAGGGGCGACTTCGGCGCCCAGGTCGCGAGCCTTCGCACCGGCGAGCGCTGCGTCAGGGATATTTTTCGGAAATTCGGCAAGGCAAATACCTACGATGCGATCGACGAGCTGATCGACCATGCGGACTGGGAAACTCGACAGGCGCTGAAGAATTTTCCAAAGGGCAGCTGGACGGCCGAGGAGTGGCTCGACGACGACGGCATATCCGACCGGATGATCAAGATGGCGGTCAAGGTTACCATCGACGACGATAAGTTCACGGCGGACTTCAATGGCTCGGACCCGATGGTCGCGGGGCCGGTCAACGTGCCGTTCGGTGCGACGACAACAATGACCAAGACCTACTTCAAGTTTCTGACCTCGCCGAATTCCCCGAGCAATCACGGACATTACCGAGCCCTCGATGTCAAAGCAGACCCCGGCAATCTATTCCACGCCGTCTACCCGTCGGCGACCTATATGCCGTGGACGAAAATGGTCGCATTCGAAATGATCGCAAAAGCTCTTGCGCCGGTCGTCGACTGGATTCCGATGTCGTCCGGCGGCGACGAGCCTGGCTTCATGGCCGTCGGCAGGCATGGACGAACCGGCGGAACCTTTGTCGTCAGCAACAACGAGGGCATCGGCTGGGGCGCGACGCATAGGCACGACGGCGCGAATGCATTGCAGCATCCTTCCACGAGCACAGTTCGAAATACGCCGATCGAAGTTTTGGAACGGCAGGCGAATCTTTTCCACGAAGAACTCGCGCTGATCAACGATTCTGGCGGAATCGGGAAATACCGCGGCGGGCTGGGCGTTCGACGGCAAGTAAAGATCACATCGGAAACGGAAATCATTTCCATGAAGAAAAAATCAAAGACATCCGGATGGGGTCTTAAGGGA
The DNA here is from genome assembly GCA_002238565.1 of Albidovulum sp. bin36. Lineage (GTDB taxonomy): Bacteria > Pseudomonadota > Alphaproteobacteria > Rhodobacterales > Rhodobacteraceae > JAPPFL01. The sequence continues at coordinate 21,718 of MPMP01000021.1, forward strand.
GGGCAGCCTTCGCCGGTCAAGAACCATATGGTGCTTTGGCCCGGAGAAAAGCGGGAGAAGAAGGTGGGCTTGCACAGGGCAACGCTGCAGGCCGGCGAAAGGTTTATAAATTACAGCGCGGGCGGGGCAGGCTGGGGAGAGCCGGCGCAGCGGGACGCCGAAGCGGCGGATTACGATATTCGCAATGGATATGTTACCCGCCGAAAGTAAACCCCGGCAATATCCGGGTTCCAGAACGGGCCTCGGCCGCGAAGAAACGGGAGCATGGACGTGAAATACGCTTTAACCGGATGCAACATAACCGACGTGAAGGCCGGAGAGACGATCCCCGGCAAGTCGCTCGTAGTCGACGGCGACAAGATCGACGGCATCGTCGACAATGCAGATCTGCCGGCGGGAATTTCAAAAATCGATCTTGGAGGCAGATTTCTTTGCCCCGGGCTGATCGATTGCCATTCGCATTGCTTCATCGGCCAGTTCAACGACAGGGATACGGTTTTGGCATCCGAGATGACGGCGCGGGCGAGCCTGCATTTGATTGGCATGCTAATGCGGGGTTTTACGACGGTTCGCGATGCGGGCGGAGCGGATTACGGACACAAGGTCGCCTTGGAGAAAGGAATGTTCACCGGGCCAAGAATGTTCGTATCCGGCAAAATCCTCTCGCAGACGGGAGGGCATGGCGATCATCGCGGAAGAGCGAGCATGTGCGCCTGCGGGTCGTCGATCGGAGGCATTTCGGTCATTGCCGACGGGGTCGATGCGGTAAGGCATGCAGTTAGAGAAAATATTCGTCAGGGCGTCGATCAGATCAAGATAATGGCGGGAGGCGGCGTCAGCTCGCCCGGGGACGAGCTTGTCCACGCTCAGTATTCGATGGACGAATTGCGCGCCATTGTCGACGAATCCGAAAGATTCGGTCGATACATAATGGCGCACGTGTACGCAGATATCGGCATTCGGCGCGCGGTCGAGGCCGGAGTGCGCTCGATCGAGCACGGTAATTTCCTGGAAAGCGATACGGCGAAGCTTATGCGCGATAAAAGCGCTTGCCTCGTGCCGACCCTTGTTACTTATGAAGCCGATGCCAAATACGGCAAGAGCTTCGGATGGTCGGACTACAACGCGCAAAAAAACAGCGAAGTTCTTGCTTCCGGACTGCGCTCGCTGGAAGTCGCGCTCGAAAGCGAGGTCCTGATCGGATATGGAACCGACCTTTGCTGGTCGCCGAAAGCCTTCCAGGGCGACGGTCTGATGATTCACGAGAAGGTTTGCGGGCCGGCCGAGGCGCTTCGCCACGCGACGATAAACAATGCCAAGGTCGTTAGAATGGAAGGCAGGATCGGCGAGCTTGCGGCCGGAGCGCAGGCCGATATTCTGATTTTGGACTCCGACCCTCTAAAGGGCATGGAATGCTTTTCGCAGCAAAGCGACGCGCTTGTCGCGGTCATCCAGGGAGGAGCGGCTTGCCGGGACGACGTGGGAATAGCAGAGGCGCTGGGAATATAGGCGTCGTCGGGAGCCCGACCGGCCGCGCATACGGAATTCGGTCTGCGGCGAGGCAAAAATCGCCGTTGCGGATTTCCTGCCGCTAATTCGAAGAGACGCTCATGGGCGGCGACGCTGAATTCGGCGAACGGGTCGAATGGCTCGCGGACGGCACGCCGTTCTCGCCCAGGTTTGCGGAGTCGTATTTTACGCAGGGCGACGGCCTGGAGGAATCCCGTCATGTTTTCATTAGGGGCAACATGCTCCCCGAACGGTTCAATGAGAAGTTTTCGATTGCGGAGCTTGGTTTCGGCACGGGTTTGAACATGCTTGCAGCGCTCGAATGCTGGCGAATCGCCGAGCGGCGCGGCGCGCTAAGCTATACAGGATTCGAACGGTATCCGCTTTCTGCCGAAGCGATCGCCCGTTCCTTGCGCGCCTTTCCGTCGATAGTCGATTTGGCCGCCCCCTTTCTGGATGCGTGGTCGTCGGGCGCAACGAGATTTACGACCTCGGGCTTCGAAGCCGAATTCGTCATCGGCGATGCGCGCGAATCGCTCATGCTCTGGAATGGAAGGGCGGACGCCTGGTTTCTCGACGGCTTCTCGCCCGGGCGGAACCCGCAGCTCTGGGAACCGCGCTTGCTTCAACGCATGGCGGAGAGAACGCGGCCCGGAGGCACGTTCGCTACGTTTACGGCAGCGGGCCGAGTTCGCCGCGATTTGGCCGCGGCCGGATTCGAGGTGTCCAGGCGGCAGGGCTATGGTCGCAAGCGGCACATGCTAGCGGGAAGATTGAGTTCGCAATAAATATTCGCGTCGAAACTTCGGCGCCCGCGCATTCGTGTTGCGCCGTTGCCATGAATGCCAATGAATCGCGGTAATTCCGGTTGCGCTGTGTTCGGACGGCGCATATAGACGGGCTATTGCGTATCCTATGCAGGGGTGTAGCTCAGTTGGTAGAGCATCGGTCTCCAAAACCGAGGGCCGGGGGTTCGAGTCCCTCCGCCCCTGCCATGCGTTTTCAATAAGCTGTTAGCGTTGAACGGTTCCGGATTCCGCGGATCGCTCCGAATTGAGCTGCATCAATTTTTTCAGCGCGTCGCTTTCTGAAATTTCGGTTTCCCATCCGTAAGCTGAGGCAACAGCCGAGTCTATTGCAAGGTGAGCGTCTGCGAGCCACTGCGGTCGGCGATTATAGAGATTCGTCAATGTTCGATCTCGGAGTTCTCTTTCCGCTTTCGCATTTCGCGGAACAGCGCGTTTCGGATATCCGGGAACGGGCTCGTCGACCCATTCAATCAATTCCGGCGGATTGAACCAGCGGTCTCGAAATTCAACCATTCGCCGGGCCGCTCGCGCAATTGCAATCGCTCTGGGGTCTTCGGCATATCCCGATGCCGGAATATCCGGCGACAGTCCCTTCGGGAAAGGGAATTTGGCAAAAGTGGTGGTCGGCGTGTAGCGAGGTCGATCCTCTAAACTGCTGCCTAGTCGGAGCGACCACGCCTCGTGGAATCTGCTGTGAAGGACACCGAAGGTCGTGTCGTCATCTCGGGCAATAGCGATAAGCTGGTGATCGGGGCATACTCGTGCGTCAAGCCAAACAAAAAGCCTGTATTTCGCCAAAGTTGGTGTCGCTATGAATCTGTCCAAAGCCGATATCGCCTGCTGCATCTCGGGTCTTGGATTCCAGTGCCTGAACCAATGCTCCCGGCTGGCAGGCTCGGATGTCTGCATTCGCATCGGTCGAACGAGTTCCGCGAGATGCGCGAAAGGCGCCTCGTATAATGCAGCGTCTTCTTCCTGCATCAAGCTTCCGAAATCCACGATCCACTTTCCCGCCGGACGCCTTGTAACGTCCATGCCGTTGACCCAGGGCTTCAGTACGTCGGAATTGCGACATCCATTCGGGTTGGACGGAAGTTGCAGCCATTGCCGAGCCAAATCACCCGGGATGTCGAATGATCCCCGTTTAATATTTCCTTGGAAAGCTACGTTCCGATTTTCCGGAAGCCTTTTCGCGCGAGTGACATCCAGCGGTCCGGCCGTAAGATCCGCGTTAATTCGCGACTCTTCCGTTCCATTTAGGCGCGCCGCGAGTCCGCAATTCGCATGGGTGAAGCACACGATCGAGACTCGAACCGCAGCTCCTTCAACCGTCCATTCCTCGTCGTCCCATGCTTCAAAAATCGCTCCTTTTTCGGCAATCCGATCAAGAACCCTCCTATTCGTACCTCCTCTTATCGAATTCGTAGCGACAAGGCCCGCTCTTTTAACCTTGCCTTCGGCAACTAGCTTCCCCGCTTTGGCAAACCAGTAGCACACGAGGTCCGGCTTCCCCGAAATCAGCCCCTTGTAGGTTCGGGAAAGCATTTCGACATAGTCGTCTCCCAGAGTAGTTCGGGCTTTTCGGTTGCCAAGGAACGGTGGATTGCCAATCACGACATCCGCTTTCGGCCAATCAGCTTCGGTGCCGTCCGGATTGAGGACAGCATCCCGACATTCAATATTATCCATCGGCTTTAGAATAGGATCGCGCATTTCGGAAAACCCGTTGCGGCGCATCCATTGAATCTCGCCGATCCAGACTGAAACCCTGGCGAGTTCGGCCGCGTAGGGGTTTAGTTCAATGCCCAAGACATTGGCCGGGCCAATCTCGGGAAATGATCGCGGCAGCCCCATTTTTTCGGCTTCAAGCTGCACTCGGAGTTCCAGGTCCTTTAAAGCGTGCAGCGCAAGATAAAGGAAATTTCCCGAACCGCATGCCGGATCGAGGACTGTAAAGGCGCGTAGGCGATCAAGAAATTCCTTCAGGAGATTTTCAGCTAATCTAAAATGATTTTCTTTTGATCTTTTCGTTTTTTTCGTGATTGCCAGGTCAACCGCCGCCGCTATCGCCGGCTTCGTTCTTTCCCATTCGTCCCTCCAGGGCCGGACAATTACGGGTTCCACTATCATCAGGATTTTTTCACGATCCGTATAGTGAGCGCCAAGTTGGGAACGCTTATCCGGATCCAAGCCACGTTCGAAAAGCGTACCTAGGATTGAAGGGTCGATTTCGGACCAATCTAGCTCTGCGGTTTTAAGTAGCGTTTTTATGTCATCCTTCTCGAGCGGAAGCGAGGAATCGTCGCTAAACAGCCCGCCATTGAACCAGTTCACCCTATCGAATCCGATAAATCCGCCCGATGCCATCGCTCGGAACAATTTTGATGACAGTTCAAAAAATATGCGCGGATTTTTACGTGTGCTCTCCAGAAGCTTTGTGAATAGCTTGCCCTTGAGTAGTTCTACATCCTCGGCGAACATGCAGAACACAAGCCTGTTAACGAAGTTCGCTACAGCATAAGGGGCATGACCGCGGTCGCGCAGCGCATGCGCCAGATCCGCGAATGCAGAAGCAGCCTGTTCCGTCAATGCATGGCGAGTACGGCCCGGTCTGAGTCGTTCCGGCTCCGACATCGCCCATTTCAATTTCTCGCGCACCGAAAAATTGAGCAGATCTTTTAGGCTGAATTCCAATGTTTCAGTAACGGTATTGGTCCAGTTGGTTCGGATAAGAATCCGTTCCATGTCCGAAACAACTAGCAGTGGCGGATTTTCCAATGCTAAAGCGTACTGGTGAAGCTGGCCGAAGGCGATGCCCAAGTCGGTGCCTTTGTTCTTGTACTCCCAAGCAAAGCAGCCGCGTTTCCAAACATCGGCGAATCCCAAGCGTTCACCGTTCTTGCGGGCAATGCGCTCAAAACAATACCACTTTCCTTCCGGGTCGGCCTCGGCGGGCGTCGGTTCGCCAAGCAATCGGCAAAGATCGGTAAAATGCTGCTGCGCTCCTGCGCTTTCCTTTAATTCCGACAAGTGCCATTTCGAGATAAAGATTTCCGGTGTCAATTAAGTCCCCTTTTCTACTTCCGCGCAGGTATCTTCAAAAGGAATCGATAGCAATCCAATTGCATTGACGAAAAAGCGCAAACGAATCTCTATCTTTAAAATTCCGAAGGCGCTCACCATCCAATTTTTCAGCTACCATGCGGACGGCCATGATGGTGTTCGCGACGGACCGCAGAATGTAATTGCTGCCTCATTCTGGTCTGGCCACGCTGCCGGCGCTACACAAATCTCGCGCATTCGGGGCCAAAGCGCCGTGCCGTGTCAGCAAGTCAATGGCGATGCCGTCATATTTGCGGCGCTTCCGCGATCCCTGAAATATCTCCGGGCACATCAGCGGTGCTTCCGCTCGCAGCGTAGATTGCAGTGAATTCGGCAAATTTCTGTATAGCCTGACATTGACCGAAATAGTGCGATCATGTTCATCGGCTAACCGCCAAAGCTTTTCGCCAGCCTTTAGTCGATTTTTGCACGTCTTCCTTCGCCGGTGCCATCTTGTCCTTCATTTCCAGGTCTTTGAATTCTTCCGATGCTAGGTTCAGGTTTCGGAAAAAATTGCCGCCGCCGACATGTCGTTCGCAAACACGATGTGGTTGGCCAGCGGCCCGTAGCTCTTGCCGAGAAACTCGAATCCCCCGAGAAACCCGAGGTCCATGCCGCCGCAGCCCGAGAACAGGCTTGCCACTGACCTCAATGTCGGTCTCCGGGCGGAACGGTTTAAATCGAGAATTCGGAACCGGGGAGTTCATCGCCCCGCTCCGGCATTGACGACAAAGTTAACATACTTGCGCCGCCTCCCTGGTATATCCCGCGCGAGCGCGGTCGTCCGTTCGATGGCATCTAGGTCGCGGATGTCGAACCGCCCGGTAAACTCTCGAGCGAAGCGGTGCAGGTTCTCCTCCGAAACGCGACGGGCCCTCATACGGCATCCCAGTCTGCGCAGTGCCCGGAAGATTTCGCTGCATTTCGCGAGAGCCGCGCCGTTGACGCATTCGCCAAGCGAGTGCGTTGCGTTGTCGTATTCGAAAGACATTCCCTTGCGGACCGCCGCTTCATCCGTGTAGACCGTCGTGCCGGCCGCGGCAGTCTTGCCGTTTGCGCTCCGTCCAACTTTCGGCGTAGTCTTGGAATGCTTGTTCGTCGCCTCTCTGTCGAAATGGCCTTCGTCCATTTCGACAGATCCGGAGAAACGCGGTCCGTTGTCCGCGTCAAGGCATTCTCGGATACGCTTCATCAGAAACCTCGAATTCGCATCGGAAAGGCAATGGCTCGCGGCTGGCTTCGGCGCGGGCGTTGGTCGACCCGCAGTGCGGGCGGAACCGACCTTCCCGCCAAAGCATTGAACCTCGGACAAAGTTTAAGTCTTGGCAACATCAGGGAATAGCTCGAGCAGTTCAAAGACTGTGCGGTCCTGCCGGCGCGACCATCTGGATGCCTTGAATTCGATGCGATCATCCCTCGCATCTTGGCTGTCGTAAATCGTTGTCGTTCCAGCAACATCGAGCCTTCGCGGCTATTCATGCGTACTACCTCCAAAACAAATGCACGCCTAATTCGAATGAATATAGAACAAATCATGAATATTATAAAACGAACGCTCAAGTCCGAATACCTAAAATTCTGGTTCGTTGCGGACCAGTTACACCGCGAAGGAATGAGTTGTTCTTCCTAACTTGAAACAACGAGAAATCGGCCCGGCGGGAAGGCGGCAGAATCCATGCTCGATTCTTCGCATTCCGTATTTAAAGCGGCTGTATCAGCCTTTCGGAATTCAAGCCGGGGATTGACTTCGGAGGAACCTGCATCGAGAGTAAAGCCGCCGAAAGGAGTTCGGTCCCGGTCGACTTCAATCTCCCGCGAGCCGATGCCGCATCATTTGTCGCCATGTGCACTTGAATTTTCCTCCAAGCGAAACTAATTGGTATTCGCCTCACGAAATTCAGGTTGCAAGTAAATGGCCAAAACGAATCCACTCCGCTTTATGCAAGAAGTCCGGTCGGAAGTTTCTAAAATCGTTTGGCCGACTCGGCGGGAGCTATTGGTCACGACCGTCATGGTATTCATCATGGCGGCTATCGCGTCCGTGTTTTTCTTTTTAATTGACCAGGTTATTCGATTCGGCCTTTCGGGAATCCTGAACATTTTCGGGTGAGCGGAATCTTTCGCACGGCCGCCTGCAAAATTTCGTCGATGGACAATTCCGCAGCCGCCGGGCGGCGCATATCGCTTCGGGAATCTCAAGGCGACTCCGTGAATCCGCTTGTGGAGCCTTGCGCCGCGGGCATTGAACTCGCGCCTTCGCGCAACGAACGGCCTCTGAGCGGTTCCGCAGTTCCGCCCTCGCTCGCCCGCATTGGACGGAGTATTCGAAGCAAAAATTTTTTGTTGCGCTTGCCGGTTGAATCCGATATGCTGGCATGGCTAATGATTCGCTGCGTTCCGTTTTTTGGGACGGGCGTTCTTTTTTTTGAATCTGAATCTAGAATTCTTTTTGTGCCCGGTTGCGCATAGCGGCTTCGAATCCAGGGCAGGGAGCAGGGTTGGAAATGGCAAAGCGCTGGTACTCCATAAGCGTATTGTCCAATTTCGAAAAGCGCGTCGCCGAACAGATCAGGCTGGCGGTCGAGCAGGAAAACCTATCCGACGAGATCGAGGAAGTCGTCGTGCCCGCCGAAGACGTTATAGAAATTCGGCGGGGCAAAAAGGTCAAAAAGGAACGCCGCTACATGCCGGGCTACGTTTTGCTGAAAATGGAGATGACGGACCGGGGATACCATCTGGTCAGTTCCATCAACAGGGTTAGCGGGTTTCTCGGGCCGCCGGGAAAGCCCACCCCGATGCGAGAGGGCGAAGTCGAAGGCATTCTTCAGCGCGTCGAGCAGGCCATCGAACAGCCGAGGGCGCTTATCGCGTTCGATGTCGGCGAAATGGTCAATGTTGTCGACGGGCCGTTCGAAGGATTCTCCGGAATGGTCGAGGGAATCGACGAGGAGCACGCAAGGCTGACCGTTTCCGTATCGATTTTCGGGAGGGCCACGCCTGTGGAATTGGAATACACGCAGGTTTCGAAACAGGCTTGAGGAAGCTGCGCGGAGCCGGATGATGGCTCCGGCATGAAAAGGAGGATAGGTCCGGATGGCGAAAAAGCTCTTGGGCCAACTGAAGCTGCAGGTGAAGGCGGGACAGGCGAACCCGTCGCCCCCGGTAGGCCCCGCTCTCGGTCAGCAGGGCATAAACATCATGGAATTCTGCAAGTCCTTCAATGCCTCGACGCAGCATTTGGAGCCGGGGATTCCGTGCCCGACGGTCATAAGCTACTATCAGGACAAGTCGTTCACCATTGAGATCAAGACGGCGCCGGCCGCCTACTATCTCAAAAAAGCGGCCGGCCTGGACTCGGCGGCGAATTCGCCCGGCAGGGACGTCGCCGGCTCGGTCACGGTCGCGCAGGTTCGCGAAATCGCCGAAGCGAAGATGGTCGACCTGAACACGGAAGACGTCGAGGCCGCCATGAGAATCATCGCGGGCTCGGCTCGCTCGATGGGAATTGAAGTAAAGGGCTGACAGAGATGGCTAAAAGCGGGAAGAGATTGCGGGCGGCCAAGGCCGAATTCATCGGCAAGTCGCTCGTAACCGTCGAAGAAGCGGTTTCATTGATTAAAAGGAACGCGACCGCGAAATTCGACGAGTCGGTGGAGATTTCCATGAAGCTGGGCGTTGACCCCAGGCACGCCGACCAGATCGTGCGCGGGAAAGTCGTCCTTCCGAACGGCACCGGGAAATCCGTTCGCGTCGCCGTGTTCGCGCGGGGCGAGAAGGCAGAGGAGGCCGCCGCGGCGGGCGCCGACATCGTCGGCGCTGAGGACCTGATGGAAACCGTCAAGAACGGAACCATCGATTTCGAAAGATGCATAGCGACGCCGGACATGATGCCGATCGTCGGACGGCTCGGCAGGATACTGGGGCCGCGCAATTTGATGCCCAATCCGAAAGTCGGAACGGTCACCCAGGATGTGGCCGAAGCAGTCAAGAGCGCCAAGGGGGGCGAGGTCCAGTTCCGGACGCAAAGGGCGGGCGTCGTCCATGCCGGCATAGGACGGGTTTCGTTCGACGCCGCGAACCTTGCGGAGAATATTCGCGCTTTCGTCGGCGCGATCTACCGTGCCAAGCCTTCGGGCGCCAAGGGCACGTACGTCAAGAAAATCGCCTTGAGCTCCACCATGGGGCCGGGCATCACGGTCGACCCCACCTCGGCGGCCGGTTGACAAGGAGGAATTCGCCGCTCCGGCGACGGGGCGGAGGATGCGGCGGGGCCAGTGCGTTCCGCCGGTGTCTGTCCGAGACGGTGGGTGATGAAGGGCCTCGGCCCGGAGTCGTAATTCCTGCCCGAGACGGGAAACGAAGGGATCACGCGGGAGCTGCGCTTCCGGGCGGTTTTATCGGAACCCGGAATCGCGGACCCAGGGCCGGCAATTCGCCGGCGCAACTGAACCGGAAGGGGCGACCCTTCCATAAATTGGAGCAAGACTGTGGATAGAGCCGGGAAAGAAAAGGTGGTCGAGGAGCTCGGCCAAATCTTCGAGAGCTCTGGCGTCGTCGTAGTCGCGCACTACGCCGGCCTCACGGTTGCCGATATGCAGGACTTCCGGAAACGCATGCGCGATGCCGGAGGTTCCGTACGCGTCGCCAAGAACAGGCTCGCAAAAATCGCGCTCAAGGATTCCGATTGCGCAGGCATGGCGGATCTATTGAGCGGAATGACCGTTTTGGCCTACTCGGAGGATCCGGTATGCGCTGCGAAAGTGGTCGATTCCTACGCCAGGAAAAACCGCAAGCTCGTGGTTGTCGGCGGAGCGATTAGCGGAAGGGTTCTTGACGCCGCGGCGGTCAAGGCGGTGGCGGCAATGCCGTCCCGCGAGGAGCTGCTGGCTAGCCTCGTCGGATGCATCATCGCACCTGCATCCAACGTCGCCGGCGCGGTCGGCGCGCCCGCCTCGAACATCGCGTCCATACTGGAGACGATCGAGGAAAAGGCGGCGGCGTGACGAATGGCAACTGCGAGGCCGCGCGAAGGGCGGACGCCCGGCGCGCCGGACCACAAGCAATCGAATTGGAAAGTACAAAATGGCTGACTTGAACAAACTCGCCGAGGACATCGTCGGACTGACGCTTCTCGAGGCGCAGGAACTCAAAAATATTCTCAAGGACAAGTACGGCATCGAGCCCGCGGCCGGCGGCGCGGTCATGATGGCGGCGCCGGCGGACGGGGATCAGGGAGCGGAAGAAGCGGTCGAGCAGACTGAATTCAACGTTATCCTAAAATCGTTCGGCCAGCAGAAGGTTAGCGTTATCAAGGAAGTTAGGGCAATCACCGGCCTCGGCCTGAAAGACGCCAAGGAATTGGTTGAAGCGGGAGGCAAGGCCGTGAAGGAAGCCGTATCGAAGGAAGAGGCGAACGAAATCAAGGAGAAGCTCGAAGCCGTCGGCGCGGAAGTCGAGCTCACCTAGCGAATCTCGAAGCGACGGCCGGGCCCTTCCGGGCCCGGTCGACCGCGCCTTTCACCGAGTTCTTCGACGGCAAGAACTTTGCGATAGGCGTGGCGAAAGGTCCGGGAGCGGGAAAGTGGCAGCGCCCGCGGGAATTGGACCGTTATCTACGCACATGCCGCTGGCCGCCGCTGCCCGGCGGACGGACGACGGCGCACCAAAACCGGGAATTATCCGATAATGACAAAGGCAAGCTCTGCGCGCAAGAGAATTCGGCGGAATTTCGGCAAGATCCGAGAAGTCCTGGAGATGCCCAACCTGATCGAGGTGCAGAAGAATTCCTACGAACTGTTCCTCGAATCCGGCGAAGGCGACGCGCACAAGGACGGCGAAGGCCTCCAGGGCGTTTTCCAGTCGGTGTTTCCGATCAAGGACTACAACGAAACTTCGGTTCTCGAATTCCTGTCCTACCAGCTGGAGTCGCCGAAATTCGATGTCGAGGAATGCCGCCAGCGCGACATCACGTTCGCCGCCCCCCTGAAGGTGAAGCTGCGCCTCGTCGTCTACGACGTCAACGACGAAACGGGCGCCCGCTCGTTCAAGAACAGCAAGGAGCAGGAAGTCTTCATGGGCGACATGCCGCTCATGACGGACAACGGGACTTTCATCGTCAACGGCACCGAGCGTGTCATCGTGTCTCAGATGCACCGGTCGCCCGGCGTGTTCTTCGACCACGACAAGGGCAAGTCGCACTCTTCCGGCAAGATCTTGTTCACATGCCGAATCATCCCGTACCGAGGCTCGTGGATCGACTTCGAGTTCGATGCCAAGGACCTTGTCTACGTTCGCATCGACCGCCGCCGGAAGCTCCCGGTCACGACCATGCTGTTCGCGCTCGGCATGGACCAGGAATCGATCATGGATGCGTACTACGACACGGTCGACTTCGATCTGACCGAGGACCGCGAGGCGTGGGCTACCAAGTTCTTCCCGGAACGGTACAGCGGAACCAAGCCGAGCGAGGACGTGGTCGACGCCGACACCGGCGAAGTCGTTCTGGATCGGGGCAAGAAGGTCTCGCCGCGGCGGGCCAAGATTCTTCGGGACAAGGGAGAAGTCGCGAGAGAGCGGGTGGGCTTCGAGAAGATCGTCGGGCGGTTCGTCGCCAGGGACATCATCAGCGAGGAAACCGGCGAGGTCTGGGTCGAGGCGGGCGACGAAATCACCGCCGAGACCAAGGACGGCGAACTGAGGGGCGGCACGCTCAAGGTGCTGCTGGACGGGGGCGTCACCCGGATACCCACGCTGGATATAGACGGCGTGAATGTCGGCCCGTACATTCGCAACACGATGGCCGCCGACAAGAATTTCGATCGGAAGACGGCGCTCATCGACATCTACAGGATTTTGCGCCCCGGCGAGCCCGCGACCGAGGAGACGTCCGAGATTCTTTTCGAGCAGCAGTTCCAGGACCCCGACCGCTACGATCTTTCCGCCGTCGGCCGGGTCAAGATGAACATGCGCCTGGCCCTCGACGCGCCCGACACGGTCAGAACGCTGCGCAACGAGGACATCGTGGCCTGCGTCAAGGCGCTGGTCGATTTGCGCGACGGCAAGGGCGAAATCGACGATATCGACCATCTGGGCAACCGGAGGGTTCGCTCCGTCGGCGAGCTGATGGAGAACTGCTATCGCCTCGGACTCCTGAGAATGGACCGAACCATTCGCGAGCGGATGTCGTCGGTGGAGATCGACACCGTCATGCCGCAGGATTTGATCAATTCCAAGCCGGCGGCGGCGGCCGTCAAGGAATTCTTCGGCTCGTCCCAGCTTTCGCAATTCATGGACCAGACGAATCCGCTGTCCGAGGTCACGCACAAGCGCCGGCTTTCGGCGCTGGGTCCCGGCGGCCTCACGCGCGAGCGCGCCGGCTTCGAGGTTCGAGACGTCCATCCGACCCATTACGGGCGCATCTGCCCGATCGAAACTCCGGAAGGCCCGAATATCGGCCTGATAAACTCGCTGGCCACCTACGCCCGCGTCAATAAGTACGGCTTCATCGAAACGCCCTACAGGAGAGTCGTGGACTGCCAGGTGACAGACGACGTCTGCTACTTGTCCGCCACCGAGGAGATGCGCCACACCATCGCGCAGGCCAATGCCAGGCTCGACGGCGAGGGCCGCTTCATCAACGAAATGGTGTCGGCCCGCAAAGGCGGGGATTTCATGTTCTGCCCGCGCGAAACCGTCGATTACATCGACGTGTCGCCGAAGCAGCTCGTTTCCGTCGCCGCGTCGATGATTCCCTTCCTCGAAAACGACGATGCGAACCGCGCGCTGATGGGCTCCAACATGCAGAGGCAGGCGGTGCCGCTGCTTCGGGCCGAGGCTCCGTTCGTCGGAACCGGCATTGAAGACGTCGTCGCCAAGGATTCCGGCGCCGCGGTCATGGCGAGACGGTCCGGCGTGGTCGATCAGGTCGACGCGATGCGCATCGTCGTTCGGGTCACCGAAGATCTCGAGCCCGGCGATCCCGGCGTCGACATCTATCGCCTGCAGAAATTCCAGCGATCGAACCAGAATACCTGCATCAACCAGAAGCCGCTGGTCAAGAAGGGCGACTCGGTCGCCAAGGGAGAGGTTGTCGCCGACGGGCCGTCCACGGATCTCGGGGAGCTGGCGCTGGGGCGCAACGTGCTCGTCGCGTTCATGCCCTGGAACGGCTACAACTTCGAGGATTCGATCCTGATTTCGGAACGGATCGCGCAGGACGACGTCTTCACCTCGGTCCACATGGAGGAATACGAGGTGGCGGCGCGCGACACGAAGCTCGGCCCCGAAGAGATCACTCGCGACATTCCCAATGTCGGCGAGGACGCGCTTCGCAATCTCGACGAGACCGGAATCGTCTACATCGGCGCGGAGGTCGGCCCGGGCGACATTCTCGTCGGCAAGGTGACGCCGAAAGGCGAATCGCCGATGACGCCCGAGGAGAAGCTGCTTCGCGCGATTTTCGGCGAGAAGGCGTCCGACATCCGCGATTCGTCGCTGCGGCTGCCGCCGGGCGATTTCGGGACGGTGGTCGAAGTGCGGGTGTTCAACCGCCACGGCATCGACAAGGACGAGCGCGCGACCCAGATACAGAACGACGAGATCAAGCGCCTGGACCAGGACCACAGCGACGAGCTCGCCATCCTGGAGCGGAATTTCTACGCCCGCGTCGAAGCTCTGATACTCGGCAGGACGGCCGTCAAGGGCCCCAGGGGAATCAAGGGCGGGACCGAGATCACCCGCGAGCTGCTCGATACGCTGTCCCGCGGCCAGTGGTGGCAGTTCGCCATGGAGGACGAGGGCGACGCGTCGAACCTGGAAGCGCTGCACGCGCAGTTCCAGCAGCAGAAGAAGTCCCTGAAGCTGAAATTCGAGGACAAGTCCGAAAAGGTTCGCCGCGGCGACGACTTGCCGCCCGGCGTCATGAAGATGGTCAAGGTCTTCATCGCGGTCAAGCGCAAGCTGCAGCCCGGCGACAAGATGGCGGGCCGGCACGGGAACAAGGGCGTCGTTTCCAAAGTCGTCGCGATCGAGGACATGCCGTTCCTCAAGGACGGAACGCCGGTCGACATCGTCCTCAACCCGCTCGGCGTGCCGTCGCGCATGAATGTGGGCCAGATTCTCGAAACCCACATGGGCTGGGCGGCCCGCGGCCTAGGCGAAATGATCGGCGACTCTCTGGAGGCGTTCGATAAATCGGGCGAGATCCAGCCGGTCAGGGACGCCTTGCGCAAGGCCTACGGCGACTCGGCCTACGAGGACCTGATCGAAAGCCTGCCCGTGGGCGATATGCTGGACGCCGCCCGCAACGTGGTGTCCGGCGTTCCGATCGCCACGCCCGTATTCGACGGCGCCAAGGAATCGGACGTGAACGAGGCCCTGGCGCGCGCCGGGTTCGACAGCTCGGGCCAGTCGGAGCTGTTCGACGGCCGAACCGGCGAGGAATTCGCCCGCAAGGTCACGGTCGGAATGAAGTATCTTCTCAAGCTCCACCACCTGGTGGACGACAAGATCCACGCCCGCTCGACCGGTCCCTACAGCCTGGTCACCCAGCAGCCGCTCGGCGGCAAGGCGCAGTTCGGCGGGCAGCGCTTCGGCGAGATGGAAGTCTGGGCTCTGGAAGCGTACGGAGCCGCCTATACGCTCCAGGAAATGCTGACCGTCAAGGCCGACGACGTTTCGGGGCGAACGAAAGTCTACGACGCGATCGTCAAGGGCGAGGACCGCTTCGAAACCGGCGTGCCGGAAAGCTTCAATGTTCTCGTGAAGGAAGTCAGGGGTTTGGCCCTGAACATGGAACTCCATCAAAAGGAGGACGGATGAGGCTCCGCCTCGTCCGGCCTCCGTCAGCATTCGGTGCAAGCAATGAATCGCGAACTTACAAATTTTAATTTCGGCGGCCCCCGCTCGGTGCCGACCGACTTCGACGAAATTAGAATCTCGCTGGCCTCGCCGGAGAAGATCCTGTCCTGGTCCTACGGCGAAATCAAAAAGCCGGAGACGATCAACTACCGAACCTTCAAGCCGGAGCGCGACGGGCTGTTCTGCGCCAGAATCCTCGGGCCGATCAAGGACTACGAGTGCCTTTGCGGCAAGTACAAGCGCATGAAGTTCCGCGGCGTGACCTGCGAGAAATGCGGCGTCGAGGTTACGCTTCAGAAGGTTCGCCGCGAGCGAATGGGCCATATCCAGCTGGCGGCGCCGGTGGCGCACACCTGGTTCTTCAATTCCATTCCGAGCCGCATCGGCATCATGCTCGACATGACGCGAAAGGATCTGGCGCAGATTCTCTATTTCGAAAGATACGTCGTCGTGGAGCCCGGCCTGACCGACCTGAAGTCGGGCCAGCTTCTAAGCGAGGAGGAGTTTCTCGACGCGCAGGACCTGTTCGGTTCCGACGCCTTCTCGGCGGGCATCGGCGCGGAAGCCATACGAGGCATGCTGGCGGACCTCGATCTCGAAGCCGAAGCGGAATTCCTCAGATCCGAGCTCGCGGTGACGACGAGCGAGCAGAAGCAGAAGAAGATCGCGAAGAGGCTGAAGCTGATCGAGAATTTCATCGAATCCAGCAACCGCCCGGAATGGATGATACTAACGGTCATCCCGGTCATACCGCCCGACCTTCGCCCTCTCGTGCCTCTGGACGGGGGCCGATTCGCCACGTCCGACCTGA
The DNA here is from genome assembly GCA_002238565.1 of Albidovulum sp. bin36. GTDB lineage: Bacteria > Pseudomonadota > Alphaproteobacteria > Rhodobacterales > Rhodobacteraceae > JAPPFL01. Next base: position 37,807 of record MPMP01000021.1, read on the forward strand.
ACGATCTCTATCGCCGCGTCATCAACCGCAACAACCGCCTGAAGCGCCTGATCGAGCTGCGCGCGCCCGACATCATCGTCCGCAACGAGAAGCGCATGCTTCAGGAATCGGTCGACGCTCTTTTCGACAACGGCCGCCGCGGGCGCACGATCACGGGCACCAACAAGCGCCCGCTGAAATCGCTGACCGACATGCTCAAGGGCAAGCAGGGGCGCTTCCGCCAGAATCTGCTCGGCAAGCGAGTCGACTTTTCCGGCCGCTCGGTCATCGTGACCGGGCCGGAGCTCAAGCTCCATCAATGCGGATTGCCCAAGAAGATGGCGCTGGAGCTGTTCAAGCCGTTCATTTACTCGCGCCTGGAGCAGCGCGGGAAGTCGTCGACGGTCAAGCAGGCGAAAAAGCTCGTGGAAAGCGAGGACAGAGAGGTCTGGGATATTCTCGACGAGGTTATCCGCGAGCATCCCGTGCTGCTCAACCGCGCCCCGACGCTGCACCGCCTGGGAATTCAGGCGTTCGAGCCGCTCTTGATCGAAGGCAAGGCCATCCAGCTGCACCCGCTCGTCTGCTCGGCCTTCAACGCGGATTTCGACGGCGACCAGATGGCCGTTCACGTGCCGCTGTCGCTCGAGGCGCAGCTTGAGGCCCGCGTTCTGATGATGTCGACCAACAACGTTCTTTCGCCCGCGAACGGAACTCCGATCATCGTGCCGTCGCAGGACATGATCCTCGGCCTCTACTACATCACCATGGAGCGCGAGGGCATGAATGGCGAGGGAATGGTGTTCGGCTCGCCCTCTGAAGTCGAGCACGCCCTCTCGGTCGGAGCCGTTCATCCGCACGCCAGCATCAAGGCGCGAGTCAAGACCATCAGCGAGTTCGGCGACGAGCAGAACCGCATTTTCGATACGACTCCCGGACGCGTGCTGCTCGGGTCGCTGCTGCCCCTGAACGCCAAGGCGCCCTTCGAGCTCGTGAATCGCCTGCTTCGAAAGCGCGAGGTTCAGGAAGTTATCGACACCGTCTACCGCTACTGCGGCCAGAAGGAATCGATCATTTTCTGCGATCAGATCATGGCGATGGGCTTCCGCGAGGCGTTCAAGGCGGGAATCTCCTTCGGCAAGGACGACATGGTCGTGCCGGATATGAAATGGTCGATCGTAGAGGAGACCCGCGGGCAGGTTACGGAATTCGAGCGCAACTACATGGACGGGCTGATCACGCAGGGCGAGAAGTACAACAAGGTCGTCGATGCCTGGTCCAAGTGCTCCGACAAGGTCGCGGACGCGATGATGGAGGAAATCTCCGCCGTGCGCTGCGACGAGCACGGCCGCGAAAGCGAGCCGAACTCGGTCTACATGATGTCGCATTCGGGCGCGCGAGGATCGCCCGCCCAGATGAAGCAGCTCGCCGGCATGCGCGGCCTTATGGCCAAGCCGTCCGGCGAGATCATTGAAACGCCCATCATTTCGAACTTCAAGGAGGGCCTGACGGTCCTGGAGTATTTCAATTCAACCCACGGCGCTCGCAAGGGGCTGGCCGACACGGCCCTGAAGACCGCCAATTCCGGATACCTCACGCGCCGTCTGGTGGACGTGGCCCAGGACTGCATCGTGAAGTCCGAGGACTGCGGCACCGAGAGATGCATTACCGTGCGCTCCGCCGGCGGCGAATCGGATGCCGGGTCCTCGATCGGGGAAAGGATACTCGGGCGCGTGGTCGCCGAGGACATTCTCGATCCCTCCAGCGGCGCGACGCTTGCGCGACGCGGCGACTTGCTCGACGAGGACGCCGCCGAGCTGATCGAGAAATCGGGCATCGTGCAGGCGAGGATTCGCTCGCCGCTGACCTGCGACGCCGACGACGGTATATGCGCCACGTGCTACGGGCGCGATCTGGCGCGCGGCACGCGCGTCAACATCGGCGAAGCCGTGGGAATCATCGCGGCGCAGTCGATAGGCGAGCCCGGCACCCAGCTTACGATGAGGACTTTCCACATTGGCGGCATCGCGGAAGCCACGCAGCAGTCCTTCGTCGAGGCCGGCCACGAGGGCAAGGTCGTCTTTAGAAACGAGAATACGCTGATGAATCCGGACGGCGTCAAGATCGCCGTCGGGCGCAATATGGAGCTGCTTGTCGTCGGCGCGGGGAATCGCGAGCTCGCGGCCCACAGGCTTGCGTACGGCGCGCGAATTCTCGTCGAGGAGAATCAGAAGGTCGCCCGAGGCGACAAGCTGTTCGAGTGGGACCCCTATACGCTGCCGATCATTGCGGAAAAGAAAGGCACGGCGCGCTTCAGCGATTTGGTCGCGCCGCACTCGATCCGCGAGGAATCCGACGAAGCCACGGGCATGGCCCTGAAAAAAGTCATCGATTGGCACTCGAGCAAAAAGACCAGCGACTTGAAGCCGGAGATTCGCATCGTCGACAGACACGACGAAACGGTGTTCCTCGACAACGGCAATCCGGCCAGCTACGCGATGTCCGTCGGGGCCATACTTTCCGTGGAGGACGGGGAATCCGTCGCGGTGGGCACCGTGATCGCGAGGATTCCGCGCGAAGGCGCGAAGACCAAGGACATCACCGGCGGCCTGCCCCGTGTCGCCGAGCTGTTCGAGGCCCGCCGTCCGAAGGACCATGCCATCATATCGGAAATCGACGGCCGAATCAGCTTCCGCGGCAATTACAAGAACAAGCTCCGAATCACCGTCGAGCCGCTGGACGGAAGCGGCGACGAGCCCGTCGACTACATGGTTCCGAAAGGCAAGCACATCCCCGTGCAGGAAGGGGACATCGTGCGGACCGGCGACTACATCGTGGACGGAAATCCCGCGCCGCAGGACATTCTGCGCATCCAGGGCGTGGAGGCGCTGGCGGACTACCTTATCGACGAGGTCCAGGAAGTCTACCGCCTGCAGGGCGTGAAGATCAACGACAAGCACATCGAAGTCATCGTCAGGCAGATGCTCCAGAAATGGGAGGTGTCCCATTCCGGCCAGACGACGCTCCTGAAGGGCGAGCAGGTCGAAAAGTCCGAATTCGAGGATGTCAACGCGAGGGCCGTGGCCGACGGGCGCGAGCCGGCGAAGGGAGGGCCGATCCTCCTGGGCATAACCAAGGCCGCGCTTCAGACGCGCTCGTTCATATCCGCGGCGTCCTTCCAGGAAACCACCCGCGTCCTGACCGAGGCCGCGATACAGGGCAAGCGCGACGCGCTGTCCGGGCTCAAGGAGAATGTCATCGTAGGGCGCTTGATTCCTGCCGGCAGCGGCAGCGCGACGAAGGAGATTCGCAAAGTCGCGGTCGAGCGTGATCGATTGATCATCGAGGAGCGAGAAGCGCAGAAGGCCGCCGTTCTTCCCGCGCACTTCGCCGGAATCGGCGACGAGGGCGAGGATGCCGACGCTGGCGCCTAGCCGCCGGGGCCGATCCGGGGGAATTCGCCCGGAAAATTGAAAAGGATGCGAAATACGCGAGAAATTTGATTGAATGCTGTTGACAGGGCGGTCGATTCGCGCTTATACGCCCTTCCACTCGGCAGTCGGGCTCGCGCCCGGCCGCGAGGAAAGACGGAATTATTCAATCACGATCCCGGCCTCCGAGCCGCGATCCTATGAACCGAAGGCGCTCCGGATCAAAGGCGGATCCAGAAGCGCACCGAATTTTTGTTTGCTCCGGATGCCGGGGTCGAAGGAAGAAAGAAGGCGGGTAGCCCCATGCCAACGATACAGCAGCTGATCCGCAAGCCGCGGCGGGCCAAGGTCAAGCGCACGAAATCAATTCATCTGCAGGGATGCCCGCAGAAGCGCGGCGTGTGCACGCGCGTCTACACGACAACGCCGAAAAAGCCCAATTCGGCGATGCGCAAGGTCGCCAAGGTGAGGCTGACCGCCGGGTTCGAGGTCATTTCCTATATTCCCGGCGAGTCCCACAATCTGCAGGAGCATTCGTCGGTGCTGATACGCGGCGGGCGGGTCAAGGACCTTCCCGGCGTCCGCTACCACATATTGCGCGGCGTGCTCGACACGCAGGGCGTCAAGGATCGTCGCCAGCGCCGTTCGAAATACGGCGCGAAGCGGCCGAAGTAGGGAGGCGAGTCGATGTCGAGACGCCATCGCGCGGAAAAGCGCGAAGTTCTTCCCGACGCCAAGTACGGCGACCGGATGCTTACGAAATTTACGAACAATCTGATGATGGACGGGAAAAAAGCGGTGGCCGAGCGCATTGTCTACCAATCGCTGGAGCGCGTGGAGCGCAGGCTTCGGCGGGAGCCCGTGGACGTGTTCCACGAGGCGCTCGCCAACGTGAAGCCGATGATCGAGGTGCGGTCCCGGCGCGTCGGGGGAACCACGTACCAGATTCCGGTCGAAGTCAGGCCGGAAAGGCGCGACGCGCTGGCGATTCGCTGGCTGATCTCCGCCGCGCGGAAAAGGGGCGAGCACACGATGGAGGAAAAGCTCGCGGGCGAGCTCATGGACGCCGTCGCCTCGCGCGGGGCCGCGGTGAAGCGCAGGGAAGACACTCACAAAATGGCCGAAGCCAACAAGGCGTTCAGCCACTACCGCTGGTAGTTCGGCGACATCGGAATTAGCAGGATGGCACGAGAATACCCGCTTCGCCGGTACCGGAATTTCGGGATCATGGCCCACATCGACGCCGGCAAGACCACGACGACGGAGCGCGTGCTCTACTACACCGGCAAGTCCTATAAGATCGGCGAAGTCCACGACGGCGCGGCGACGATGGACTGGATGGAGCAGGAGCAGGAGCGGGGAATAACCATTACGTCCGCCTCGACGACGACGTTCTGGGCGCGCACCGAGGACGGCGAGACGCCGCAGGGCGAGATGTACCGCCTGAACATCATCGACACGCCGGGCCACGTCGATTTCACGATCGAGGTCGAGCGCTCGCTCGCCGTTCTGGACGGGTGCGTCTGCGTGCTCGACGCCAATGCGGGAGTGGAGCCGCAGACGGAAACGGTTTGGCGCCAGGCCGACCGGTACCGCGTGCCGAGGTTCGTCTTCGTCAACAAGATGGACAAGGTCGGCGCGGATTTCTACCGGTGCGTCGGGATGATCGCGGACCGCACGGGAGCGGTTCCGCTGCCGGTGCAGATCCCCATCGGGGCCGAGGACCGCTTCGAAGGCGTGGTCGACCTGATCGCGATGGAGGAGTGGACCTGGAAGGGCGAGGATCTCGGCTCGACCTGGACCAAGCAGGCCGTCCGCGAGGAGCTTCGGGCGGACGCCGAGGAATGGCGCGGCAAAATGATCGAGGTCGCGGTCGAGCAGGACGACGGCGCCCTGGAGCGCTACCTGGAGGACGGCGCGGAGCCGGATGCCGAGGAATTGCGGAGCTTGATTCGCAAGGGCACGCTTTCGATGGACTTCGTGCCCGTGCTCGTCGGGTCGGCCTTCAAGAACAAGGGCGTCCAGCCGCTTCTTAACGCGGTCATCGACTACCTGCCCGGACCGCTCGACGTGCCCTCGTACAAGGGATTCGCGCCGGGCGACGCGACGGAAACGCGGAATATCGAAAGGAGGGCCGACGACCGCCAGCCCTTCTCGGCTCTGGGCTTCAAGATCATGAACGATCCCTTCGTGGGGTCGCTGACGTTCACCCGGGTCTATTCGGGCGTCGTCCGCAAAGGCGACCAGATTCTAAATTCCACCAAGGGCAGGCGCGAGCGCGTCGGGCGCATGATGATGATGCACTCGAACAATCGCGAGGAAATCGGCGAAGCCTACGCCGGCGACATCATCGCGCTCGCGGGCCTCAAGGATACGGCGACCGGCGATACGCTGTGCAGTACCGCCGAGCCCGTCGTTATGGAAACGATGTCCTTTCCCGAGCCCGTCATCGAGATCGCGGTCGAGCCGAAGACCAAGCTCGACCAGGAGAAGATGACGCATGCGCTGCATCGCCTCGCCGCTGAGGATCCGTCATTCCGCATCGTTACCGACATCGAATCGGGGCAGACGATCATGAGGGGAATGGGCGAGCTGCATCTCGACATTCTCGTCGACCGGATGAAACGCGAATTCAAGGTCGAGGCCAACATCGGCGCCCCGCAGGTCGCCTATCGCGAAACCGTCGCCCGCAAGGCCGAGATCGACTATACCCACAAGAAGCAGACCGGCGGCGCCGGTCAATTCGCGCGCGTCAAGTTGGAAATCGCGCCGACCGGACGCGGCGAGGGCTACAGCTTCGAATCCGCGGTCGTCGGAGGCTCCATTCCCAAGGAATACATCCCGGGCGTCGAAAAGGGCATCCGGTCGGTCATGGATTCCGGTCCGCTGGCGGGCTTCCCGGTTATCGATTTCAGCGTCCGGCTGCTGGACGGCGCCCATCACGAGGTCGATTCCTCCGTGATGGCGTTCGAAATGGCGGCTCGCTCGGCCATGCGCGAGGGGCTCCGCAAGGCGGGGGCCAAGCTGCTCGAGCCGATCATGAAAGTCGAGGTCATTACGCCGGAGAACTACACCGGCAGCATAATCGGCGACCTGACCTCGCGGCGCGGGCAGGTGAGCGGGCAGGACCTGCGCGGCAACGCGACGGCGATCAACGCCGTGGTTCCACTCGCGAACATGTTCGGTTATATCAACAATCTTCGCTCGATGTCGTCCGGGCGAGCGAGCTTCACCATGCAATTTTCGCACTACGAAGCGATGCCGCAAAACATTTCGGAAGCGATTCAGGAAAAATACGCGTAACGCCGCGAAGTCGCGGTCGCGTCAATGGTCAACGAAGGGAATTGAATGATGGCCAAGGAAAAGTTCGTACGCAATAAACCGCACGTCAACGTGGGAACGATCGGGCATGTCGACCACGGCAAGACGACGCTTACTGCAGCGATAACGAAGTATTACGGCGAATTCCAAGCCTACGACAGCATCGACGCCGCGCCCGAGGAGAAGGCGCGCGGCATCACGATTTCCACGGCGCACGTCGAATACGAAACCGGGAACCGCCACTACGCCCACGTCGATTGCCCCGGCCATGCCGACTACGTCAAGAACATGATTACCGGCGCGGCGCAGATGGACGGCGCCATCCTAGTGGTGAGCGCCGCGGACGGGCCGATGCCCCAGACCCGGGAGCACATCCTTCTCGCCCGCCAGGTCGGCGTTCCCGCTCTCGTCGTCTATCTGAACAAGGTGGACCAGGTCGACGACGAGGAGCTGCTCGAGCTCGTCGAGATGGAGGTTCGCGAATTGCTTTCCGACTACGAGTTCCCGGGCGACGACATTCCGGTCGTCAGCGGCTCGGCCCTGGCCGCGATGGAGGGCAAGGACGACGAGGTCGGGAAAAACAGCATCGACGCGCTGATGAATGCCGTCGACGACAACATCCCGACGCCCGAGCGCCCGATCGACCAGCCATTCCTGATGCCGATCGAGGACGTGTTTTCGATTTCCGGGCGCGGCACGGTCGTGACGGGCCGCGTCGAGCGCGGCGTCATCACGGTCGGCGACGAAGTTGAAATCGTCGGCATCCGCGACACTCACAAGACGACGTGCACCGGCGTGGAGATGTTCCGCAAGCTGCTCGACAGGGGCGAGGCCGGGGACAATATCGGCGCCCTGCTGCGCGGCGTCGACCGCAACGGCGTCGAGCGCGGCCAGGTTCTCTGCAAGCCGGGATCGGTAACGCCGCACACGGAATTCGAGGCCGAGGCCTACATCCTGACCAAGAAGGAAGGCGGCCGGCACACGCCTTTCGCATCCGACTACCGCCCGCAGTTCTACTTCCGAACGACGGACGTTACGGGATCGGTCACCCTGCCGGAGAACATCGAGCTCGTGATGCCGGGCGACAACGTATCGTTCCAGGTCAAGCTGATCTCGCCGATCGCAATGGAGGAGAAGCTTCGCTTCGCCATTCGCGAGGGCGGCCGAACGGTCGGCGCCGGCGTGGTCTCGAAGATAATCGAATAGCCGACGGAAAACAGCGCGGGCGCGGCCGAGCCGCGCTCGCCGCAAGCCGAATATCGGGAAGGGCGACATGATCAACAGCCAGAATATCAGGATACGGCTCAAGGCCTTCGACTACCGCGTGCTTGATTCCAGCACGCTGGAAATCGTCAACACGGCCAAGCGCACCGGCGCTCGCGTGCGCGGGCCGATCCCGCTTCCCAATCGCATAGAGAAGTTCACAGTTCTGCGCGGTCCGCACATCGACAAGAAGTCTCGCGAGCAGATGGAGATCCGCACGCACAAGAGGCTGCTCGACATCGTGGACCCGACGCCGCAGACGGTGGACGCATTAATGAAGCTCGACCTCGCCGCAGGCGTCAACGTCGAGATCAAGCTCTAGGAGGTCGCGAAAATGCGCGCTGGAGTCATCGCCAAGAAAATCGGCATGACGCGGTTGTTCCTCGACAACGGCCGCCAGGTGCCGGTCACCGTGCTTCACCTCGACAATCTAAGGGTCGTGGCGCAGCGGACCGCGGACAAGGACGGATACACCGCGGTTCAGCTCGGAGCGGGCGCCGCGAAGGCGCGCCGCGTCGGCTCGCCCATGCGCGGGCATTTCGCAAAGGCGTCCGTGGCGCCGAAGCGCAAGGTCGCCGAATTTCGGGTCTCGCCCGAGAATCTCATCGATATCGGCGCGGAAATCACCGCCGACCATTTTCTCCCGGGCCAGAAGGTGGACGTGTCGGGCACGTCGATCGGCAAGGGGTTCGCGGGCGCCATGAAGCGCCACAACTTCAGCGGGCTGCGCGCGTCCCACGGCGTGTCCATCAACCATAGGTCCCTCGGCTCGACGGGGCAGTGCCAGGATCCCGGAAAGGTGTTCAAGGGCAAGAAGATGGCCGGCCAGATGGGGTCGGAGCGCGTGACCACGCAGAACCTCGAAATCGTGCGAGTTGATTCGGAAAGAGGCCTGATCATGGTCAAGGGCTCGGTTCCGGGATCGCGCGGCGGCTGGGTCATGATCAAGGACGCGGTGAAAAAGGCGCTGCCGGGCGAAGCCCCGATGCCGGGCGCGTTCAGGAAGCCGGAAGTCGCGGGGGCCGCGCAAGTCGACGCCGCCGACGCCGGAGCGGACAACACGGGCGATCCCGAGCCGACGGCTTCGGAAGGCTCCGTCGAGGAGGAATCCCGGGCATGAAGGCTTCAGTGATAAATCTCGACGCTGAATCGACGGGCGAACTGGAGCTCGACGACGACGTGTTCGGCGCCGAGCCGCGACGCGACATCCTGCACAGGGTCGTCCGCTGGCAGCGCGCGAAGGCTCGGCAGGGCACGCACAAGGCGAAGACTCGCTCCGAAACGAGCTATTCGAAACGGAAGATCTACAATCAGAAAGGCACCGGCAGGGCGCGCCACGGCGACCGCAACGCGCCCATATTCCGCAAGGGGGGCGTTTATGGCGGTCCGGTCCCGAGAAGCCACGAGCACGCGCTGCCGAAAAAGGTGCGGAAGCTCGGACTCAAGCACGCGCTGTCGGCCAAGGCGCAGGGCAACGACCTGGTCATTCTGGACTCGGCCGAGCTGCCCGAGCCGAAAACCGGCGCGCTCGCGAAATTCGTCGCCAAGCTGGGCTGGAAAAAGGTTCTGATTATCGACGGGCCCAGCGTCGACAGGAATTTTCTTCTGGCATCGTCGAATCTGCCCGGCATCGACATTATTCCGAGCCAGGGCGCCAATGTTTACGATATATTGAAGCGCAAGACGCTCGTACTAACCAGGGCCGGCGTCGCCGCGCTCCAGGAGAGGCTGAAATGAAGGCCAAGGTCAAGCATTACGACATTATCCGCAGGCCGGTCGTGACCGAGAAGTCGACACTGGTTTCGGAGGCCAATTCCATCGTTTTCGAAACGGCGGTGGATGCCGACAAGGCATCGATCAAGGAAGCGATCGAAACCCTTTTCGAGGTCGAGGTGGAATCGGTCAATACGGTCCGGACGAAAGGGAAGCGCGTTCGCACCAGGGGCATCGCCGGCCGCCGCAAGGAGCGGAAGAAAGCCTATGTGCGCCTGCGCGACGGCTACATGATCGACGTGTCGACGGGCCTGTAGGTTAAGGCAAGCGAGAGATAGAGCCATGGCACTTAAAACCTACAAGCCGACATCCCCCGGGCAGCGGGGACTGGTCCTCGTCGACCGCTCCGGCCTCTGGAAGGGGCCGCCCTGCAAAAAGCTCACGAAGGGAAAATCGTCCAAGGGAGGACGCAACAATACCGGTCGCATCACGATGCGGCGGCGGGGCGGCGGCGCGAAGCGGCTGGACAGGATCATCGATTTCAAGCGAAGCAAGGTCGACATGCCGGCTATCGTCGAGCGTCTCGAATACGACCCCAACAGAACGGGCTTCATCGCGCTGGTTCGCTACGAGGACGACGAGCTTTCGTATATCCTCGCACCGCAGCGCCTCGCGCCGGGCGACAAGGTGATTTCCTCGGCGAAGGCGGATGTCAAGCCGGGCAACGCGATGCCCTTCACCGGCATGCCGGTCGGAACGATCGTTCACAATATCGAGATGAAGCCCGGCAAGGGCGGGCAACTGGCCCGCGCCGCGGGAGCCTACGCCCAGTTCGTCGGCCGCGACGGCGGGTACGCGCTGATACGTCTTGCGTCCGGCGAACTCCGCATGGTGCGCCAGGAGTGCCGGGCCACGGTCGGCGCGGTTTCGAATCCGGACAATTCGAACCAGAATCTCGGAAAGGCCGGCCGCAGCAGAAATCTGGGGCGCCGCCCCAAGGTGCGCGGCGTGGCGATGAACCCGGTCGATCACCCTCACGGCGGCGGCGAAGGGAAGTCGAGCGGCGGGCGCCATCCGGTCACGCCGTCGGGAAAGCCGACCCGGGGCAAGAGAACCCGTTCCAACAAGTCTACGGACAAGTATATCCTGCGCAGCCGCCACGCGCGCAAGAAAGGACGATAGGGCATGGCAAGGTCAGTATGGAAGGGTCCGTTCGTTGACGCGAGCGTACTGAAGAAAGCGGAAAGGGCGCGCCTGTCGGGCCGCCGGGAAGTTATCAAAATATGGTCGCGCCGCTCGACGATTCTGCCGCAATTCGTAGGCCTGACTTTCGGCGTCTACAACGGGCGGAAGCATATCCCGGTGCTTGTCTCCGAGGAAATGATCGGACAGAAGTTCGGCGAGTATTCGCCGACCCGGACATTCTTCGGCCACGCCGGCGACAAGAGGGCGAGGCGAAACTAGCCATGGGCAAGGGCAAATTGAAGAGGCGGCTTCACGAAACCGAAGCCATGGCCAAGAGCGGAATGCTCAGGGTCTCGGCGCAGAAGCTGAACCTCGTCGCGCGCATAATCAGGGGCAAGCCGGTTGCCAAGGCGGTCGACGAGCTCGCCTTTTCGAAAAAGCGCATCGCCGGCGATGTCCGCAAATGCCTGATGTCGGCGGTCGCCAACGCGGAGAACAATCACGAACTCGACGTCGACATCCTCGTTGTCGCGGAAGCCTATGTCGGCAAGCGGCTGGTCATGCGCCGAGGGCGCCCGCGCGCCCGAGGGCGCTTCGGTCCGATCAGGAAACCGGTGTCGCAGCTCACGATCGTCGTGAGAGAGCAAGCGGAGATGTATTGATGGGCCAAAAAGTCAACCCTATCGGCATGCGGCTGCAGGTCAACCGCACATGGGACAGCAGATGGTTCGCCGACAGGAACGAATTCGGCGATCTGCTTCAGGAAGATCTCAAGATCAAGTCGTTCATCAGGAAGGAATGCGCCCTGGCCGGGGTCAGCCAGGTCATTATCGAGCGCCCTCACAAGAAATGCCGCGTGACCATACACACGGCCCGCCCCGGCATCGTGATCGGCAAGAAGGGTGCCGACATCGAGTCTCTCAGGCGCAAGGTTTCGGCAATGACCGCGTCGGAAACGCATCTCAATATCGTGGAGGTGCGCAAGCCGGAAGTCGACAGCCTGCTCGTGGCGGAATCCGTCGCGCAGCAGCTGGAAAAGCGCATTTCGTTTCGCCGCGCGATGAAGCGCGCCGTCCAGAACGCGATGCGCATGGGGGCGCTGGGCATTCGCATCAACGTCGCGGGACGTCTCGGGGGCGCGGAGATCGCCCGTACCGAATGGTATCGCGAGGGTCGCGTTCCGCTCCACACCCTTCGCGCTGACATCGACTACGCCATGGCCGAAGCGATGACTCCCTACGGCAAGATCGGCGTCAAGGTCTGGATATTCAAGGGCGAAATCATGGAGCATGATCCGGGCGCGCGCGACCGCCGCGCCCAGGAACTGCGCGACGGCGGCCCGCCGCGTCGGCGCCGCTAGGCAGAACGGAGATCGAATATGCTACAGCCGCAACGAACGAAGTTTCGCAAGCAGCACAAGGGCCGCATACGCGGCTGCGCCAAGGGCGGGACGAAAGTAAATTTCGGCTCCTACGGGCTAAAGGCAATCGAGCCGGAGCGCGTAACCGCGAGGCAGATCGAGGCCGCCCGAAGGGCGATGACGAGACAAATGAAGCGCCAGGGGCGGGTATGGATCCGAATCTTCCCGAACGTTCCCGTCTCGAAGAAGCCGACCGAGGTCCGCATGGGCAAGGGCAAGGGATCGGTGGAGTTCTGGGCGGCGCGCGTCAAGCCCGGCACGGTTATGTTCGAAATCGACGGCGTGTCCGACGCCGTGGCGAGAGAGGCCATGCGCCTCGCCGCCATGAAGCTGCCGGTCAAAACGCGCGTCGTGCAGCGAGAGGACTGGTGACGGGCGGGAGCCCGGCGCCGCCGGAGGGAACCGAATCATGAAGGCAGCCGACTTGCGAACGAAATCCGCCGACGAGCTCGGGAACGAGCTTGTCCGCCTCAAAAAGGAATCCTTCAATCTTAGATTCCAGCAGGCTTCGGGTAATCTGAGCAACCCTTCGAGAATGCGCGAGGTGCGCAGGGACGCGGCGCGGGTCAGGACCGTGCTCGGCGAAAAATCGGCGCAGGCCGATTCCGAAAGGGAGGCTTGAGCCACATGCCGAAAAGAATACTTCAGGGCAAGGTCGTTAGCGACGGCCGCGACAAGACGGTGACCGTGCTTGTCGAAAGGCGCTTCACGCATCCGATGATGAAGAAAACCGTGAGGAAGTCGAAGAAATACACGGCGCATGATTCCGGGAACAGCGCCAGGATCGGCGATTCGGTCCGCATTCAGGAGTGCGCGCCGATATCGAAAACGAAGCGCTGGGAAGTGATCGCCTGAGCGTTCGGCTCGGGAGACGCCTTGCCGGTTTGAACGAAACCCTGGGGCCGACGACGGTCCCCACAGGTCGGGAGAAGCCATATGATCCAGATGCAGACAAATCTGGATGTCGCAGACAATTCGGGAGCGCGCCGGGTGCAGTGCATCAAGGTGCTGGGCGGTTCGAAGCGCAAGTTCGCGTCGGTCGGCGACATCATCATCGTTTCTGTAAAGGAGGCGATTCCCCGCGGTCGCGTCAAAAAGGGCGATTTAAGGCGCGCCGTCGTCGTGCGAACGGCGAAGGAGGTGAGGCGCGAGGACGGAACGTCGATTCGATTCGACCGCAACGCCGCGGTCATAGTCAACAACAACAACGAGCCGATCGGCACGCGCATCTTCGGGCCCGTCGTGCGCGAGCTTCGCGCCAGGCGGTTCATGAAGATCGTTTCGCTGGCTCCGGAGGTGCTGTGATGGCGGCAAAGCTTAAAAAGGGCGACAAGGTTGTCGTTATCGCCGGCAGGGATCTCAATCTCGAGGGCGAGATAATCCGGGTCGACCCGAAGGCGGGCAAGGCCGTCGTGGAGGGCGTCAATCGGCAGCTTCGCCACACCAAGCCGCGCGGCGGCACGCAGGGCGGGCGCATTCCCAGGGACATGCCGATCGATCTTTCCAATCTCGCGCTCGTAGATCCCGCCAAGGGCGGTCCGACCCGCGTAGGGTTCCGAATGGAAGACGGAAAGAAGGTCAGGTTCGCCAAGAAGTCCGGAGCGAAAATCGATGGCTAGAGAGTTGCCGAGGCTAAAGCAGAAATACTTCGACAAGGGGCGCGACGCCCTGAAAACGGAGTTCGGCTACCGAAACGACATGATGATTCCCAAGCTGGACAAAGTCGTGCTCAATATGGGCGTGGGCGAAGCGGTGAAGGATTCAAAAAAGATCGGTTCGGCTGAATCGGAGCTGACGCGCATCGCCGGCCAGAAGGCGGTGATTACCCGCGCCCGCAGGTCCATCGCGGGGTTCAGGCTGCGCGAAGGCATGCAGGTCGGCGTGAAGGTGACCCTTCGAGGCGACCGCATGTACGAGTTCCTCGACAGGCTCGTCACCGTGGCGCTGCCGCGCGTGCGCGACTTCCGAGGGCTGTCCCCGAAATCGTTCGACGGCCGCGGGAACTTTGCGATGGGGCTTCGCGAGCACATCGTTTTTCCGGAAATCGACTACGATTCCGTCGATGAAACGCGCGGGCTGGATATCGCGGTCTGCACTACGGCGAATAGCGACGCCGAGGCGAAAAGCCTGCTGGCGCAATTCAATTTTCCGTTCATGAACTGAACGACAAGGAGATCTGATTGATGGCGAAGAAGGCAATGGTCGAGCGCGAACTCAAGCGCAGGGCGATGGTCGAAAAATACGCGGAGAAGCGCGCCGAACTCAAGGCGGTGGCGAATGATCGCGAAGCCCCGATGGAAGAGAGATTCAAGGCGACGCTCAAGCTTGCCAAGCTTCCGCGCAATTCTTCGGCGACGCGGCTGCACAATCGCTGCGAACTGACCGGGCGCCCGAAGGGCTATTACCGAAAGCTCAAGATTTCGCGCATAGCCTTGCGCGAACTCGGCGGCTCCGGGCAAATCCCCGGCATGGTCAAGTCGAGCTGGTAGGGAGGCGCAGAACGATGGTCAACGATCCACTCGGCGACATGCTGACTCGCATCCGCAACGCTCAGCTGCGCGGCAAGCCGACCGTGCGGACTCCCGCATCCAAGGTGCGCCGCTGGGTTCTCGACGTGCTCGAGAGCGAAGGGTACATTCGCGGCTACGAGGCGGCCGAATCGAAAAACGGCCATCCCGAGATCGAGATATCGCTGAAATACTTCGAAGGAAGCCCGGCAATTCGCGAGCTGAAGCGCGTGTCCAAGCCGGGCCGCCGCGTCTACTCGAATGTCAAGAGCCTGCCGTCGGTTCGCCAGGGTCTCGGGGTCGCCATCGTGTCGACCGCCCAGGGCATCATGTCCGATGCCGACGCGCGCGTCAGAAACGTGGGCGGCGAAGTGCTGTGCACGGTATTTTAGGGAGGACGCAATGTCGCGAATAGGCAAAAGGCCGGTGCAGATTCCGGACGGCGTCGAGGCCAGCGTGTCCGGCCAGACGGTGGAGGTCAGCGGCCCCAGGGGCGTTAGGCGCTTTGTCGCCGGAGACAACGTCGCGGTCGCGATGGAAAACGGCAGCATCGTCGTCAGGCCTCGCGGGCCGTCGAAGCGCGCGCGCCAGCAGTGGGGCATGTCGCGTACCATGGTCGCGAACTGCGTAGAGGGGGTCGTCAACGGATTCCGGAAGACCCTGGATATCACCGGCGTCGGCTACCGGGCGCAGCTCGATGGCGGCGACCTCAAGCTGACGCTGGGATTCAGCCACGAGGTAAGGTTCTCGATACCCGAAGACGTTTCGATCACGCTTCCAAGGCCCACGCAGATAATCGTCGAGGGCATCGACTCGCAGCAGGTCGGACAGGTGGCGGCGAATATTCGCAGGTGGCGCAGGCCCGAGCCGTATAAAGGCAAGGGAATCCGCTACGCGGGCGAATTCATTTTCCGCAAGGACACGAAGCGCAAGTAGGAACAGCGACCATGGCAGCTAGAAAAAAAGAGTTGTTTGCGAAGCGGCGAACGCGCGTGCGCAACCGCCTTAAGAAATTCGCCCGGGGGCGCCTCCGCCTGTCCGTCCACAGGTCCAACCTGCACATCGCGGCGCAGGTTATCGACGACGAAAAGGGCGTAACCTTGGCATCCGCCTCCTCCAGGGACAAGTCGCTCGAATTGGAGCGCGGAAGCAATGTCGGCGCCGCCGCGAAAGTCGGCGCCGCGATCGCGGAAAGAGCCAAGGAAGCCGGCGTTTCGGAATGCTATTTCGACCGCGGCGGATTTCTTTACCATGGGCGCGTCCGCGCGCTCGCCGAGGCGGCCCGCGAGGGCGGCCTGCGATTTTAGGAGGATTGTCGAATGGCAAGAGAGGATAGTCGCCGCGGGCGCGAGGAGCAGCCTGAATTCGGCGACCGCCTTGTGGCGATCAACAGGGTTTCGAAGACGGTCAAGGGCGGCAAGCGGTTCGGGTTTTCCGCGCTCGTGGTCGTGGGCGATCAGAAGGGCCGCGTCGGGTACGGCAAGGGAAAGGCCAAGGAAGTGCCCGAAGCGATTCGCAAGGCTACCGAGCGGGCCAAGAAAAACATGGTTCGCGTACCGCTGCGCGAGGGCCGCACCCTGCACCACGACATCGAGGGCAAGCACGGCGCGGGCAAGGTGATACTAAGAACCGCGCCCCAGGGAACCGGCATCATCGCCGGCGGGCCGATGCGAGCGGTTTTCGAAATGCTCGGCGTCCAGGACGTGGTGGCCAAGTCGATCGGCTCCGCGAATGCCTACAACATGATTCGCGCGACGATGGACGCCTTGAACAAGAGCGCGAGTCCTCGCTGGGTCGCGTACCGCCGCGGCAAGAAGGTTTCCCACATTCTGAGAAAGCCGGAAGCCGAGGCGGCGAGCGCCTAGGGAGCGAAGAGAAATGCCAGGAACTATTCTTGTCAAGCAAATCGGTTCGCCGATCCGGCGGCCGGCCAAGCAGCGGCAGACGCTTATCGGCCTCGGCCTAAACAAGATGCACAAGATTCGGGAGCTGGAAGACACGCCCGCGATTCGGGGCATGGTTGCAAAAATTCCGCATCTTGCCGAAATCGTTGAAGAAAGGCCCGCGAAACCGGGCCGGGAAGCGAAAGAAGGGTGACGGGGTCATGAAACTCAATGAGCTGAGCGACAAGGCGGGCTCCAGCCGCAATCGCAAGCGCGTCGGCAGAGGGCCGGGTTCGGGAACGGGCAAGACCGCCGGGCGCGGCATGAAGGGCCAGAAGTCCCGGTCCGGCGTTTCCCTCAAAGGGTTCGAAGGCGGGCAGATGCCGCTGTACCAGCGAATGCCGAAGCGGGGCTTCCGCAACCCGGGACGCAAGTCGTTCGGGCTGGTCAACCTGGGAATTCTGCAGAAATTCATCGATGCCGGAAAGATCGATCCCGAATCGCCGGTCACGGAAAAGGAGCTGGTGGAGTCCGGCGCGGCGCGGTCCGCGCCCGACGGTGTCCGGGTCCTTGGCAAGGGCGAATTGCGCGCGAAAATAAATCTCGTCGTGGCCGGCGCATCGAAGCCGGCGATCGCGGCGGTGGAGGCTCTCGGCGGCACGATCGAAACGCGAAAGGCGAATTAGCCTTGGACGGGGCTTGGAGGTCCGGTCGCCGCAACCTACATTAAGAACGCGAGCCCTACGGTTCGTTGCAGCATAAAGGAATAGCGCATGGTGTCAGCGGCTGAACAGATGGCTTCCAATCTGAGCTGGAGCGCGTTCGGAAAGGCAACGGATCTACGCAATCGAATTCTCTTCACCCTCGGGCTGCTGATCGTCTATCGAATCGGGACCTATATCCCGGTCCCCGGCATCGACACCATCGCGCTCAAGGAATTCGTCGATACGGCGTCGACCGGCATCGGCGGCATGCTAAACATGTTCACGGGCGGAGCCATCGGCCGGATGGGGGTCTTCGCGCTGGGCATCATGCCGTACATTTCCGCGTCGATTATCGTGCAGCTTCTGGCGGCGATGGTCCCGCAGCTCGAGCAGCTCAAAAAGGAAGGCGAGCAGGGCCGCAAGAAAATCAACCAGTATACGCGCTACGGCACCGTATTCCTCGCGACATTCCAGGCCTACGGGCTGGCCGTTAGCATCGAATCCGGGGACCTGGCGCTCGACCCGGGCTGGTACTTTAGAATGTCGTGCATCGTGACGCTGGTCGGCGGCACGATGTTCCTGATGTGGCTTGGCGAGCAGATCACCGCCCGAGGGATCGGAAACGGGATATCGCTGATCATATTTACCGGAATCATCGCTGAAATCCCGGCCGCTCTCGCGCAGTTCTTCAGCCAGGGCCGCTCCGGCGCGCTGTCGCCGGCCGTAATTGTCGGCGTAATCGTCATGGTTGTCGTCGTCATCGGCTTCGTCGTGCATATGGAGCGCGCGCTAAGAAAAATACGCATTGAGTATCCGAGGCGGCAGGTGGGCATGAAAGTCTACGACGGCGGCGCTTCGCATCTCCCGCTCAAGATCAACCCGTCGGGCGTTATTCCGCCGATATTCGCATCGTCGCTTCTGCTTCTTCCGACGACGGTTTCGACATTTTCCGGCAATTCGACAAGCCCGCTGATGTCGACGATCCTCGCCTACTTCGGGCCGGGGCAGCCGCTTTATTTGCTTTTCTTCGTGGCGATGATCGTTTTCTTCGCCTATTTCTATACAGCGAACGTGTCGTTCAAAACCGACGATGTCGCGGACAACCTGAAGAACCAGAACGGCTTCATCCCGGGCATCCGCCCCGGCAAGAACACGGCCGCCTATCTCGACTATGTCGTTGTAAGGATTCTCGTGCTTGGCTCGGCATACCTGTCGGCGGTCTGCCTGCTACCCGAGATTCTGCGATCGCAATTGGCTATTCCGTTCTATTTCGGCGGCACCTCGGTTTTGATCGTAGTGTCCGTGACCATGGATACCATCAGCCAAGTTCAGTCCCATCTTCTCGCCCATCAATACGAAGGCCTAATCGAGCGTTCTCAGCTTCGGGGCAAGCGCCGCAGAAGCAGGGGAAGAAAGTAGATCATGGATATTGTTTTGCTCGGCCCGCCCGGGTCGGGCAAGGGCACGCAGGCCAATGCGCTTATCGAATCGCGCGGCATGGTGCAGCTATCGACCGGCGACATGCTGAGGGAAGCGCGGATCTCGGGAACGGAGCTTGGAAGGCAGGTCGCGGCCATCATGGACGCCGGCGAACTCGTTACCGACGACATTGTCAACGCCCTGATCGGCCAGAAGCTGGCGCTCGGAGGCGATTCGGAGTTCATTTTCGACGGCTTTCCGCGAACGCTCGCGCAGGCGGACGCGCTTTCGGATCTACTGGAGCAGCACGGCCGAAGGCTAGACGCGGTCATTGAGCTCCTCATTGATCCCGAAGAGCTCGTGGCGAGAATTTCAAACCGAGTCTCCTGCCCGAACTGCGGCGCGGTCTACAATTTGCACACGATGCCGCCCGCGCGAGAGGGATACTGCGACGATTGCCCGGATCAGAAGCTTGCGAAACGCGGCGACGACAACGCGGAGTCGCTTAATACGCGCCTCCTCGAATACTACCGGAAGACATCTCCGCTAATCGGCTACTACCACAAGGCCGGCGTGCTGCGGCGCGTCGACAGCGATCGCGACATCGACAGCGTATCCGGGGAAATTTCGGCGATTCTCGACAAGTCCGCGGCGTAGCCGCCGGGATTGCCGCTCGGGCTTGAGAGACCGGCGCGCTTCGGCTTGAGTTTCGACCGATCCGCCGGCGACGCGCGCAGGCGTTTCCGGCTAGTCCAAATCCTGGAACACCTTGTTGTGCGTATTGTTGCACCGAACGAAACTGGATTTTTCCGGCAGCTGCCCGATTTTTTCGGCGCCGACGTAGCTGCAAGTGCTGCGCAAGCCTCCGAGAAGGTCAACGACGGTATCGTCCAGGGACGGGCGAAACGGAATCAGTACCGTACGCCCTTCGCTTGACCGGTAGTTCTGAAGGCCGCCGAAATGCTTTTCGTTGGCGGTCTTGGAACTCATTCCGTAGAATTCGACGAATTCGCGCTTTTCAATGATCGGCTTGCCGCATTCATCGACTTCATCGGTATGGAAGAATCTCGAAATCACGGTCCCGCCGCCTTCGGGATGCCCCGCTAGCATGCCGCCGAGCATGACGAAGTCGGCGCCGCCGGCGAGGGCTTTGGCGACATCGCCGGGTACCGTGCAGCCGCCGTCGGCGACGATGGCCTTGCCGATCCGGTGAGCCGAATGCACGCATTCCTGTATCGCCGAGAATTGAGGGTAGCCGACCCCGGTCTTGACGCGCGTCTCGCAGACGCTTCCGCCGCCTATTCCCACCTTCACGATGTCGGCGCCCGCTTCGATCAGCCGGGTCGTCTGCTCATGGGTCACGACATTGCCGGCGATGACGACGACTTTCGGGAACATGGCGCGAAATTTCTTCACTCTGTTCAGGAATCGGTTCGTATAGCCGTTGGCGACATCCAGGCAGGCGTATTTTATTCTGCCTTTCGCTCGGTTTTCGGCATCGACGAACTTTTGCAAGTCCTCGTCGCTGATTCCGATCGTCGCCGCCGTGAAGTCGCCCCGTTCCGACGTTCCGTTGAAGAATTCGGCTAGCTCCGCGGCCGTGTGGAATTTTGTCAGGCAGGTGAATATCCCGTGCCTGCGCAATGCGTCGGCCATGGCGGTCGTGCCGACGCCGTCCATATTGGCGGCCATGATCGGAACGCCGATGAATTCCGCCCCGGCGCGCTCGCCGAACGCGACGCGCTTTTCGAGGTCGACCTGTTTGCGGCTAGCAATAGGGCTCTTGTCCGGAACGATTAGAACGTCGTCGTAGTCCAGTTTGACATCTTCGCTGATCATCGGGCCTGCTCCGGGCGATCGCCCGTCCGGGCGCGGGGCTCAGACGGGATTTCAGTTGAATTTGATTTCCGTTCCCGCATCATTTGCACATAGGCTTCATTCGCGCGAATTCCCCGCGCGGGCGCAAATGCAAAGTCGACAACGCCTGTTGGGCCGCCGGACAGCGACAAGGCGAGACTCAAACTGCTTCAATTCCTAGTCGCCTAGGAAGAACTGCGAAAAATCCGCTCGGTCCAGCGTCAATCCCTTTGCCGAAACCGGGTATCAAAATCGCCTGCGGGTGTCAAAGACGCAATTTGCACAAGCGGACGCATTTTCGGGATCCGCGATTCTCCATGATTCCGCGCAGCCGCCGCTTAGCGGGCCGTCGAACCGCACTCTTCGTATTCCACGAGCTTCTATAAGAGTCCGCGCAATCCTAAATTTGATTCCGGTTTTTTCTCCTGCGTCGCGGGCGAGTTTCCAGCGCAGCCGTCCGTTCTGCCGGAGCTTGCTCCGGAATTCGATTTTTACGCATTCGAAAAAATTCTCGCCGAATCGGTCAGGCTGCTCTTCTGCAATCACATACCGCCCGGCTACGGGAACATCTCCCGCGGAACCCGCCGCCAACGCGCTCTTGCAAGCGCCGACGGTTGGCCGCCTGGAATTGGCATGGGACGGTCCGGCATTGAATCCGACCGGATATCGCCGTCCTTGTTCGAGTCTGGCGCGCTTGAGAACCGCCGAGTGATTCGCGGGGAACGCATCGGCATCGACAAAAATATAGGAGTGGTTTCGATGCCTCGGCTGACGAGTGTCCAACGAAATTTCCTGCTGCTGCTGCAAATACGCCGACTTTGAGGAGCTGCTTGCTCCGGCGAGATCCAGACGAATCTCTCTCGCCATTCCGGCCCGGCTTGCGGCACTCGCTCGACGAGACTCCGCGGCTCTGCAACCAAATTGCGCGAAATCGATGAATCGACTTGGCGGCGTTAGCCGAGCATGGCTTGCGCCTCCTCGCCGGAGCCTCCGCATAATTCATAGATGGCGCTGTCAAGTAGAAAAACCAACCTGATCGGAAAAAGCTGCTGCAAACTGCGGGAACGACGCCGGCAAGGCTAAAAAATGGCTGGAACCGCAAGAGAATCTTTCGCCGGCAAATGCCTTGCTACGCAATAGATCCTCTAGACTCTGCATAGCGGAGCATCGCCACGCCCGCTGCCGCTTTGTCCGCTGGAACGCGACGAAATCCGCCGCCGACAAATATTTCACGGAATAAATAAGCGTATGGAATCCGATCGCCAGGCAAAAATCTTGAATCGCCTTGAAGAGCTACGGAACGCCTATTCGCGGGCGACTGCGGAAGGCGGAACGACGACAACAATTATCCGCGCGGCGAATAGGCGGAGGCGGCATCGAATCGTTCAATGGCCACCTGTTGTCGCGGCGTCGGTCGCATTGCGGCGCATTGGATTCTCGATAGTCTAGATCTGCGCGGTCAAGTCAAAGCTGCTGGCGCGGCATCGTCGTCATCGGTCCGCCGCGGCAGTTGTCGCATCGAGGCTGCGCGGTTGCCGTATTTCGATTGCCAACCGATTGCAAAGTGGTAATGGAACCGTGTTGGAGACTTGGCTGTTCCGGCCTGGACCGTGGCTGGAGCATTCGTCGGAGCAATTCGGGTTTTGCAGCCGGTAAGCTAGGGTCTCGCGTTGGAATCGGCAGGGACGGTTCGCAATGGATAAATTGGAAAGCGAATTTACCGTAATAGGCGCCGGGATGGTCGGAGTCTGCTGCGCCCTCTATCTACAGAAAGAAGGCTTCAAGGTATCCCTTGTCGACAAAGGCGCGCCCGGAGAGGCGGCATCCTTCGGGAATCTCGGCATAATAGGGATTGGAAGCTGTCCGCCGCTCGCATTGCCCGGCATTCTCAGGCAAGTTCCCGGCATGCTTTTGGATCCCGGCGCTCCACTGAAATTTCGGTGGCGGGATTTCCCCGGCACGCTTCCCTGGCTGCTGCGCCTGCTGCCGGAATCCCGAAGGGAGCGCGTGGAAGAAATCGCGAGCCGCCGCCAGTCCCTGCTGAGCAAGGTTCATGAGGCGCTGGATCCGCTGGTTTCCGAATCCGGCGCGAACGACCTCATGCGAAAGACGGGGCTATTGATCACTTTCGAGAGCGACGCCGCATTTGAAAACGCATCGTATGCGCTTGATCTCCGCCGTCGGAACGGCGTCGAAATCGAAGTGCTCGACGGCGATGAAACTCGCCAGTTCGAGCCGTCGCTTTCCGCAAGCGTGGTTCGATCCTGGCGAATTCCGGAACTTGTTCATGTTCGGGATCCCGGAGCTCTGGTGAAAAAATTCGCCGGTCTATTCGCAGCCCGCGGGGGAACGATACGAAAGGGCGAAATTACTGGCTTCGCTATGGGAGCGAGAGGCGTTGAAGCGCTTCGAACCAGAGACGGGCCGATCGAAGTCGGCAATGTCGTCCTGGCAGCCGGCGCGTGGTCCCGGAAACTGGCGAAATTGCTTGGCTCGTCTCTGCCGCTAGTGGCCGAGCGCGGCTACCATACAGTGTTTCTGGATGCCGAACCGAATATTCGCGTGCCTATTATTTCATCCGAGCGGAAGCTGGCGGTAACGCCCATGAGCAACGGCGTGCGCGCCGGCGGGTTCTCCGAATTTGCAAACCCGGATGCGCCGCCGGATATGAGGCATGCGCAAAGAGCTCGGCAGCATGCCGAAGCGATGTTCCCCGAACTGAGATCCGCGAGACACTCCGAATGGATGGGGCCGCGCCCCGCATTTCCCGACTCGATCCCTGTGATTGGCCGGTCGCCTCGATGTCGGAATGCATGGTTTGCGTTCGGCCATGATCATATCGGGCTCACGTTGGGAGCGATCACGGGCAGGCTGATTTCGGAAATGGCGGCAGGCAAGCCGACAACGGTCGACATCTCGCCGTTCGCGCCGGGCCGTTTCCGCGGTCTCCGGATATAGGAAATGTCTTCCGCGCAAATTTCGGGAAAATTTTGCGAGCAGCCGCGGAATTCGGGAATTGACTGGAAACCAGGAGGAATTCCGGCGAAGTTCGCTCCCGCAGCCGAATTCGTCGCGAGCATCTAGATTTCACGGCTCCCGCGCCCCCGCGTCCGCTATAGCCGGATCGAGTGCAGGGTTCACGAAGGATGCGCATCGCGCAACCGGGCGTGCGTCCGATAGCGGCGCACGGCGAACCCGCCCGGCTAGCGACATTGCCGCAGCCAGTCGGCGCTGTTCAGAACGGCCTTGCGGCGCATAAAACTGTCTGGCCGGAAATTGTACGCGTTTCGAATCGATTTCGGCGCGCAATCGAAATCGCGCTGTCGGGCATTCAAAATCTAGCTGCGAAAATTATTGGATATTATCGCTTCAAGGCATCGACCGGATTCCGCGCGGTCGAGCCGATCGGCGCGGGTAGAGCTTGGAGATTGCGCGGGACCGAGGCTTGGCAATGCGCGTCGGCCTATTCCAGAAGTTCGGTGCGGAAACGCGCGAGCATTCGCTTGTCGACCGCGACTCCGAGGCCAGGGCCTTCGGGCACCCGCACCTCGCCGTTCGCGACCGGAAACGGCTCTGAAAGAATATCTTCCTTCGCATAGTAGGTGGCCATATAGAATTCGCATCCCAGGCGCAGTTCGGGAACGGATGCCATTAGATGCGCGCCCGCCGCGTGAGCCAAGCCTGTTTCGAACATGCAGTCGCCGTAGACGTCGATGCCGGCCGTTCCGGCGATCGACGCGATTTCCATTGCATTGCGCGCCCCGCCGGACTTCATGATTTTCAAGGAGATTATGTCCGCCAGGCGGATTTGCGCCGCCGCCACCGCATCGCGAACGGAGAACACGGATTCGTTCGCCATGATCGGCGTTTCGACGCGGCGCGAGATTTCCGCGAGCGCGTTCCATTGGTGCCTTTTCACCGGCTGTTCGATGAAACCGGGTCGGAATGCCTCCAAGTCGCGAATTCGGCGCATGGCGTCGAAAGCCGGCAGTCCTTGATTGTAGTCGATTCGCAGATCAATGCAGTCGCCGTAGATGTCGCGCAGCTTTTCGAGCCGCTTCAGATCGAAGCCGTGGTCAGAAAAACCTGTCTTGATCTTGAAAATTCGAATGCCGTCCTCATGCAGCCTTCCGACTTCCCTCAAATCCGCCTCGAAATCCGGATTCGCAACCGAAAAGCTGAGCGGAATTCTTTCCCTGCGCTTTCCGCCGAGCAAATCCGACATGCTCAATCCCGAAAGCTTTCCGACGATATCAAGCAGCGCGGTTTCCAGAGCGGCTTTGGCTTCCTCGCATCCCACCACGGTTGTTTCGGCGAGGTCCATGATTCGGGATGCCTGGCGCGGATCCTTGCCGATTACGTGCGGGCGAATATGGCGGTGGAGAGCTGCGGCGTTCGCTTCCGCCGTGCCGGTGAAAACGGGCCATGGCGACGCCTCGCCCCATCCTGTGCAGCCGCTGCCGGTTTCCAGCTCGAGTATTACGCTGCGAATTCCGCTTGCGTCGCCGCTGCCGTGCGAATGCACGGCGACTGCGGGGATATCTACGATATGCACGCGTATTCTTTCGATTCTGTGAATTTCGGCCCCCGAGTCTGCGAAAATTCCTGTCAATGCTTTCGTCCTTCGAACTCACGGCTAATTTTTTTTCGGTGCTGGGTTCAATCCCGGCTTGATCTTCAAAAAAAGACTGGACTCCTTCCTCCCCGCCGCGTAGATTGGCCGCCGGATGGAGTTGCGAATCATGGATGCCATGGATCTTTCGGAGTTGCGAGTTGAGCCGGTTACGCGGGAGATGGAGCCCCGCTTCAACGAGC
>MPMP01000161.1 GCA_002238565.1 Albidovulum sp. bin36
ACTTCCGACTCGGCATCCTCGAGACGCTCCTGCGCCGCCTCGCGAGCGGCGACTTCGATCAGGCGAAGCCGGGATTCCTCGTCGACGCCTTTTTCAAGAACCGCGATCCGGGCCGCCAGCCGCTCGGATTCGTCGAAGCGCGATTCCCTTTCTTCGGACAGCGTCGATTCCAGCGTCGCGATGCGCGCGAGCGCGATCGCATGCGCGTCGCGGTACTCGTCCCGCGTCGCCTCGGCGTCCGAGAGCAGCAGCGCGCCGGTCGCGGCCTCGGCCAGGCGCAGGCGGGCCTCCTCGTCGAGGCTCTTCTCTAGCGCGGCGATCCGGGCCACAAGTCTCTCGGCCTCCTCCAGCCGAGAGATCTTCTCCGCGGAAAGCGTCGATTCCAGCGTCGCGATGCGCGCAAGCGCGATTTCGTGCGCTTCGCGGTACTCGTTGTCCGCAAGTCGGTTCTTCTCCGTCTCGCCGTACTGCTTCTCGACATTGAATTCGTCCGTGGCCGCAGACGCCATCATCGCGGCTACATCGTCAGACGACAGACTTACGCGCTCGCCGTCCAGGTAGAGGACTAGACGAGCGGACTGATCGGGAAACCGTTCCTGTATATCCAGTAGCTTGCGATGCGCTCTCTCGAGAAGCTCATGACGCTCACTTGAGGTGACCGCGGTTTCAGATTCCTGAACTAGCGCACCTGCTTCGATCCGCAGTATTCTCGCGTCATCCGCGTGTGCAATACCGGCTAGCATTGTCAAAATGATAAGCGCACCCGCACCGCAAACTCGCATCATGGCTCCATTCTTAAATCCGATCTTTCGTCCAACTCCGTATCCGCATTCAACGCAGTTCATCGAAAATACCGGTCGCGGACTTCAGGAATTTGGACAATACTTCGGGAGGCATCCCCGAAACGGCACTCGCAATCATGCCTTCAAGACCCTCTTCAGGGACTCGATCCTGCATCAATTCAGCGAGAGATACGAAACCATCGCCGTCGAAATCGAAGGAGTTGATCAGATTCGCGGCGACGAGTGGCCCAATAGCTAGAGCCGCGACATGTACGAGAACAAGTTCTTCCAAAGGCACAAACGCACTCTGACGCCCGTCTGCTACCATGCTTTGGCCAATGAAGAAACCGGCTGCGCGAACCACTCTGCTGATCTCGGCTCTAGAAAATTTTCCGTCGCCGGTGATATCAACAGTATCGAAAGCCATCGCGACGCACCGCGCCGTCGACCCGCGCTCGCGGCTGCATGCGGCTTCAAGTTCATCAAGCCGCCCGAATACAGAGACCGCTTCCGCGAATAGAAGCGGAAATTCGCCCGGCATGTCACGGCAACTTCGCAGTGCTTCCAGAGGCGGCAGAATCACTTCCTCTTTTTCGCCATTAAGCGTCAGAACGATTGAGTCGCCTACAAACTCGGCCTCGCCTACGGCGACCGCAGACTTTCCCCCATGGTTTTCGATCATGATCGCCGCATGGGAATTCACCAGGACGGCGGGAGCATCCTCGCCACAAGCCCCGAGACTCCATATCCCGATCGCATGGTTCGGAAGAGGACTCGCCTGGGATGCCGGTGCGAACAACGCGAACAACGCCGCACCTATTGCTAGAAAGGTCGCTGGTCCCATTTCAGCCATTTTTTTCCCGCAATCTTCTCGCTTTTACACATTGTCCCGCGACCGGTTGGGCAAATGCGGGGTCGTTGAATTGGCATATCCGCTGACCCGCCCGGGTGCAAATTCAATTTGGCGACTATATAGCTGCTTACGCACGGTCGATTTGTCCCGCTTAAATCGAGCGACGGATGGTCTCATACTACTCTTAAACGGAAGGGGCGTTCGCGAAAATCCCCGGATCGTGACAAATCTCCGAAGACTTTAAATGTCTTGCCTCTCTGAAAGATCAAGAAAATGCTCAAAATGCCGCGAAACACGCCGATTTGCGTCGAGAATTCCAAAAAATCGTAGAACACTTGTCGCCACGCGAGATTCGAACCTCTATGCCGAGCCTCGAATTGACGCAACGCTTGCCTGCGCCTACATTCATCTGAATACGGACACTGACAGGGCTGGGCGCATTCATGAGCGAAAATTTAGAGCGGCACTATTGCGTCGGCCCGATGGGGTCGGAATTTTGGCGAATTGAGGTGCCGCCCGATGTCGTTCCGTCGCTCGCCGAAAAGTTCGACTGGAACCGCTTGGGCCGGAGGGTAATGATCGACGCCGGCGGCGGGGTCATTTCGTGGATGAACCCGTCGGGGGCCCACGCCGACTTTTCCGACGCGGTCGACAAGACGGTGGAGCGGGCCGCGCGGCTGCTCGACGCCAAGGCCAAGTCAAAACGCGACACTCGCTGGAAACGTCCCGAGTACCCGAAGAATACTGGGCTAGAGCCGGATGCAAGCTTCTACGTCGGAGCAAGCGCTGAGAGCTGGTACGAAGAGCTGAACGAGGGCGACGAGGCAGTTGAGGCCTTCGAGGCGGCGACACCGCCCGATCTTGTAGTCGAGGTCGAAGTAGCGCATTTC
Source organism: Albidovulum sp. bin36 (assembly GCA_002238565.1). GTDB lineage: Bacteria > Pseudomonadota > Alphaproteobacteria > Rhodobacterales > Rhodobacteraceae > JAPPFL01. Next base: position 2,526 of record MPMP01000161.1, read on the forward strand.
GACGGAGAAATGCCGGGCCGCTATGCGGCGCTGGGCATCCGGGAGATGTGGCGCGTGTTTAGGAAGAGTCGCGGGAGCGCAGTCGAGGTCGAGATTCTCGTTCTGCAAGCTCCGGACGGGCCGCGCTCTGTCGGAGAGTCCATCGTGCTGCCCGGCCTTGCGGCCGAGATGCTGCCGGAGGCGCTCGTCCTGGCGCGACAAGGCCGCTTCGCTGATCTCGAGAAGCTGCTCGCGGCTGCATTGGCGCTTGGCTCCGCGCATCGGGCACCAGAATGACAAAAGCATCAACTAATGAACTCTCCTATTGCCGCTTCGCGGCAAACTATGTGGAAGCGCCAATTTTCCGCTCCCCGCTTGCTCCGTTTCCCGACGGGATTCCTCGGCTGCCGATCCAATATTCTTCTAGGGCGGATCAGCCGGCAAACGGCTAGCGGTCGGGATTCCATTGCCCCTAGACCATCCATGACTACTACTGCGTGCCGGTGAATAAGCTGAATTTTAGCCTGAATTTCATTGAGAGCAGTAAGCGTTCGGTCCAGCGGTGACGATCCGTGTTGTCCGACTGCCGCCGACACCCTGGACGCTACCGTGAACGGTTGTCCGGAGCGCACGCCTCGCGGACTGGGCAATCTTGCCGGGGTTCCCCAAATACCGTGAACGCGGGAACCGCCAATTGCTTCATTTAATGTGGTTGCTCATACCGAGGGCTCAAACTCTCGAAACAGCGACTTCGGCGTGCGTCCAGAACCCACCAGAGCCACAATATGCTAACGAAATTCCAGAGAATACGGGGTCTTAATCTCTGCATCGTGGGGTCCTACTTCCAAAAGGATCAGTTTCCCACGAAAACGGGTCAACTCCACTCGGGACCAGTTCAGCTACTTTGAAAAGGTTCGGGGTTATCCATATGCTAATTCTCCCCAATCAAGAGTGACTCGAATCCAGGGAAACGGTCAACGCGAGAATGCTGTTCTTATCGATACGATTCAGCGGTTCCAAGGTCTGGAGTCAGCGGCAGAAATTCTTTGGGCCTCGACGGGTTGGATTTAAGATCCAGCGAAGAACTTCTCTATATCGGAATGAGCCGAGCGAAATCGATGTTGATAGTGGTCGCACAGGCAAACGTATACGAAGGCTTAAAGTCCTCTGTTGGCGCTGCAGATCAAAAAGACTCTTAGGCATACATGAATTGCGAGCATATTCTTTGATATGCCTACGGTAAAAGATGTTGGTCGTTCATCAAGAATCTGTCTCCGGAGAATATTCCAGGGCCAAAGCAGGAAGAGCATGGTGGTTGCCGCGCTCTTAGAGCATGAATCATAATACCACATATTGTGAATTTATGTAAAAATTTTCTTATATTGATCAATATATAGATAATTTGCCGACTTAAGGAACAAACTCTTAGGAAACCCGGTTCAGTGTCCGATCAATGGTTTGCGCGCAGGAATAGCTGTATTTGAGGTCCATCCAGACTTGGCAGCATTGAATATATGAACGATTTACACTATTCCGCAAAAAATTAACGGATTTTCCTTCGCCATGCCAAAAGAGCCATGGGACGCAGAGCGTCTCACGACCAGAGAGGTTTCCCTCTACCTGAATGTCTCCCAGCGGACTATCTGTCGCTTGGCTGCGTCCAAGAAAATCCCTGGATTCAAAGTGGGAAGGGCTTGGCGATTTTCCAAGGTGGAATTTGACCAGTGGAAACGGCGTCAGTCTGAGGATGAGTCTGGCGATGCGGAGCACAAGAAAACGAATAAACTAGATGGCACTAACGACCAGTTGGAGCAGTCCCTGATTGACGTGGCCGTAGAAAGCTGGCGATTTGCCCGCTTGTTCTCTCGTGTGATCAACAAGTTGGATGCTAGTGAAGCCGCTCGTTATGTTAACCAGCTCCGCTACTTCCAGAAAAAGGTCGAAGAGAGCCTTGAGGCCAGTGGCTTGAAAATTGTGAATTTAGAAGGCCAGCCATTTGACCCAGGAATAGCTGCATCCGCACTCAACATCGGCGATTTCGGTCCTGATGATGTGTTGCTGATAAATCAAATGGTGGAGCCTATCATCATGGGACCAGAGGGCTTGCGGAAGCTGGGCTCGGTAATGCTTAGGAAGGTGCACGCATGAAATACGTCGGAATCGATCTCGGAACAACAAACAGTGCAATTTGCTCCTATGACGGAGAGTCGGTGCGCCTTTACAAAAGTCCAGATCAAAATGACGTCACGCCATCGGCTATTTTTTTTGATAGGCGGGGCAACAAATACTTGGGTAAGCGGGCCTATGATAATGCCGCCAAAAACCCTGATAACGCTGCTATAAAGTTCAAGCGAATGATGGGGACAAGCACGCCCGTAAAGCTTGCTGCGGTTGATATTGTCATATCTCCAGAGGAGTGTTCATCCGAGATTCTCAAGCTCTGCTTTGGCTATTTACCGGAGGAAATTAGAAACGGCGGAGAAACCGGAACCGTGGTCACCGTTCCTGCCGCTTTTAATCAGATGCAAAAGGACGCCACATTGTCTGCAGCCGAAATGGCTGGCCTGGGCAGCGTCGCGTTGATGCAAGAACCAGTTGCGGCTGTCATGTGTGTTATGAAGCAGCGCAAAGGCGACGGAGTTTTCCTGGTGTTCGATCTCGGTGGTGGGACACTGGACATTGCGATTGCCGAAAGTATTAGCGGGCGGGTGAGCCTGCTGGCTCATGGTGGTGTCGCGATGTGCGGTGGCACCGACTTCGATCGCGCAATACTTGATAACGTCGTCAAGCCATGGATTATTTCGAACTTTGATCTTCCCGAAGATTTCAGTGTAAATCCGAAGTACAAGTCTCTTCTGAGGATGTGTCTTTGGGCCTCAGAAAAGGCAAAGATCGAGTTGTCAGCAAGAGAGGACGCTGTCATCAGCCTCACAGAATCTGATCTCGGCATTAACGATGAATCTGGTTCTGAAATCTATGTCGACATCGCTTTTACCAGAGAGCTTCTCGATAACTTAGTCAAAGGCAAGATCGGTGAATCCATCCAATCGGCCCGAGAAACGCTCGATAAGGCCGGGTTGAGCCCTCATGATGTTGAGCGCATCGTGTTTATCGGCGGACCGACGCAGTACAAACCACTGCGTGATCAGGTCGCGTTCGAGCTTGGTATCGCACCGTCCACCGATATGAACCCTATGACGGCCGTCGCAGAGGGTGCAGCCGTTTTTGCAGAATCGATCGACTGGAGTTCACAAAGACGCGGTCGGAAGAATGCCAGGGGCGCACTCAGCACGGGAGGCTCGTTGGACCTCTCTTTTAACTACATCGCGCGAACACCAGATTCGAAGGCAAAAATTGTAGCGAAGCTTGGCGGGGATGCTGCGGCTGGAGTTGAGTTTCAGATCGATAGCCTGGATACCGGATGGTCTTCTGGGCGAATAGCACTTAGGGATGGCGCTGCAGTTGAGCTAGCCCTGGCGAAACCCGGGGAGAACACATTCAAGGTTTTTGTGTTTGACTCGAAAGGTGGGCCCGTCGCGTTGGGCGAGGACAAAATCGTTATTTCGAGAACGGCAGCCAGCATTGATGCCATTCCTGCATCGCACTCGATAGGCGTTGAAGCGCGGAACAAGCTTGGCGGGCGTCTCGTCCTCGATCACCTGGTTCGCGAAGGCGATCAATTGCCCAAGAAAGGCAAGAAAATCTTCAAGACGGAGGAGTCACTCCGGGCAGGCAGTGCCGGTTCGATCAAGTTCAAACTGTGGGAAGGGGAGATTTCCGACCCGGTAAACGACAATCGATTCATAGGTATGTTTGAGATTAAGGGTTCTGACTTCGATGACGGTGTGATCGCTGCTGGCGCCGAGCTTGTTTGTGAGTATGAAGTGCTGGATT
>MPMP01000022.1 GCA_002238565.1 Albidovulum sp. bin36
ACCGGTACTCGTCGAGGTGTTCCGAAGGCCGATAGGTAATCTGAACGTTTCGTCGAACGAATTTGCAGGTGTCCCCGCTACAAGTCGCCTCGTAGATCGTGTTCCCGTCTTGATTGACGGAGTCGGTCGCCACGTATGAATCCGCCGTTTGAAGCTTCGCGTACCAACCACGCTGGATTTCCTCGGAAGTAAGTTCAAGTGAATTTCCCGGGAGTGCGTTTCTGATGGACGTTAAATTTGCTAGAGGATGATCACCAATCGGACCGGTTTCCTCCGCAGTTTCATTTTGCGCGCCTGCGGTGCTTAGGGGGTCTTCGTGTTGACATGAAACCAGCGCTAGCAATGACAGAGAAGCAGCAAAAAACCGAATTTCCATCGCGTTTCCCTCCTGACTGGATGCCGCTCGAACGCATCTAAATTTTGAATAGAGCGGGCGTGCCTATCGAAATAATCAACCAATACGCACGCTACCGGAACAGGGAGGAAAAAACAATCGATATATCCCGGTCAAATATGCCGTAAGCGTTCGGTCGAGCGGTGGCGACAGTCCGTCGCGGCGCTCGAGGCGCGGAACGAGGAGCTTCGTTCGAGCAGGTCGTCGATGTCGAAGTCGATGTTCGGCAGCAAGAGCGAAAAGCGTCCCGGGGCGTCACTGTGAGCAACCGCATTAAATGAAGCAATTGGCGGTTTCCGCGTTCACGGTTTTTGGGGAACCCCGGCACGATTGCGCAGTCCGCGCGGCGCGCGCCTCGGGACAACCGTTCACGGCAGCGTCTAGGGCTTCGGCGGAAGTCGGACAACACGGGCCGTCACCGCTGGACCGAACGCTTACATGACAAGGGCTTTCTCGATCACTTCCGACATCCGTTTCGTTAGGAAATTTTTCGAAACAAGGCAATCAGCTTGCTTTTTGCGCTTGAACAAATGCACCGGCGGGCCCGTGAGCTGAGAATTCCTTTTCCGGCTCGTTCCGGAAAACGTCCGAATGGATTTCTTCTAACGCCCTCGTCATCCGGGAGCTTTTCGAAACGACTGCAGCTGCAATTCGAATTGAGAAGGCGAATCCTGCTCTCGCGAGCTGGCGAATCTGGTTTGCTGAACCCGTTTGCAGAACCGGCGACACGGTCGGTGCGGGCATCTTCAAGCGCCGGAGGGCCGAAAGACATCCAGAGGACAACCACGCGGAACAAGTAAATCCTTACATCGATACGTCGCTGTCGGATATTACGCCCGAACGCGCATTTGAGCGGTGCGCGTCAGTCTTCGAGACTATCCATTATTGCCGGCGCATCAGGTGCACCGACAGATTGGAGGGCATCATGGTAAAGGCCAAATGCTCCTCGACATCGCCGCCATCGTTCACTGGCTTCAGTTCAAAGTTCCGGCACAGCATCGCGAGAACTGTTCGGATCTGAAGTAGCGCGAGGTTGCGCCCCGGACATAGGCGCGGTCCGCCGCCGAAAGGCACAAATGCGCGACGGTTGTGCCTGCGTGCGTCGGACTCGGCGGGAGCAAGCCATCGTTCGGGGTTGAAGTTCGCTCCGTCGGAGAAGTTCTCGTCCTGCATCGCGGCGCGCCGGTTCAGCAGTATGAGCGGCGTCGCCTTCGGAATCCGGCACCCGAGCATCTCGATGTCGTTCAGGGGCTCGACCACAAAGACCGGCGCGACCGGCTTTACCCGCATGACCTCGTTGGCGAATGCATCAAGGAACGAAAGTTTCATCGTCTGCTCAAGGCTGCCGATAGCCGGTTCCGGCGCCAGCAGCGCATCGACCTCGCGCCGGATCCGCTGGAAGTGCTCCGGATGCTTCGTGAAGTGGTGAACGATCCAGGCCATCGTGTGCGCCGTGGTATCCTCGCCCGCAAGCATCAGCGTGCCGGCGTTGGCGAAGATTTCGGCATCGGTAAATTCCGAATCCTCGGATTCGACAGCCGAAATTATTGCTTCCAGGAAATTTGTCGGCGCGCGACGCCGTTCGGGGTCGGATGCCATGCGCTGCCTCGTCGCGCGCACCATGTCGTCTACCTCCCGCTCCAATGCGCATAAAGCGCGGTCGAGTTCACGGTCGGAGGGAAGCGGTAGTAGTCGCCACCAGGCGAAAGGGGCGTTAACGCGCCGATGAACCACCGGAAAGACCTTGTTGAGATGTCGCTGGATGACCGGCCCCTGCGTCTCTAGCGTATTCGCGTCGACGCCGAAGACAATCTGCATGGTGACATCGACGGTGAATCGCATCAGATCGCTGCAAACATCCACGGGTTCGCCCCGGTCCGCGGCCCGCTCCCAGTGTCGCCTTAGCCTTTCGACCGTCACGGCTAGGCGGGGGAAGAAATCCTTCAGCTTCGCGCCATTGATCGCCGCGACGACTATTCGGCGCTGCCGGCGCCAGTCCTCGCCCTCCGCGGCGAACACGCCTTTGAGCCGCATTTCGACGGCTACCGATTCGAGCATGGCGGTGCGTCGGAACTCGCCGGGGCGCTGGGTCAGGACGCGCTGTATCGATGGCTGATCCGTAATCACCGCGATGCGTTGCGGTCCGAACCGAATTAGGAATATCGATCCGTACCTCTCCGCCCAGTTTTCCAGAGCCAGATGGAGCCGGTCGAGACGGAACTGAAAAAAGTTGCCCAGAAGCGGCCATCCCCGGGGGCCTGGAAGGTCGCGTAGCTGTATTAAAGCGCGTTCGGTCTGCATGCTGCGGCGATTCTCAATTCTTCTGTGCCCGCGGGCAATAGTTGACGCGCAGTGCGCCAATGCAATCCGGCCGTGCCGTCCCTCGAAGGCATGGAGCGGCGAATGGCTTGCGTTCGCGGTCTAATTCTTCTTTCTGACGGCGCAAGGCTTCTGATCCTATTTGTTAACTCCACGGCGATTAATGGCCAATCGCCGGAAGGGTCGCGCCGACATTCTGTGATTAACTGCCCTATTGGTCAAGTTTCTTTGCCTAATGTCGATGACGGAATAATGGCGTGGTATTCCGCCGGTCATCCGCGCTTTTATAAGATTGTTCTCGCTCCCGATTGTTCGGCTCCTTTTATTCCCGCCGCCTGCATCCTTGTCTCTCGTCCGCAACTGCGGCCTAGGCTTCGAACCGGTTGTTCGCGTACGGCGCTTATTCGGGAGCTTCCCTTTTTTACTGTAGCGGTAAACATGTCTTGGTGCCGGTTTTTCTACTTAGCGGGGTGCGTCCGTCAGTGTTTCGCGCCAGCCTCGCGACAGCGGCCGTCGGCAATTTTCGAAGTCCTGGAGCCAAATCGTTCGCGGCGAGTGGAGGCCGTGCCGACGGAGGAAGATTCGACTGCCGCCGCCGCCTGGATCCGCGATCGAAACATTTTGCCGCGGACCATGGCTCAAAGAGCTCGGCCGGATTGAATTCAAAGGCGGTTCGGCAGCATTGCGCGGCACCGCTATACGCGCGATGCAGTCGGCCCTGCGCCAGTTCGGTGACCGAATTTATACGGTCCAGCCCTCAAATGAACCGCAAAGTCGATCCGTGCGCGGCCGGGATGCAAATCCGTCTCGATAAATTACGCGACTAGCCGCCGGAATGCCGATCTCCCGCACCGCTTCGACGAAAAGAAATCAATCCCCGGCGGCTTGAACCTTGAGACTGCCGGCAGGCATGCCGTTCGACAGGCAATATGCAACTTCCTGCAGCGGCATCCGGTGTGATACCAGCCGCCCGATGTCCGAGCCAAGAGCGCGTGCGACGCCGAGAGCCTCCGGAATATTGTGGTTTAGCGAATGCGAACCGGACAATGTAATTTGCCTGCGAAACATCTCAAACGGCGCAATGCCGATTTTTTCGTCAGCAGGGCAAACCCCGAAGAACAGGCCCTTGCCGCCATTGGCGATGAATTCGACAATTTTCCCGGCAACCGCCGCCGCGCCGGTGGCGTCGACGACAAGATCGAAGCTTCGATGCATGTCGGCTAGTGAGGAGGCGTTGGCGTCGACGGCCGCGAATCCGAAGCCTTCGGCCAATTCCAGTCGAGCTTCGTCGATCTCGACCAAGGCGATTTCCGGAATGCCTCTCGTCCTGAGCGTGACCGCTATAAGCAGGCCCATGGGTCCGGCGCCGAATATCAGAGCGCTTTCATCCGTCTCGCCGCAGACGGCGCCCAATCCGTTAAGCACGCAGCCGATCGGTTCGGCAAGTGCGGCAACGTGAAATTCCAAGTCTCCGATCGGATGGACGGACGAGGCCCGGACAACGCTCCTTTCCGCAAAACCGCCGTTTATCGTTACGCCGTAGGCGCCCAGATCTTCGCACAAGTGAGCCCATCCGCGACGGCAGGCGCGGCAAGCTCCGCACTCGATGTTGGGGTCGACTACGACGCGGTCTCCAATTCCGATGCCTGATACTCCCGCGCCGATTTCCGTCACGACTCCCGCGTATTCGTGGCCCGGAACCAGGGGGAAAGCCGACGTTCCGTAATTGCCCTGCAATACCTCGATGTCCGTATGGCAGACGCCGCTGGCCTTGATGTCGACGACAACCTCGCCGTCGCCGGCCCGCGGGTCGTCAAGAGCGACATGCGCCACTTTTCCCTTTTCCGGAAACGAAATCGCCTTCAATGCAGCCTCCTCTCCGGGCCCGGGTCGCAGCCGCTACGCCCGATCGCCGGTATAGCTCGAAAGCGCGGCTTCCAATCCTTCGGCCCAGATCGTGCTCAGCCAATGCTTGAACGGGCCGGCGAAGCGCGCGGCATTCGCCAAATCGCCGTAAATTGCCGCCTGTTCGAGCCATGCGCCCGGATCGTCCCGAGCTCTTTTCGCGACCGCGGCCAGCCTCCGCCACGAGGGGTCGTTATCCTCTATTCGGCTTGCGTCTTCGCGCGTGCCTTCGCACATGCGCGCCCAAATCGCCTCCACCAGCGCCAGCCCTTCGACCGAAGCATCGGAAGCCAGCCCCTCTCGGATCATCGGTAGCACGAAACCTGGATGGCGCGACGATCCATCGAACGCGACGCGACGGGTCGTGTCGACGATGGCGGGATTGGAAAATCTTTTTTCGATTAAATCGAAGTAGTCGTTCGGCGCCATGCCGGGCACCGGATTGACGCGAGGCACAATCTCTTCCGATTCGACCTTGCGCAGCAGCGCTCTGATTAGCTGGTGCTCCATGCAGCCGGAAATCGTTTCGATCGACAGGATTTCTCCCGGGTTGGCGATTACCTGATGGCCCGCGTTTAGGATGCGAATCTTCATCCTTTCGTAATCGGGCACTCTATTCGAGAATGTTGCGCCCGTCTCGTGCCAATCGGGGCGACCGGCGCAAAAGTCGTCTTCGATCACCCATTGGCGAAAGTTCTCGTGCGTCACCGGCGCGCGGTCGTCAACGCCGAATTCCCGCGCCAATGCGATTTCCTTCGGTCCCGTCGCCGGAACGATGCAGTCGACCATCGAGTTGGGGAACGTGCAGTTGGCGTCGATCCAGTCCGACAGAGCCGGATCGGATAGGCGGGCCAGCGATACGACTGTCCGCCGAAGCGCCTCGCCGTTGCCCTGGAGGTTGTCGCAACTCATGCAAGTGAACGGACCGCCCCCGGTATCGCGCCGCCGCTTTAGCGCGGCGACAATGGCTCCGAAGGCGGTAGTCGGCGCATTGGGATTCGCCGCGTCGTGAAGAATGTCGGGATGCGCCGCGTCGAATTCATCGGACGTTGCATCCGTATAGTATCCGCCTTCGGTAACCGTTAGAGCCACGATGCGGATATCCGAGCGGGCCATGCGGTCGATCAGCGCTCCGTTGCCCTCCTGGACAGGAATGTAGTCGATCATGGAGCCGACAACCTCCGCCGACTTGCCGCCGGGGTCCAGTTCGATCAGCGTCGTAAGGCAGTCCTGGGCCAGCAGCTTTTCGCGCTGCCGGGCATCGAACGCCCGCACGCCCGCGCCGATAATCGCCCAGTCGCGATTGAGCCCCTTTTCGAAAAGACGATGAAGATACCAGGACTGATGCGCCCTGTGGAAGTTGCCTAGGCCGATATGGACGATGCCCGGCCTCAGCCCGAGGCGATCATAGGTCGGCGCGGCGACGGCGCTTGGCAGGTCGCCGATCGTGAGATTGCTCAATTTGATCAACTCAGGCATTTGGCTCCATCCGCATTGGCTGCGCGTTTGGGGAATTTCTTTCGGGGTCGCGGCGCCTAAAGGTCGCCGCAGCATTCGAACGCTCGGTCGTTTTCATGCGTTCGACCTGAACAAATTGCCCGGCTTCGGAGTTTGCTCCCTCGGAATCATCGCCGGACCGACTGGCGCCGGCCCGGATTCGAATGGTTCCGCCATGCGCCCGTCTGCCGAAAGGGCGGTCGCGCCTCGGGACGGCTGTCCTCCCGGGTTCGGGGAGAGGCGACGCGAGCAAATGTCGCGAGACATCGAAAGGAATGCTGTTTCAGCCAACGAGTCCAGCTCTGTCTGCAAGCGGTCGCGCCATGCCGCCCTCATGCGGCGAGTCAAAGGCGGACGGGACGGAGCCGCGCCGGCAGGCTCCGCGCCAGTCCGGCGCCATCGGGAACGGATGCGTCCGCAAAGTCCGGCCCGGCAGCGCATGGCGCTCCCGAGACATGCGAAATTTTCGTCAGGAAGTTTCAATCTATGCGAAGGCCGCGGCTGTCGAACTTGTGGATTTGCGCGGTGTCGGGCGTAAGGAATACCTTGTCGCCGTATTTCAGATCGACTTCGCCGTCGGCGCGAACGGTGATGGGAGCATCGCCTCCTTCGCAGGCCACGTGGAAAAACGTATCCGATCCCAGGTGCTCCGATACCCCTATCGAGCCGGGCCAGTCGCCCCCTTCCGTCGAAATTGAAATATGCTCGGACCGAATGCCGATTGTTGCGGCGCCGTGCTTGCGGGATTCGGCCCCGCTCAGAAGATTGATCTTGGGCGATCCGACGAATCCCGCAACGAAAAGATTCCCCGGCTTTCGGTAGAGTTCCAGCGGGGTGCCTACCTGCTCGATCCGGCCGTCGTTCAGCACGACGATTCTGTCCGCCATGGTCATGGCCTCGACCTGATCGTGCGTAACGTAGATCATTGTCGTTTCGAGGCGCTTGTGCAGTTCGCTTATCTCGAGGCGCATGCCGACCCGCAAGGCCGCGTCGAGATTTGAAAGAGGTTCGTCGAACAGGAAGGCGGCCGGCTTCCGCACGATGGCCCGGCCGATGGCCACGCGCTGCCGCTGCCCCCCGGACAGCTGCCTGGGGCGGCGATCCAGGTAGTCCGTCAGATTCAGCATTCGGGCCGCTTCTTCGACGAGCCTGTCCTGTTGGGACTTTTCGACGCCCGCCATGCGCAGAGGGAACGCGATGTTCTTTCGAACCGACATGTGCGGGTAGAGGGCGTAGGACTGAAACACCATGGCGAGGCCGCGCTTGGCGGGAGGCAGCTCGGTTGCGTTCCTCCCGTCGATTTCGATCTGGCCTTCGGTAATGTCCTCGAGCCCCGCGATCAATCGGAGCAGGGTGGATTTGCCGCAGCCCGACGGCCCGACGAAGACTATGAATTCGCCGTCCTCGATGGTCAGGCTCAGCTTCTGAATAACGCTGACCTCCCCGAAGTCTTTCTTTACCTGGCTGAGAGTAATGCGTCCCATGTCATTTTCCAATTGTCATTTGACCGCGCCGAAGGTGAGGCCGCGCACGAGCTGCTTCTGGCTAATCCAGCCCAGAAGGAGTATCGGCGCGATGGCGACAATGCTGGCGGCGCTGAGCTTGGCGTAGAAGAGTCCCTCGGGGCTGGAGTAGCTGGCTATGAAGGCCGTAAGCGGCGCCGCCTTTACAGCTGTCAGGTTCAGCGTCCAGAAGGCCTCGTTCCATGCGAGGATAATGACCAGGAGGACCGTGGAAGCCATTCCCGGAAGCGCCATGGGAGTCAGAACGTAGAACAGCTCCTTGCGCAGCGTCGCGCCGTCCATTCGCGCGGCTTCCAGGATTTCGCCCGGAACCTCCTTGAAATACGTATAGAGCATCCACACCATGATCGGCAGATTGATGAGCATCATCACCAGGACAAGCCCCGTTCGCGTGTCGAGAAGCCCGGTGTCCCTGAATATGAGGTACAGCGGAATGAGCACGCCCACGGGCGGCAGCATCTTTGTCGAAAGCATCCACATCAGCACGTCCTTGGTGCGCCGGCCCGGCACGAACGCCATCGCCCATGCGGCCGGGATCGCGACGAGCATCCCGAGGAACGTGGAGCCGAACGAAATCGCGACCGAGTTCGTGAAGTGCTTGAGATAGTTGGAGCGCTCTTGAACGGCGCCGTAGCTTTCGAGCGTCCAGTTGGAGCTGAGAATTTCCAGCGGGCCCCGGATCGCGTCGCCTTCGGATTTTAGCGACAGGATAGCAATCCAGAGGATCGGGAAGAACATCAGGAAGCCGACGCAGCCGGCTGCCGCCGTCGTTATCGCCTTGCGCCGCTTCGAAACTTCACGGGCCATGGTTCAGGCGTCCAGGTTCTTGCCGATCATCCTCATTAGGAAGATCGCGACAATGTTTGCAAGGATAATGGCGATCACGCCGCCGGCGGAGCCCGCGCCCACGTCGAACTGCAGGAGCGACTGCACGTAGATGAGGTAGGTCAAATTCGTCGTCGCCGTCCCCGGCCCGCCATTGGTCGTTACGAGTATCTCGGCGAATATGGACAGAAGGAAAATCGTCTGGATCAGGATCACGACGGTTACGGGGCGGGCGAGGTGCGGGATCATGACGAACCGGAATCGCCTGAGCCAGTTCGCGCCGTCCATTTCCGCGGCTTCAAGCTGCTCCTGGTCGAGAGACTGAAGCGATGTAAGGAGAATCAAGGTCGCGAACGGAAGCCACTGCCAGCTGACGATCCAGATTATGGACGCGAGCGGAATGCGGGCGAAGAAGTCCAGAGGCGCGACGCCGAGCGCGTTGGCCAGGTGGGCGAATATGCCGTTCACCGGGTTCATGAACATGTTCTTCCAGACCAGAGCGGACACGGTCGGCATAACGAAGAACGGCGCGATCACGAGCACGCGAATTAAGCCCTGCCCCCACATGGGCTGATCGAGGAGCAGCGCGAATAGAACGCCGCCGACAACGGTGATCGCCAGAACGCCACCGACCAGAAGCAGCGTATTGATGATCGCGTCCGTGAAGCTGGGATCCGTAAGAAAGTAGTAGTAGTTCGTCCACCCGTTCCAGCTTTCCGTTCCGGGCATCAGCAGATTGTATCGCAGGAACGAGAAATACAGCGTCATTCCCAGCGGCACGAGCATCCAGCACAGCAGCAGGATCACGGCTGGAGAGATCATCAGTCTGGCTGCGGCGCGAGAATGCTGGGTAGCCACGAAGCGCGAATTCCCGAATTTGGTCGCTAGCCCCGAAACGGCGGAAACTGATCGGCGACCAGTTGCTGAGTAGGAATCCGGGCCGATGAATCGTCATCGGCCCGGCAAGTGCGGGAGTTTACTGGATGTAACCCGCTTTTCTCATTTCGCGCTCGGCGAAGGCCTGCGAGTTTTCGAGCGCCTCCATGACGGTCTGCTGGTTGGCCAGAGCCGCCGCGACTTGCTGCCCTACATAGTTGCCTATGCCCTGGAACTCGGGGATCGCTACGAATTGAACGCCGGTATAGGGAACGGGCTCGAGCGTAGCGTCGGCCGGGTTCGCCGCGAGAATTGAATTCTGCACGGTTTCGGCGAACGGAGCCGCGGACATGTAGTTCGCGTTGGCGTACGTCGACTTGCGGGTTCCCGGAGGAGCCGCGACCCAGCCTTCGCTTTCCCCGACCAATTCGACGTATTCCTTGGAAGTCGCCCACGCGAGGAAGCTCTTGGACGCGTCGACCTTGGTCGAGCTCGCGGGAACGGCGAGAGCCCAGGCCCAGAACCAGCCGGTTCCCTTGTCGGTAACCTGCTTGGGCGCCTGCGTGAAGTCGGTCTTGTCGGCCACCGAGCTTTCATTCGGATTGAAAATGTAGCCAGCCGCTGACGTGGCGTCGACCCAGGTGGCGCATTTGCCGTCGGCGAACAGGGCGCGGTTTTCATTGTGGCCGTTGGCCGAAGCGCCCGGCGGGCCGTACGAGTGCATGAGGTCCACGTAGTAGTTCAATGCATTGACCCACGCCTCGCTGGTGAGCTGCGGATTCCAGTCCAAGTCGAACCAGCGACCGCCGAAGGCGTTGACGAGCGGCCCGACGAAGGCCATGTTTTCGCCCCAGCCGGCCTTGCCGCGCTGGCAGGTTCCGTAGACGCCGTTGTCGGGGTCGTGCACCATCGCGACGATATCCTTGAATTCGTCGTAGGTCATCTGCTCGTCGCCCAGCTCGATGCCGGCGGCCTCGAAGATGTCCTTGCGGTAGAACGTGAAGGAACTCTCGGCGTAGAACGGGACGGCGTAGAGCGCGCCGTCGGCCGACAGGCCGTTGCGGACGGTTTCGAATATATCGTCGTAGTCGTAGCTGTCGCCGAAGTCGTCCAGGCTATTGAGCCAGCCCTGCGCGCCCCAGATCGGTGCTTCGTACGCGCCGATGGTTATGATGTCGAAAGCTCCGCCCTTGGTTGCGATATCCGTGGTTACTCGCTGGCGAAGAACGTTTTCTTCCAGCACGGACCAATTCAATGTGTGGCCGGTCTCGGCTTCCCAATGCGAAGACAGCTTCTGCATTATGATCATGTCTGAATTGTTAACGGTAGCGATCGTCAGCTCTTCGGCCAGCGATCCCGCGACGCTTCCAGACACGACAATGCCCGCGCCGATCAAGGCTCTCTTAAATCCCATTCGATTTCTCCTATAGAATGTTGATGCGGTCAGCGATTCGCACATTTTCGCGAACAATGTCAACCATGACGGAGTTTCCGGAATTGAACTCGCGCGCCGCCACGACGGGGGAACTAGAATTTGCGGGCGCGCTCCGATAGCGGCCCATATGTATTGCCGAAGCGGAATCCGCTGCCGCCTGGGCCGGCTAGCCTCGCCCGAAGCCCGCCAGTCGTCGCCGGACGCGGGGCGAACGCTCGGCCTTTCGCGGCGCCGCGGGCGAAGCAAACGAACTGGTTCCGGCATCTCGGCGAAGAGCCTTTTCAACGGCGCGGCCTCGGGGTTAAAATGGCCCGCGCCCGCCATTGGAAATCGGAACCGCTTGGAAGCAATGAAAAAGATCGTTGTCATCGGGGAGATACTCGTCGAGATCATGGCGGATGCCAGGGGCAGGGGATTTCTGGAGACGATGGCGCTGACGGGTCCGTTCCCGTCCGGCGCGCCGGCGATATTCGCCGATCAGGCGGCGCGCCTCGGCCAGCCCTGCGCGATCGTATCGGCCGTCGGCAACGACGATTTCGGCAGGCTCAATCTGGATCGCCTGCGCGCGGACGGAGTCGACGTGTCGGCAATACGGATCGACGACGATCGCCCGACAGGCAGCGCCTTCGTCCGCTACCGGCCCGACGGATCGAGGGATTTCGTGTTCAATATCCGGCATAGCGCATGCGGCCGCATCGCCGTGTCCGACGCCGTGCGCGCGGCGCTCGACGGCGCGGACCATCTTCATGTCATGGGCTCGTCCTTGTCGGGCGGGGACATCATTGCGCTCAACATCGAGACCGCCGCCGCGGTCAAGTCCCGCGGCGGGACCGTTTCCTTCGACCCGAACTCGCGCAAGGAAATTCTGAAGTCGCCGGCCGTGCGCGAAGCAATGCGCAAAGTGCTGCTGGCCACCGACCTCTACCTTCCTAGCGGCGACGAGCTCGCGCTCCTGACGAGTGCCGATAGCGAGCGCGGCGCCGTCGCGGAGCTGCTTGACCTTGGCGTCGAAGCCATCGTGCATAAGAATGGATCGGAGGGCGCGCGCTACTACGACGCGGCGCGCGATATCCGGGGACCGGCGATAGCCGTCGGCGAAATCGACCCGACCGGCGCAGGGGACTGTTTCGGAGCCACATTCACGTCTCTCTGGCTGCGGGGAGCCGCGGTCGAGGACGCGCTCGCTCTTGCGTCCGCGTCGGGCGCCTTGTCGGTAGCGAAGCGCGGGCCGATGGAGGGCGTAAGCGACATGCCGGCGCTGCGCAGATTCCTGTCCGAGAACATCGGGGCGCGCTAGGCGGTGAAGCACCCGCTCTTTGACATCCCCGCCGCCTTCCGGAACGGCGAACACGCGGGCATAGCCTCTGTCTGCTCCGCCCATCCCCTGGTCGTAGAAGCGCATTTGCGCCTTTCCCTGGCTTCCGGCCGCCCGGCGCTGATCGAAGCCACTTGCAACCAGGTAAACCAGGATGGCGGCTACACCGGAATGACTCCGCTTGGATTTCGCCGCATGGTCGAGACTATCGCGGGGCAGGCTGGGATCGACCCCGATCGAATCATTCTCGGCGGCGATCATCTCGGAACCAACCCCTGGAAAGCGCTTCCCGCCGAGCGCGCGATGGCGAACGCCGAGGACATGGTCGCCGCGTACGCGGAGGCCGGCTTCGCCAAGCTTCATCTAGACACGTCCATGGGCTGCCTGAACGAGCCGGCGGCTCTTTCCGATGCGGTTTGCGCCGAGCGCGCGGCGAGGCTGGCAGCCGCGGCGGAGTCGCGCATGGATGCAGGTCGGCCGCCGGTCTATGTAATCGGAACCGAAGTGCCCGCGCCGGGCGGCGCGGTCGACAACCTCGGCGCGCCGCGCGTAACAGATCCGGAAGCCGCGATCGACACTTATCGCGCCCACCGCGATGCCTTCGGCCGTCTCGGCCTCGATGACGCGTTCTCCCGCGTCGTCGCGCTTGTCGTGCAGCCCGGAGTGGAATTCGGGCACGCGGGCGTGGCTCGCTTCGACGCCGGCAAGGCCCGCGCCCTGTCGGAATCCCTAAAGGAAATGCCGGGTATCGTATTCGAGGCCCATTCGACCGACTACCAGACCGAATCCGTGCTCAGGCAGCTCGTAGAACGCGGTTTCGCGATTCTGAAGGTCGGACCCTGGCTGACTTTCGCCCTGCGCGAGGCGCTCTACGGCCTCGACTTCGCGAACGATGCGCTGGAGGGGCGCGCTCCTCGCGGAAAGCTGATGGACGCGATGGAGGAAGCCATGCTCGAGGCGCCGGAATTCTGGCGGAACTACTACGGCGGCACCGAGACCGAAGCGTGGGTGCAGCGGCATTTCAGCTATTCGGACAGAATCCGGTACTACTGGCCGGCTTCCAGGGCCGCGGCGGCGGTCGAGGATTTGCGTTCCAGTTTCGATTCCAAGAAGAATGTTCCGGAACCGCTGCTGAGGCAGTTCCTTCCGAACATCGGCGCGGCGCCGAGCGGCGGGGGTATGGAATCGATTCTGATTTCCGCCGTGCAGCAAGTATTGAAGCAATACGAGAGAGCGGTGACCGAAGGCGACGCTTCCGAGCCATAGCGAAGCGCGCGGCCCGGTTCCGAGACGGCCGCGGAAAAGCGGAAATCCCGAGCCCCGGCATTGCGAGCGGCGGCTGTCAAGCCTTCCAGGATTTTCGGAATAGTTCCTTCCCGTCCCAATTGACGCTTAGGATCCCGCTCGCTTCAATGGTCTCGCCGGCTCCCGACGCGACTATGCTGCTGGAGATGCCGGCATTCCCGTCGCGGCGCGAAATCTTGATCGAATGCGCGATCCTGCATTCGGCCCTGCAAGGGACAGTCGCTGAAACTCTATAGGACGCTGCCGTTCCGACCGTTATCTCCGTTTCGAGTTCTTCGAATCGGGTCGTGGCGGGGCCTTGAGTCCAGGACGAGCGAATTTGCCCGTCGCGGACATGCTGATGCACGCGTTCAAGACCGGGATTCGAAATCATCGTCCAGGATTTCGCCTTCGGCAGATCTTTCGCGGCGCGAAACGGAGGGCGAGGCCGAACGGCTGCGAGTTTCACACGCGCTGCCCCTGGGTTTGCGACCGCTGTGCGAAGGAAGCTCCTCGCCCGGCGGTCCGCGGTCGACAGGTCGCCTGCCACTTTCCCCTTCCCGCAGGTGCCGAGCCGACCGAATAATTAGATCGGCGGCGAAGGTGGAAATCGATACCTCCTTGATCCGCCGGGCCGGCGGCGAATGTCCGGCGCGGCGAGCCTGGATGCTCGCGGCGCGCTGCATTGGGCTTCGCAGCCCGCGTCGGCTTCACGCGCATTCTGGAAGTTGACGCGGGAATTAGGCGGGTTCCGCTTCGGATGCGCCCGCTAGACGCGGGGGCGGCGGGAGTCCGGGTTGCATCGGAGCTTGTCGCCGGGCGGCGCAGGGCGTATCCTGAATCGGCTGCAGTCGGCAATTTGCCCGTCGATCGGGCGGAGCGGGAGGGAATAGGCATGCCTAGCCAGAATATAGCCGAACTTGAGCGGGAGATATACGAGCTTACCGCGAAGCTGAATGAATTGCGCAGGAATGCGGATGCCAGTCCGGTTCCCGAATACCGCTTCGAGACTCTGGACGGAGAGGCGACCCTGTCCGGGCTATTCTGCGGCAAGCGGCATTTGCTGGCCATCCACAACATGGGGCAGGGATGCCGCTACTGCACGCTTTGGGCGGACGGCTTCAACGGTCTTCTCGCGCACCTGGAAAACGCAATGTCCGTTGTCCTCCTATCTCCCGATCCGCCCCGGCTGCAGCGCGAATTCGCTAATTCCCGCAACTGGAGCTTCCGCCTCGCATCGCACGGCGGGGGCGAATATATCCGCGAGCAGACCGTGATGGAGGGGCATGGCAACATGCCAGGGGCGGTGATCTACGAGCGATCGGAAAGCGGAGTGCTTCGAAAGAACAGCGCAGTGTTCGGACCGGGCGACCGCTTCAGCCCGATCTGGCATCTGCTCGCGCTCGCCGGAATGGGAGATAGCGACTGGACGCCGCAGTACCGCTACTGGACTAGGCCGGAAACGCTGGACGACGGCGGCGACAATCTCTTGGAATAGCGCATCGAATTCGCCGGCGATCCTACTTTGCGATGCGGGGAATGTCGCAGAACGCTTAAGCCGCTCCATGACGATCCGCCTTTTGAAATCGAAGGGAGCGGCCGCGGCGCCCGGTCGATTTAGCATGCGACCGCCGCTCGATTCCGCGTGCCCGGCGCGGTAGTACGGCGGGATTCAGGTCGGTTGAACTGCTTTTGCGAATTGCCGCCCGGCAACTTTTAGGATCATTTGGCCGTCGCGCTGCTCGCGCAAGCCCCGCCAATCGCCTTTGCCAGACTATGCCGCGCGGGCATCAAGGCGTTCCGGCGGCATGCCCCAAGCAATTCCTGCGCCGCTGCGGATGCCGGGATTGTCGCCGGTACGGTCGCAGTTAACCGGATATTCAGGAGGAGCGCGCCCGGTTCTTTATCGCGTCAAGGTAGATCGCAAAGAAAATCAGCGCGCCCGCCACGAACGGATAGACGAATGGCGACACGCCGCGGGTGCCGAGGCCGTTGTTTATGATGATAAGCAGCAGTACCCCGGCGAGCGTCCCCGGAAACGCGCTTCCGCGACCGCCGAAGAGGCTAGTGCCGCCGATAACTACGGCCGCCACCGCCTGAAATTCCATGCCCCGGCCGGTGAAGGTGGTGATCTCGCCCAGATAGCCGGCGAGGAGCGTGCCGCTGGCGGCCGCCGAAATCCCGCACAGGGCGTACGCCGCCAGCTTCGCCCGACGGACCGGCACGCCGATCTTTCTGGCCGAGTCCTCGTTGTTTCCGATCGCGAGCCAGTAGGTGCCGAGCCTAGTCTTGCGAAGGATCCACTGGAAAACCAGAAGAATCGCAAGCGCGGTCAAAAAAATCAAGGGAATGACTCCGAAGAGCTTCAACTGCCCCAGATCGGCAAGGCCTTCGCCCGCCTGCTTGACCGTCCCTTCGGTAATGACCAGCGCCACGCCCCGATAGGCGATCATCAATCCAAGCGTGGCCAGTAGCGAATTCATGCCGAGATAGGCTACGATCCAGCCGTTGAAGAGCCCGATGGCGAGGCCGGCGCCCAGCGCCGCCGCAATCGACAGCCCCGCCGGAGCGTCTGCCGTGAGATAGACTATCGTCGCTGCGACATAGGCCGTCGAGCCGATCGAGAGGTCGATTTCGCCGGTGACGAGCACCAGGGTCAATCCCGCCGCCGCGGCCAGCAGAAACGTCGAGGCAATGGCGATCTGCACGAAGTTCGACACTGTCAGAAACGAGTTCGAGATTACGGTGAAGACCGCGACAATCGCAAGGAGCAGCAGGTAGAACCCGTATTCCAAGCCGATGCGCTTTGCCTGGATCATGGATTCATGCATCCGCTGCCTCTGTTCCCATCGCCGCGGCCATCAAGTCGGCCTCGGTGATGCTTTCGCCCTTCGCCTCGGACGCGATCACGCCGTCGCGTATGACCGCCACCCGGTCGGCAAGGGCAACCATCTCTTCGATTTCCGAGGTGACCAGCAGAACCGACGATCCCGAATCCGCGAGCGATTCGACAAGTTCTCCTATCTCGCGCTTGGCCCCGACATCGACGCCGCGGGTCGGCTCGTCAAGAATAAGAATCTCGGGTTTCCGGTTCAGCCACTTGGCGAAGACCACCTTCTGCTGGTTGCCTCCGGAAAGGTTGGCCGCGCGGGCGCGGTGGCTCGGGGTCCGAATCGTCAGCCGTTCAATCATGGAAATCGCCGTCCGCTCTTCGGCGGCCTTGTCGAGAACCCGCATTCTGCCGGCGGCGTATTGATCCAGGGTCGTGGCCGAAATGTTCTTCCAGACGGCCTCGTCGAGAAACAGCCCGTCGGTGCGGCGGTTCTCGGTAACATAGGCCGTTCGCTCCAGCAATTCCCGATGACCGATCGGGCGGCTGCCGCCATCGTCGTTGAACGTCATGGATCCGCCATGCATCGGATCGAGTCCGAGAATCGAACGGATCAGCTCCGTTCGCCCGGAACCCAAGAGTCCCCATAGCCCCAGTACCTCGCCGCGCTTGAATTCGAGGTCGATCCCGTGAAGTATGCCGTCCCGGCGGATGCCCGAGAGAGTTAGCCGCGGCGCGCCGCCGATTTTTCGCTTCCGCGCGGCCGGCCCGCTCATGGCCTGGCCGACGATCAGTTCGACGATCTGGCTTCGCGTAACTGTCGCCACGCTTCCCGATCCGACCAGCCGCCCGTTTCTTAGCACCGCGTAGCTGTCGCAGAGTTCCTCGATCTCGTCGAGGAAATGGCTGATGTATATGATTGCCTTGCCCTCCGCCTTCAACTTGCGGACGATGGCGAAGAGCGCGTCCTTTTCCTTGATCGATAGAGACGAGGACGGTTCGTCGAAGATCACGATGTCCGCTCCCTGCGCAACCGCGCGGGCGATTTCGACCACCTGCTTCTCGCCGACCGAAAGCGTTTCCATCGGCGCCGAAGGCCGGATCGCCGAGCCGAGCTGGCCGAGAGCTTCGCCCGCCCGGTTCTGAGCCGCGCGCTTGTCGACCGTGAACGGCAGTCGCCCCGCGGGGAGACGCGAAATGAACATGTTTTCGGCCACGGTGAGCGTGGGGAAGTAGAGAAGCTCCTGATGAATAAACGCGATCCCGGCCTCGTCCGCATCGGAGGGGCGCCTCAGCTCCACGCGCCGCCCGTTGATCTCGACATGGCCCTCCTCCGGCATATAGATGCCGCCAAGCACGTTCATCAGAGTCGACTTGCCGGCGCCGTTGACGCCGACAAGCCCCATGACCTCCCCCGCCTGAACGGTTATCGAGACGCAATCAAGCGCCTTTACGCCTGGGAAGGCCTTGGTAACGCCTTCCATATGCAGCGTCGCGGTCATTTCGCCCTCAGCACGTCGAGACCGATCACGGCCACGAGCACGGAGCCCTTGATGACCATCGCGATGAAGGGCGAAACCCCCAGCAGGTTGAAGGCGTTGGAGAGCATCGTGAGGAACAGGAGCCCGAACATCGTGCCCAGGATAGACCCCTTGCCGCCCTTGAGGCTCGCGCCGCCGATGACCGTCGCCGCAATTATGTCCATCAGCCGCACGTCGCGGACCATTGCGGTCGTCGCGGTTCCTAAGTCGGCGGTAAGAACAATCGCCGTGATCCCCGCCATGATCCCGGCGATCGCATATGTCGAAAACTCTATGCGCCGGACCTTGACGCCCGAGATGCGCGCGGTCTCCTCGTTGGCGCCGGTCAGGTAGACCCGGCGCCCGTAAATCGTGCGCGACAGGACGAATCCCAGCGCGAGCGCCGCAACCAGCACGGCAATTCCCGCGACGGGTATGCCCACGGGTCTCGGGCTGATTCCAAGGGTCATCGGAAGGATACGCGCGGAAAAGTTGTCGATGAAGGCATCCGGCAATCCATAGACGCTTTGAGCCTGCGTAAACCAGATCGCAAAGCCTTCCGCGACCACCATCGTACTGAGCGTCACTATGAAGGGGATCATCCGGAGATACGCCACCGCGATGCCGTTCACGATGCCGAAAGAGCATCCGATCGCAAGCATCAGGACGCACCCCAGAAGCGTGGAGTCCGTGGCGACCATGGCCGTCGCGCCGACCACGGCGGAGGCGGATACCACCGTGTAGCTCGACAGGTCGATTCCCCCGGCGACCATGACGTAGGTCATGCCGATGCATAGGAATCCGAGAAACCCGAGCTGCCCGAAAATGTTCATGATGTTGCGGAGATCGGCGAATTTCGGCACCGTAAGCGCGAAAATGATCGCCATCGCGACAGACAGGGCCACGGGCAGGAGCGCCGGATTGGCGCTGATCCAGTGCCAGAGCTTCAGCCCCGGGCTTGCGCCCGATGCACGGAATTGAGATTCATCAACCATGCCGGGTAAAGATCGGGAACGGCGCAAGGCGCCGCCCCCGGCTAGTTTGTCCGGGTCGTCAGGTGGCCCAGAGCTGCGCCTGCATTTCGGGATCGTCGACGTTGTCCGGCGTGAAGACCGGTCCCTGGATCAGGATATCGCTGTCGAAAGATTCGCCCGCGGCGAGGCGAGGCATCAGGTCAACCGCCTCGCGGCACATGCCCGTAACATCGAAGATCGTATCGGCATCCAGATGCCCGGAACGCAGAAGCTCGAGTCCGATTGGAAAAACATCCACGCTGGACAAATAGATGTGGCTGGGCTCGCCGTGCGGAGCCCACCTTCCCGCATCCTGCAGCACTTGGCGCACGCCGGACATCATGACGTCGGACGCGACGGAAATGTGATTGATGTCGGGATACGCCTTCAGCGCCGGGGCGAGGGCCGCGGCGGCTTGCTGCGGGTCCCAGTTGCCGACGAGATCCTGCGCAATGCTTGCTCCGTGCTCGTCGCAGGCTTCCTGCAGGCCGACGCCGCGCAGACGCGAGTTTTCGTCGCGAATGTCGCCTGACACCCAGAGCACTTCGCCGACCTCCGCGCCGTCCGCCTTCATCTTTTCGAAGACTGTTCGCGCAGAACTGAGCTGCTGGTACTTGGCGTCGATGCCGACGAAGACATCTGCCTGATGCCTCGCATCCGCGTGCACCTGCCGCAGGAACGCCATGGATGGAATGCCCGCGTCGCGCGCGCGTTTGACGCTTGACGAAATCGCCTTGGAATCGATCGGGAACACCAGGAGCACGTCGACGCCCCGGCTGATCAGGTCGTTGGCGTCGCTCGCCTGCTTTGCCACGTCCATGTCGGCCGCCGTAAACACCAGCTCGATCTCGGTGTCCGACGCGGCGGCGAATTCATTCAACAGCTTGTGGCTCGTGGACCAGACAGCGTCCTGCATGCCCGGCCAGGCCATGCCGACGGTGACTTTGCCTTGAGCATGCACGATGGCAGGCGCGCCCAGCGCGGCGCTCGCGGCAGCGGTCGTAGCCATGAATCCGCGTCGAGTCAGTCTTGTCATTGAAGTCTCCTTGTCCTTTGCGAGAAACTGCGTTTCCGCATTGTACAATCGAGCAGGCCGGGTTCAACGGAATATTTGTCCAATTCGGACAAGTTCGGGCGGGCAGCCGGCCTGCGCCCGCACTCGAAACCGCCGGGACGTTCAAGCCGACCGTTTCCGGCGGCGAGTCCTGGAGGCCGCCAATCGCCCCTCACGGGCGACGAGCCGCCGCGCAGGACCGCGGCGGCGGGCTCAAAATTCGGGGTGTAGCCCAAAATGGTTGATTTGGTCGAATGGGAGTTTCCGACCTTCCAACACATAAAGAGGCGCGCTGCTATAGGAATACTTTCTTGCATCGCTTTTCAACAAGTTTGAGATACACCCCAAAATTCGAAGCCGCTTGACACGACCTGCCCGCCCGCAGCTTCCGCACGCTGCTCGACGATCTCTCGGGGATGGCGCTGAACCAGCTGCGCCTGCCGGACCATGGCGAAAGCCTGCTGTCGGTCGTCACCAGGCCGACCCCGGTCCAGAAACGGGCGTTCCAGCTTCTCGGAGTGAACCCCGACCGGAACGTTCCCATAAGGCTGACAGGTTGGCCGGCGGCCGCATGGCCGAAAACCCATGAATACCAGCAGGCTGGTCATGGAACCCTTCTTCAGATCTCCCTGAAGTTCCGGCCAGCCGAGCAAGTCGGAAATTTGCCGAGCGCAATAATATCGCGGTCCGCTCGCTCGCTCAGGAGCTATGCCATTCTTTCTCCATTTCGGCCGCCTGCGGAAAGTAAAGCCAGGTTCGCCCCGAATTGCATCCGCGAATCAGGAAATTTCGCTTGCTGAATTCAAAGCGAAGCAATCGATCGAGCTCATTCGGCCAACGGATTGTGGCATCTCACAGTCCTGCCGTCGGCAAGAAGCGACGGCTCAGGGACAAGGTATTTGCACCGTTCGCCGGAGTACGGGCATCGGGTATGAAATTCGCAGCCGCCCGGCCGATTGGAAAGGCTTGGAACCTCGCCTTCGATAGACACCAGCTGGCGCCTCCGTGTCGGGTCCGGCTGCGGAGTTCCTCGAACGAGCGCCTGGCTGTAGGGATGCGCCGGATTCCGGAAAACCTGTTCGCAATCCCCGTACTCGACGATTCGGCCGAGATACATGATCGCCAATTTGTCGCACACATGGCGAATTACCGGAAGGTTGTGGCTGATTAGCAGGAATCCGAGACCGTGCGCAGCCTGCATGTCCAGCATTAGGTTCAATATTTCTCCCTGGACCGAGACGTCCAGGCCCGCCGTCGGCTCGTCGGCGACGATCAGCGCCGGATTGAGTGCCAGCGCGCGCGCCACGCCGACGCGACGCGCCTGGCCTCCCGACAATTCGTGGGGATATCGGGACAAGAAATTTGCGGGAAGGCTCACCATCTCGCATAGGCGAGCCGCTTGATCCCGCTGCGAGCCTTTTTCGATGCCATGGATCAGAAACGGCTCGGTCAAAAGCTGCCCGACGGTCCGCCGCGGACTAAGCGAACCGACAGGATCCTGAAACATCATGGCTACGTCGCGTCGAACTTTCCTGTACTGGTTTTGCGACAGTCCGACGAGCTCGGATCCCTTGAATTTGATCGACCCGGAATGCACGCCATTCAAACCGATAATCGCGCGTCCGAGCGTTGTCTTGCCAGATCCGCTTTCGCCTACAAGTCCAAGGGTTTCACCGGCGCGCAGACCGAGCGAAACCTCGTAGACCGCATCGATGAAGGGATCGTCCACACCTTCCGCCAAGGCCTTGATTCGTCCCATCGTAGGAAAGCGAACGCGAAGATCCTGGATTGAAAGCAGTTCGTCCGCCTCATCGCAATGCGCTATCTCGCTTCGAGTTCTGTCTGCTGCGGCATTCAGGGATAAAGCGGTCAAATCGTGTTTGGTCTTGCCGCCTTTGTCGGGGCAATAGAGATGGCATCGAACCGAGTGGTCCACGACTTCCGAATGCTTGCCCGCTGAAATCGAATAGGCGGGCCTTTCTTTCGAGCACGTTTCGTCCGAAAATGCGCAACGGGGAGCGAAAACGCAGCCGGCAGGCGATTGGTGAAGATCGGGAACATCGCCCGGAATCGTCGGAAATTGTCCTTCCATCTCCAAGTCCAGCGCGGGATTGCAGGCTATTAAAGCTTTCGTGTAGGGATGTTTTGCGTCGAAGAATATGTCGTGGGCATCCGCATGCTCGACGATTTCGCCAGCGTACATGACAACGATTTCATCGCATAATTCGGCGATTAGGCCAAGATTATGCGATACCAGCATCACAGTAGATCCGAATTCCGAGCGAGCCTCGCGAATTAAGTGAATGATCTGGGCTTCCATCGTGACATCGAGAGCCGTGGTGGGTTCGTCGGCAATAAGAAGCGAGGGATCCATAAGAAGCGCCATGGCGATGCCGGCGCGTTGCCGCATGCCTCCGCTGAAATGGTGCGGGTACTGGTAAATTCGCTTCTCCGAGTCGGGTATGCCTACCCGATTCATCATTTTGATCGCCTTGCCTAGGCGTTCGCGTCTCGACATTTCCGTGCGCCGGTAAAGGATATCGGTAAATTGACTGCGGTAGTCCAAAACCGGGGACTGCGAGGTCATAGGATCCTGGAACACCATCGAGACCTTCTCGCCTCGAAAGCCTTTAAGCCTATTGTCGTCGAACTCCAGGACATTGCCGCCGTCGAAAAGGATTTCGCCGTTTTCGACCGTGCCGTTAACGGCTAGCAGTCGC
The DNA here is from genome assembly GCA_002238565.1 of Albidovulum sp. bin36. GTDB lineage: Bacteria > Pseudomonadota > Alphaproteobacteria > Rhodobacterales > Rhodobacteraceae > JAPPFL01. The sequence goes on from MPMP01000022.1 coordinate 22,511, forward strand.
ATGATCGTCCAAATCAGGGTGCTCTTGCCTGACCCGCTTTCGCCCACGACGCCTATTATCTTTCCTTTCGGAACCACCATGCTGACTTCGCGCAAGGCCCGGACGCGGCCGCGGGGAGTGCGAAAGTCGACGCTAAGAGACCGAATTTCAAGTAATTTTTCCACGATCTAACGCTGGCTCCTTAGCTTTGGATCGAAAACATCGCGAAGCGCTTCGCCGAGAAGCGTAAATCCGAGCGTCGCAAGTACAAGCGGAACGCCTCCCGCGACGACGGGCCAAGGCGAAGTTCTGATAACCAAATAGCCTTCGTTCAGTATCGTGCCCCAACTCGCGGTCGGCGGTAAAACCCCCAAACCCAAAAAGCTCAGGCCCGCTTCGATCGTCACGACCACGGGAATGTCCATGGCGGCCAGAATCAGGAGCGGGCCGATCACATTCGGCATGACGTGATGGGCGAGCGTTCGAGTCGAGCCGGCTCCCAGGGATCGCTCCGCGAGAATGAACTCCGAGTTCTTGAGAGCGAGAGTGCTGGTGCGCGCTAATCGCGCATATCCCGGTATGCTGGTTACTATCACGACCGCTAAAATGAGGTTTAGACTGGGGCCAAGCAGCGACACGGCGGCCAGAGAAAGAACGATCGTGGGAAATGAACGAATCGTATCGAATACGAGAAGAAGCGCATTGTCCAGCCAGCGCGGCCCGTAGCCGGCAATCATTCCCAGCGCCAAGCCTATAAGGAGGGATGTCGAAACGCCGATCGCCGCCACCTGCAAGGCAACCCTGCCCCCGTAGAGTACGCGCGAATATGTATCGCGGCCCAGCTGGTCGGTTCCAAGCCAATGATCCAGGCTCGGTCCGGCGAGACGCACCGGAATGTCCAGCTTCGTCGGGTCGTGAGTGGCCAGCCACGGCGCAAAAATCGCGCTGGCGAAAAACAGCGCAACGAGAATTAGGCCTAGTACGCCTTGTCCGTTGCGGAAAAAAAGATGCCACTTTTCCATAGCCGGGCGCATCGGGCGATCAAAGGAATTCGCGGCCATTTTATTCCTATCCGCTAGAGATTTTCGCGAACGCGCGGGTCCAGCAGCGACACGGTGATATCGGCGATCAACGTGACGCAAACGTAAAGCGCCACGGTGACCAGAACCGCTCCCTGAACGACCGGAAAGTTGCGTGCCAGAACCATGTCGTAGATGATTTTGCCCAAACCCGGACGCGAGAAAATTATCTCGGCGAAAACGGTGCCCGATAGAAGCACGCCGAATCCAATTCCGATGAGCGTGATCGTCGGGAGTATGGCTACCCTAAGGGCGTATCGAAAAACGACGGTCCTATTCATGAGGCCGAACGCCCTGGCGGAGCGGACGTAGTTCTCGCCGAGAACTTCCAGCATGGAAGCCCGAACCATGCGAGCGAGATACCCGACCCAGCCGAGCCCGACCGCGAAGGCGGGCAGGATCAGATGCCTAAGCTGATCGACAATATCGCCGTCGTCGCCCGCGCCGATAACCGGAAGCCATCCCAGAAATATCGCAAACACTAAAATCGACCAAATGGAAACGAGAAAGGACGGAATTGCGATCGTTCCAATCGAAATCACGCCGGTAAGCCGGTCGAGCCACGAATTCGGGCGAATGGCCGACAAGCAACCTATTGGAATGCCCAGGAGCGTCGCCCATGCCAGCGCAGCTGCGGCCAATGTCAGCGTATAGGGCAGCTGCTCCAATAGAGTGTGCGAAACGCTTCGATTGGTGAATACGTCCGAGCCGAGATCCCCCCTGACGACATTCCCGGCGAAAATCAGGAACCTAATGACGATCGGCTTGTCCAAGTGCATTTTTTCCGCGTATGCGGCTTGCACCTCCGGAGTGGCGCGCGGGCCGAGCGCGATACTGGCGGGGTCGCCGGGTATGGAATTCAGCAATGCGAAAAGCGTTAGGACGGCGAAAAAAATAATTAGCGCCGAAAGGCCTATCCGCTTCACGATGTAGAGAAGCATCGATTAAGCGAGGTCAATACGAAATGCAGCGGCCGGAAACAAAGCTTCCGGCCGCAATTGCTTTAAACGTCTGCGAAATACGTGAGCTGCATTTCGCCGGACGGAGCCAGCTGAACGCTTAGATCCGAGCGGTGCACGAAAACTTCGGGTTCGTGCGTCAGCCAAACGTAGGCGCCGGTGTCTTCCATGATTTCCTGCATCCGGAAGTAGATTTCCGCTCGCTTGGACGGGTCCGTTTCCATTACGCCCATGGCGAAAAGATCTTCGAACTCGTCGGACGACCATCTTTCCCAATTCCAAATTCCGACCTGATCGCGCACAAACCATTGGAACGGCTCGTAGGGATCCGGCCCCGAGCCGTAGCGCATGATCCAAAGCTCGAGGTCTTTCCACCCGTCGCCTTTGCTTTCCTGACCCATCTCCCAAAACGGCCCGGCGTCCACGGGCATTACTGTTACGTTAATTCCGATATCGGCCAAGTTGGCCTGGATTATAGTCGCCGAAAGCACTCTTTCCTGATTATTCAGGGTTTTAAGCGTCAATTCGAGACCCGACGCTCCCGCCTCGTCGACCAGCGCGCGCGCCGCTTCGGGGTCAAAGGCATATCCGGCGCTGGTCCGCCTACCTGTCAGCCCGGGCGAGACCACGCCGTACGAAGGCTCCGCCGTGCCGCTATAGGCGCCCGCTATAACGCTCGCCTGATCCACCGCGCGCTGGATCGCTTTCCGAATCCTGATATCCTGAAGTTTCGGATGCTCGGTATTCATGCCGAGCCACATATACTGAAGTGCGCCGGCAACCGTCAGGCGGCTGTTCGGCGGAAGCTCGGCGCTATAGCGCGCGAGCGAATTCGAACTGACTTGAGCGCAATCGAGCTCGCCCGCTTCGAATGCGAGCGCAGCGGACTCGTCCTCGGTAACGATTAATCCTTCAATCACGTCAAAGTACGGCATGTCCCCTTGCCAATCGGGATTTCGCGTCAGTCGAACATACTGCCCTTGCTTCATTTCGTAGACGTAGGGTCCGCAGGAAGCGGGCACTTCGGTCGTGAATCGTCCGCCAACGCTTTCCGTTGCCGCCTTGCTAACGATGATGCCCGTTCCGGAGGCAAGCGTCGTATTCATGAATGGCGAAAAAGGCTCGCTCAGCACAATCGTACCGGTGTGACTGCCGGTTACCTCGACATGGCTGAATGTCGCGTAGTCGTTCTTCCAATCGCTTGTGGTCATCCTAGCGTAGCTATAGGCGACGTCCTCGGTCGTGACTTCGCCAAATCCGTTAGTCCACATCAGTCCCTTCTTGAGTTCGAAATCGATGTTGGTGGCATCCCTAACCGTAACATGCTCGACGAATGGCGAAGGAACCCATGTCGGTTGGCCGTTCCGCATTCCGTAGTGGACCAGCGCGGGCATAGTGAGCCAGTTAACGTCGTTGTTGGGGTGCCCGCCCACATAGTATCCCGGATCAAAGCTCTCGGGGTCGCGGTTGAAGCGAACGCGCAACGTCTTGCCGTCGGCAGCCAATGATATCCCCGGATACGTGCCGGCGATGCTGGCAGTGCTGGCGAAAGCCGCGGTTTGGAGGAAAAAGCGCCTGGAAATCGAAATATCGTTCATTATGTGTCCCCATTGTTCGGATTTTGAAAAGCAAGGCTGCGTTTTGGCGCGAGCGCCTCGGCCCGGTTCCCCGTTTGTGGCAAACCAACCGAACGATAATCCGAATCCATTAGAAAGGCAAACATGCCGGAACCGAATGCGAGCGGTTCGAATTGACAGAGCGGAGCCGACGCATTATTTGTGCCGCTGATGGGGCTATCGAAGGAATTACGGGTAGTGATCAGTCTCGAACAAGCTTGCAGCGATACCGAACGAGCCGCCGAAGCGGCAAGGAATTCAGCCAGCAAGGTGGCGTCCCAGTCCCGTGCGCTGGCGAAAGCCGCCCGAACCGGCAATATTGCAGGCATAAAGCGCTCCCAGGAGAAATTGAATGAAGCTCTGACAATGCTCCAGCAGGAGGTCTCGAACGCAGTTGTCTGCTGGCCGTTCTCCGAAGAGGAGGAGCTGGAGCTTTTCGGCCGCCAGTTCGCCGACGCGCTCAAGGCCGCCGCGACCGCGAAGGGTTTGCAGATTTACGAGCGGAACGGGCACTTGATCTCGTACCCGTCAATTGTGCGGATACTTCCGGCGGACCGCGCGGTAAGAATAGACAAGAAGAAAGTTTCGACGGTTAGGCCGTTGTACCTTGTAGATCTGCTTCTCGCAAATCAGAAGAAATCCAGCGGATTTTCGTCGCAGCGATTTCTTCAATCCCTATATGACGTGTATTCCGATGTAGCAACCGGGGCGTCTCCGGACCTCTTGCCGGAGAGCGGCGGACGAGTTGTACCCTTGGCGAGAATCTACAGGCTGATGACGGCGCTGCCGGGCAGCTCTCGCGAATATGATCGAAGCGACTTCGCGCGCGACCTGTATATTCTCGATTCGAACGGACCGCGGCGCACAAGGAATGGCCATGCGGTTTCGTTCCCGTCCTCCACCGGCGCCCGCAAGCGTTCGAGCGACATTTTTTCCTACATCGGACCGAATGGCGATAACGCCGAATATTACGGAATTCGATTTAGCAGGGACGACGAATGAACAACGCTATTCAAACAGCCGAATGGCTGGAACATTTGGAGCGCGAGTATTTGGCCGCGTTCATCAAGGACGGCGGCGCCGCGGTGAAGTTCGCGGTGACCCCGGAAAATAGTCGTCAATCGCTTGTTCGGGAATTGAAGAGGCTCTGCGAAGAACGGGAGCATCTTTTTGCGAGTTTGGACGCAATCAATAGCCGCGTCCACATGCCGCAGGATTTATTTTTCGGGATAGCGTCGCAGATCGACTGGCGGCAGCTCGCGCGCCGCGTAGTTTTGCGTCTGCTTTCGAAGAAGGAATATCGTGTCGACGGCATCGACCCAAACGGAACTGTCAATGTCATCGAAGCTGTCGCCTGTAACAACAACATTGACCCTAAGTCCGTTCTCTTCGAATTGCGACCGGCGCTGGAGAAGGAAGTCGCCAAGAACGCGAACATGGCTAGGGCCTTTCGGGTCGCCATGACCCATCTCTGCATTTGCGAACGAGAGAGCGCGATGCAGGGGGAATATGCCGGGCAGCCGCTGCTTGACTGGCTAACCGGAGCCAACACCCGGATCGGCAACGTCAAGCCGTTCCAGATTCACACGCCGATCAATCGCACGACGGCAAGGTATTTCATTGAGTCGGCGCTTTATTGGGTGCGCCAGGCGGGATATTCGGGCACTGTGATTCTTCTGGACAATACCCGCGCAACCCTATCTCGCAATCCTAGGGACGGGATGCGCTTCTACACGCGGGCGATGACCATGGATCACTACGAGCTTTTGCGGGAATTCATCGACGACGTGGATCGGTTGTCGGGCTCCTTGCTGGTGGCGATGACGGATTACGCGTTCGTCGACGAGCAATCTGCGAGGGGCTGGGCCATTTATCCGGCTCTCCGCACCCGAGTTATGGACGACGTTCGGGATCGAAACATTGCCAATCCCGTGGCGGCGCTGGTACGGCTGTCGTAAATGGCGGATATCATGGAAGAAAAACTAGCGGCTCGGCTCGCCGTGGAAGCGCTTCGCAACGGAGTGCCGAACAGGGAAGCGGTGCGGGCATTGGGGTGCAACCAGCCGAAGGCCGAAACGCGGTTTATCGGAATGCTGGATGAAGCGGCGGGCGACGACAGCCCGTCAGCAAGCCATAGGGGCATGCTTGTTTCCGGAGATTTCGGCACGGGGAAGTCGCATCTCCTAGCGCACTTGGAGCATCTCGCCTTATCCAGAAACTTCGTATGCAGCAGGGTCGCTATCAGCAAGGAAACTCCGCTATACGATCTGGGGAAGGTGTTTACCTCCGCCATGGAGAACGGTCGGATACCCGGTCGGCGCGGAAGATTCATCGAAGAGCTCGCGCTTTCCATGCAGCCGGATTCGGATGAGTATTCGGCCTTTTCCCGCTGGGCCGATACCGCCGCCTCGAATGGGCTCTTGAATATGATTTTTCCCGCGAGCAGGGTCGTTCACGAGCGATCGGGGGATCTAGATCTGATCAGCGAGATCGAATCCTTCTGGGCCGGCGATCGGATTCAGATCACCAAGATTCGCAACGGACTGAAACAGATCGATCAATTGCAATTCTACAAATTCCGAGCGCCGAAGGCCGCCGAGCTTTCGCCGCAGCGGCTGCGGTTCGCCGTCGAATTGATCAAGAGCGTCGGCTATCGGGGCTGGGTAGTGCTCCTCGACGAAGTCGAGCTGATCGGCTCGTACTCGATTTTGCAGCGCGGCCGTTCCTATGCGGAGATCGCGCGGTGGATGGGATTCGCGCACGGAGAGAATTATCCCGGTCTGATCGTAGTCGGCGCGGTTACCGAGGATTTTGCGTCCGCCATCATTAGCGCTGACGGTCAAAGGAAAGACTGCGACTACGTTCGACCGAGACTGGAACAGAGCATGCGATACATCTCGCTCGGGGCTCGCGCTGAAAGAGGCATGCGGATTTTGGAGCGGAACTGCCTGGCTTTGCAGCCGCCCAGCGACGAAGACGTGAAATCGACCGTGGCAACGCTGCGGGGCTTGTACGAAAAAGCCTATGATTGGGTTCCGCCGCCTTATGAAGCGACGGCGGGCGGCGCGGGGTTTCAGGGTCGGATGCGCTACAAGGTCCGCGCTGCGATCAACGAATGGGATCTGCGCCGGTTGCATCCAGGATACCAGCCTATCACCGAATTCGAAAACATTGCGACATCGTATGAGGAGAATGCCGATCTGGAGCGCGGGACCGAAGACGACACGGCGTAAGGAGCAAGCCTTGCAAATTCGAGCGATGCTTTCGTGCCTCTTCTCAATGCCAATGTGAGCAAGTGGGAAATGGCCGACGCGGTCGGCTGGTTTAGGTTCGTCGAAACGCGGAACGGGCTGGGCGTCCATGCCGGGCTGTTCGAGACTTCGATGCGGGGCGAGCCTCTGGGTTTCTGCTTCATCAAGGGAGATATCGAGGACTTTCCGGCCGAGTCCGGGGCGTCGATTCTGGCGGAGGCTTTGTACCGGGCGCGCAATGCATCGCCGGCGCTGCTGCTCTGCCTGGCCGGGGACCTGCCTAGCCGAACGCTCCATGCCCTGAACTTCGACGTTCCCTTGTGCTGCCTGTCTCCCAAGTCGAAGGCAGGCGAGGGAAACGCGGCGGCTGCGCCGCGCGACAGCGTAGCTCACGGAGCGCACTGGGCGAATAGGGTGCCCGGGCCGCAAACGGCCGCGAGCGGGGCTCTTGACCGCGTCATGCAATTGGACGACCCGTTCGAGCCGTTCGAGCGGGCGGCGAAGGGAATGGCGGAAGCGTTTGCCGATGGCCGGGTTCAATCGTTCATGGACATCCGCGGGCTTAGGTCGGTAGTTTCATGGCTCCCGCGCGTTTCAAATTCCGGAAGCAATTCGACCGAAAACGCTACGCCTCCCGTAGGCGAGCCCTCCGAAGAGGCGCGTGGCAAAGGGGAGCCCGAGTTGGCCGAGCGGCTTCGGGAGGTGCTGGCTCCGCCGCTAGCCGATTACTCCTTCGAGCCATCGGACACGCGTTTGGAGTGGCCCTCGGACCTCATGCCGTTTCAGCGCGACGGTGTCCACGCCTTGATCGAAATGGATCGATTGCTCCTGTCGGACGACATGGGCCTGGGCAAAACCGTGCAAGCCGTCGCCGCGCTGCGAATTCTCAAAGCGCGCGGAAAGATCGGGTCATGCCTTGTGGTCGCTCCCGCCAGCGTTCTCGATCAGTGGCGGCGGGAACTCGCGCGATGGGCGCCGGAACTGAGTGCAATTATAGTGCGAGGAGGAGTGGACGAGCGAAGCTGGCAGTGGAGGGCTCGGAAGGATGTTAAGCTGGTCGGCTACGACATAATGCGTCAGGACGCGGGATTTCTAGCGACGCTCCAGGATTCCAAAAATGCTTGGAGCGTGGTCGTGCTCGATGAAGCTCAGAGAATTAAGAATCGCAACGAAACAAGCAATGCCGCGAAGAAGATTCCGAGGCTGCGATCTTGGGCGCTGACCGGCACGCCCATTGAAAACGACGAGGAGGAATTGGCTTCCATCATGGAGTTTGTCGATCACGTCGAGGGAAGCGCGCGCAAACGCTATCATCCGGGCGCTGCGCTGCGGCTACGCCATGGTGAATTGCAGCTACGGCGCCGGAAAAGAGACGTGCTGCACGATCTTCCGCCTAAACTCGAGACCAGATTGACAATTCCACTGCTTCAGGATCAGCGGGCAAGCTACGATAGGGCCGAACGCGATGGGATTGTCTATCTAAAGTCCTTGGGAGCAGAAGTAGGAGTTCAGCATATATTGGAGTTGATTACCCGATTGAAACAAATCTGCAACGCCGACCCCAGAACGGGAGCATCCAGCAAGCTGAACGACATCGGCGAACGAATGCGTAAACTGGCGGACCAGGGTCACAAGGCGCTAATCTTTTCGCAGTACACCAATGAAGTTTCGGGCGTCGGAGCGGCTGCAAGCTTTTTGCGGGCATTCGACCCGCTGACTTTAACCGGCGATACCCCGTCGGACCAGCGCTCGAAAATCATCGACCGGTTTAGGATCGAGAACGTTCACAAAGCGCTGATCATATCTTTGCGCGCCGGTGGCCTCGGTCTCAATTTGCAGGAAGCGTCCTACGTGTTTCATCTTGATCGGTGGTGGAATCCAGCCGTCGAGCGGCAGGCAGAGGATCGAAGTCATCGTCTTGGCCAGACGGTCAAGGTGAACGTAATAAAATATACTTGCGAGAACACCATCGAAGAGCGAATCGATCAGATCTTGCAAAGAAAACAAGACCTATTCGATCAGCTGGTGGACGATGTGTCGATGGATCTATCGACGCGATTAAACCGCAAAGAGCTTCTAGCTCTATTCGGCCTGTAACAAGCGCAAAAAAGACAATCGACGGAGCATGGATGCCAATTCGTATAATCTCGACGCCTCGAATGCCGCATCATCTGCACGTATGGTGAACATTTGGGCAAGACGATTTAATGATCTTTGGAAAAGGATCTCAAGATTTGACTTTCACGGGTCGAGGTTTCCAAGCTCCGTCGATCGCATAGAAAACGCAATAGAGAACGGTCGGGAGTGTGCGAATCTCTAGAAACGACAAATATCTTGCGGGTTTTCGGGATTTTAGCGGCGGATCGACAGGATTCGCGCCAAATGGAGCTTTTTTCTTACCACGGCGAGGCAAAGAGGCATAGGAAAAGGGATCGATCTACTTTCGAAGCCCGTACCGGCGCACGGTCTCGGTTTCGGTTTTCAGGTTGGGCTCGCGCTTGGCGGCTGTAGCATTTAGTGGAGAGTTGCACCCTTTCCAATGACAGTGTTCGGCGCGTTCTTTTCGACCGGCATACCGTTGCCAAGCGTATCGGCGGGCTGCTCGACTTCGTGGTGGCGGGTCCACGAGCGCCCACACGATGGTCGCGACCTCCTCCCGGAATTTCGAACTGGCGCGGACGGGAACGCGGACCGAGCAAGCCCTGCAAAATTAATTCCGAACTTCGCGTCGCCAGGTCGGCGATCGGATGACGTCGGTCCTCGGGTCCGGAATCGAATGGCGAGCTCCCGGTCTGCTGGTCGCAAGTTGAATCCAGTGGTTTCCGGTGCGGCCTATGCGCCGCAGCCGGTTAAACCTCAATTTAGCGACAATAATAATAACGCGCTTCCCGGAACCAAGGTACCTCCGCTTGATTGCCGCCGACGGCCAGAGCTTCCTGCGCGCGGACGAACCGTCCCTATTTGAACCAGGTCGGAGACTGGATTCAACTATCCGGCAGATGGGGGATTCGCGAAAATTCCCGGCACGCGCCAAAATCCGGGGACTCGAATTTTTGCCTCCCCGGGGCAATCGCGGCTCTAAATGGCGCGAATAATGCCAATTCGCTGCGAGCATCCCGAAAACCCGCAAGGAATTTGTCGCTGAGAAATTTGCGCCGCCATCGAGCATAATATATGCAATTCGGCATGCTATCGACGACTTTGACAGTTCACCCGGCAAGTAATATTTAGCCGCGTCAACATAAGGGCTGGAAGGACAATGGCGAAGAAACGCAATAAATTCGGTATCGTTCGTCTCAACATCACGCTTCTATATGTGTCTCCCAAGGTCACTAGGCGAATGGATGTACCTTCGGACACAAACCTCGAAGATCTCCACTATTACATTCAGGCCGCAATGGGATGGGATAATGATCATTTATGGGGGTTCGAAGCAAGGCGGCATTGGCAAAGGGCCCATTGGAGTATTGACTTTTTCGATGATGATTCGACACTCGACGCAAACATTCTTGATGTCTTAAGTTTCTTGGCGGGCAAATCGGAATTCACTTACATTTACGACTTCGGGGAGTCCTGGACGCATAGAATCCGGATCGGAAAGATCCAACCGGCGCGTGATGACAGGTGCTACCCCTATCTCGTCTCAGGCACCGGGCGCTGCCCGCCTGAGGATATTGGCGGCGCATGGGGCTACCAAGCTTTATTGAATGCATTGGATGACCCGGATGCGGAATTTCGAATAGATTACCCAGGGTTTTTCCAGGATGGGCGGACTTGGGATCCGGATGATGCTGAACTTGAGGCAAGAAGAGCAGATCTTGCACGATACAGCTGATAGGATTTACGGGAACGCGCAGCGAGAGTGTCGCGCCTTGCCAATGCTCGAAGCCCGTTTTGGGTGCGGCTCGAATTTTCTGTAGTCGACCAAATGGCGTTTCGATACCGCAAGCTGTACAGCCGAATCCCGAACACTTTTTAGTGGCGGCCGCAGCTTGATTACGGAATTTGATCGACAACCGGCATTGGCAATACCGGACGGCAAGATTTACAAGGAATTTGTGCCGTACCCCCCTAGCTGAACACCGCCATCGGCGATGTTAGGCGGGTGCTTTGGAGCATCCGCCGCTTCATAAAGAGAAAGTAAGCGCAGCGATACCTGAACGAGTTCGTGTACTGGTTCAACCGCCTCTGCGACCTGCCGAGGATGGTGCCGCGCCTCGACTAGGCGGCGGCACGCACAGCATCGACACCGGAGAAGCTGCTTTTGAAGGGAAACGTCGGGGGGCTTGCAAGCTAGTAGCGCGGTTCGGCCGCTAAATCCGATGCACATCGGCGGGGCCGGCTCGCCCATGCACTCCTAAAGAATGCGAATCCGGCCGGAAAACGCGCCCGAACGAGGTTCTCGGCGCCGTTTCGGCGAGACCGGTCTCAAGATTCCTTTCCGTACTAGGCTATCCGCAATTTCAGGCGGCGCATCCGCCAGGCTCGCGGCTAAAATTCTACTTACGCAGGAAAGTAATCAGGATAGGTTATGTTCTCCACTTAAATTTTTTATACTCCTCGCACGCATTTAGCAGTGAAGGTGGAACGGGTTCACGAAGTTTTTGTTTTTCGTGGCACATAGCATAAAGGTTTGTTGCGAGCGGACCGCAATCGCTTTCGTACTTAAGCTTACGGTATGTTGTGACTTCATCGACATCGATGCCGGCGTTTGAGCTTAAGCACTTGAGCCAAGTCTCGATATTTCTTCGCGGAAAAAATTGAACTACTCGGTCCGAATCGTTCACGGGCGGAATATTCTGGTTTTCGCACTCATCCTGCAACGTCGATCTACGTTCTTCGACGGATAGATTATCTGCATCAGTTACGACGATCAATAATGCATTCTGCGATTGACGTATGGCCTTAAGCTGATTGGGAAAGTTCTTTCGAACATATTGCTCGCCTGAACCATTTGAAGGATTAAAAATAGTGTGAATGGAGCGACTGCCGAATTTCCGAAGCTTCAAGAATTTACGTAAAAATGAGTTCGTCTGCTTGTCCTCGCACAGAAGAACAATTTTTACGCCGCTCACTTATCCCAACCTCGCGCTATCGTTTCAGAGATCGAAAGCCCGTCAATTCTCTTGCTAGGCTCGTTGCTCACTCGTACTGGACCGGTGCCTTCCCTGAAAAACCACCTGCCGTTAGCTCCCGCTAAATAGTCGATAGTTGTCGGATGGTGCGAGATGACCACAGCTTGCTCCAACTTGTCGCCGCATAGCTGGTCAACCTCCGCAAGCCACGGTTGAACTTCGCGTAGCGCAAGGTAGTTGTCAGGTTCGTCAATAAATAGCGACATTTGACGATCAGTAGACAAATAAAGCAAACTATACAGAACGATGAGCGCTCTCTGGCCATCTGAAAGTTGCAGCAAGCCGAAACGATCCAATTGGCGGCCATCGCCGTGCCGACGAAAATTTACCTTAAGCGCGCGGGAATTTTCACCGGATTCGGTTAGGCTAATCGATTCGAAATCTGGCAATGCCTCGCCAAGAGCCCTGAATAATTCTGAAATGCCGCCCATATTTTCCTGAGCGGCGTGCCGGTACCATCCAACAAAATTTTCCATATGAGGATCAAGAAAATTATCTTCGCTTCTAGCTTCCGGCCTGAAGATAGGAGGGCAGGGACTTACTACTACGAAATTGGACAACGCGTATTTGAACTGAGAAAGCTTCGTATTGTCAGGCCTTTCGTTCAATGCCCCAACACCTGAACGGGACCAGTCGAACGGATACTCCGGACCCTTGGTATAGTCGTCATGGTAGAGTTGAGCATTGCCGTTCTTGAATTCGAAAATTGGCTTGTCGTTGAGCATTAGCGATTCTTGAAGGATTTTTATCCGGCTACGATTTCGGTAGTGCTCGACATTCAAAGAGTAGCGGTAGGAATTTCCGTTGAAAGAAAGGTCAAGTTCAAATAGTTGCTCGTTCCGGTCTTGCGAAATCGTTAAGTCCTTTGCTGACAAAACTTCGCTTATTTTTCCACCGCGCGCAATCAGGTATTGAAGCTTATGCAATACGTGCAGCACCGACGTTTTTCCACATCCATTGGGCCCGAGTAATACGTTGACTTTATCGAGAAACAGCTCAAAATTCACCAAACACAAAAAATTATCTACATATAACCTGTTCAACATCGGTTTGCCTCCGCCCGTGATGAAATAAATATGCTGCAGTCGAAAGAAATGATTTGCTTTTCGAAAAAACAATATTCACTCTACTTGGAAATTGCATTAACTTTCGCAAATTAACGATGCATTGTTTCGCTGATGTCAAATAAACTTTGCCTGGTGCACCTTCAGTTCTTTTTTCCGCCTGCCGACGACAAGCTTCTATTGTTGTCGCGTTGATAAAATCCGGTGAACCTGACCAAGCGCGCGCAAAACATTATTGGTCATTCAGCCACTTGATGTTCATTGCGCCGAACTGTCGGCCAATTGGGACGGATTGGCGCGAGTTGGCGCAAACCATCCATGCGACGCACGGCCTCTTCCCGGTCCGCTTCGAATTTGGCGCGTAGGGCTATCTCTTCGTCATAGGCTTTCCTGACGGCATCGCGTTCGGCAGCTAGGCGAGCATGGGCGCTCGCGGCGGTGTCGAGCGTTTTCTTCTCACGCTCTAGTTGTTCGAGTCTGGTCTTCAGCGTATGGAGTTCAGTGTTGCGGCTTCTCGACATGTGAAAACCGTCGGCTGAGGCGCGAAGACGGTTCAAGGTTTCGCTGAGTTCAACATAGATGGCGTTGCCTTCGAATGGCGTTTGGCGACCGTCTCGGGGGCTGCGCGGGATAGAGATACTTGGTCAACCGGTGTCGTGCAGCCTCCTTGAGCTGAATGCGACCCTCGCGCTGTGCGTGCCGGACAGCCCTCTCGTCGAACTCGCGATGGAAGAAGTAGTGACGGATCATCTCGTTCTTCGGTGCGTCGAACGTGTACTCGACATTACCGAAGTCGCGCACGTGCAGTCGATTCCAGTCTACAAGGTCAGCGCCGCAGTGCCGACACTTCCCGCGCTGCTCATCGGTCATCTTCCTCAACTGCTTGAAGCAATGGAAATCGTTCTCGCAGTCCGCCGATGTAAACTTGATGTTGAGCCGAGGCGGCTCTTGGAATTCGGGAATTCGGATCGCCTCAGTTCAGGACACGATCAAGCAGCGATTGATCAACCTTATCTTCGATATGGCAGGGATGCCGCTCAATAAAGACGTCGCGCGCGACAATCCAAGGGTCTTCGTCCTTGCGCTGAAGGTTGGCGGCCGCACCCCACCAGTTGAGACCTTGCCAGGACAACCGGAAGGCTAGGTAGTTCGCGAGCGCGCCGACGCTCACTCCTCGCTGCTTCGCCACTCGCCGGACTATATGTTGCAATCGCGGAGTCTTGTTGCTGGCCTGTGCTACGCAATCCTCCGCCAGTTCTTTCGCCTTGCCATCAAGCATCACGTCTCCCGCAAACAGGCTGGCCGCGATCTCCTCGTCAGACTTTCGACGTTCGTCGGACGTCGCTTCCGCCTCAACCAACTCAAACATCTCTTCTTCGGGCCGCTGCGCTGCATGGAACACCTCGTGGAGCAGATCGAACGTCCAGCGGGCTTCGTGCTTCGATGTTTGCTTCAGCACGATCGCGTTTCGACCCTCGTAGCGCCAGCAAGCGCCGTGGAAAGTCCCTATTCCCCTGAGTGGGAGCACAACCACCCCAAGGTCCCACACCGTGTGAAGAACCGTGCGGAAATCATCCTTTCCCTCGCCGCGCGCCAAAATTTTCTTCCGCATTTCGCCTGGGTCGGTCGGAATTAACTCAATCGGGTAGCCGGCCATCCCCCTTATGGCCGCGACGGCCAAGTGATTCGCGTAGGTAGCAAAGAGTCCTGCGGCCTCCTCGTCGCGTCGCTTCGGCATCTTGAAACGTGCGGCAGATGCAGCCGCCAAAGGTGCGGGCAGCGCCTGAGCGCCGAAAATTTCGTCGCCCCTCCATCCGAAGACGCGCTCCAGCACGGCCGCCGCGTTCGCGGTAAGTCTCTGGTCGTTTGATTGATCCGGCACTTCGCCATCCGCGATGGCGGCATCCGCCGAAGACAGCAAGCGGCCTACCACGAATTCCCGATTCAGCCCCACCTGGCTGACCTTGGCGAGCAGCCCTTCGAAGCTATCTGGCACGACAGGAAGTAGAATTTCGTTTTCTATCCGAAGCTCTAGGGCGCGCGCGACCTGGCACAGCCGCTGGTAGCTTGCGGACGCATAGCGTTCCGCCTCGTATCGTTGGATCTGCTGTTCCTTGAGCTTTAGACGTTGCGCAAGCGCCCGTTGGCTAAGGCCTCCTGCGATTCGGGCCTTGATCAGGCCGTCCGCAAGTTCTTCGAACGAGCCTACCGAGATGACCGATATTTTGGCTGACTTCAACTGCTCGTATTCTTCCAGCTCTTCCTGCAGGTCTGCCAGTTGGCTCTCCATGGCCTCTAGTTCGGCACGCACGAGCCTAGGATGCACGTCTATCCGGCTGTACGACTTGGCATCGAATTCCTCGATTGCGTGGGTAAAGCAATGCGCCATCTTTCGCGTGATCCGGTACTGTCGCTCGTTGGTAATCATGGCAAACTCCCCAGATCGATCAGCACGACGCCTTTCTCGACGCCGTTGCGGTCTGTCTTAAAGAAGTCCCGAAAGAGTACTCCCTGCGCGGCCTGTGCCGATGCCGGGAATAGGTCTCCGAGATATTTGGCTTTCAACGCCGTTCGCGGGTGATTCATGTCGAGAAGCACGGGATCCAATCGGTTCAGATCTACACCTGCTGTTTCCCATGTGGCGTCGTAGTCCCCCGGCAGCGCCTTCGCCGTAACGAAACTGCCGTCCTGCAGCAGTTCCTTGCATCCCGCTGCTGCCAAGTTGCGGCACGCTGTCAGCAGAGCTCCGATTAGCCGCTCGCGGTGGGTGTTGCCACCAAAGTGACCAACGACATCGCACCAGCTGGCATCGTGGATGCCTGGTGGGAGGTAGCCGGTCTTGGGGTCAAGGTCTGGTATCACGAACACAACAATATTGTTGCGTTCGTGTCATGTCAAGTCAATTTAGGACCAGCGTGGCTACCGAGCCCCAATATCACGAAAGCGCGCCCATTCTATCTGTCGATGGCCTCTCTAACGATAAGGCCACGCGGTTCGATGCGCCCGACAGAGTTTTGGCGTCGGGCAGTTTGATGCGATCGTCCTTGACGTATTCCAAGCGCAGGAACTGGATTTCCGATGGCCGGCGGCCCGCGAGCGGCAACAGACGGAATGCGGCGACCGCCGAGGGCATCTCGGTCTCGTCCTCGCGGAGGACGGCAAGCCGAAAACGAGGTCAGTCAAGGCTGTAACGTTGATTCAATCCGCTTGCGGGCCGAAGACAGACGCCCCCGCCTATTCCGGCCTAAAAAGCGAGGAATATTGCGGCGCGTCAATCAATTTGAGACTTCCGTGACAATCAGGATGAGACGGGGAAGCCGGCGGCCCGGAAAGAACGAATTCGGAGCGGTAATTGTCTCGATCTCCAAGTCGGAACATGGGTTCGCCCGTCGACATGGGGATGCCCGGACACCTGTTCAATCCTCTCAATTGACAAACAATGCTCCAATATGGTAATTTGTCAACCGGTGCGAGGGATGTTCAAAATGACGGTAGGTCAACGAATTAGAGTATCCCGACGGGCCAGCGGCCAATCTCTCCGCGAACTGGAAGCCAGAATCGACAACCGCGTGACGGCACAGGCGATCAGCAAGTACGAGCGCGGCGAGTCCGTGCCCAGTTCCGGTGTGCTCATCGCGCTGGCCGACGCCCTCGATGTACCGATCGACTACCTGGCCAGCGACAGCGACATTCGCCTCGATGTCGTCGATTTCCGAAAGAAGCGGTTCGCCAGTCGCCGCGAGGAAGCGCAGGTGGAAGCCAAGGTACTGCACCTGCTGGAACGATATCTCGCGGTAGAGGAGAATCTGGGGTTGCGCACCGTCGCATGGGACATGCCTCGCGAAGCACCCTGGCCGGTGCTGCGCGACCCTGCCGAAGCGGAACAGGCCGCACTCGGAATGCGAGCGCACTGGGGTCTGGGCCAGGATCCGATCCCTAACCTTGTCGATCTCCTGGAGGAGCGTGGAATCAAGGTTCTCGCGATGAGTCTTTCCAACATCGACGGGCTCTTGGCGCAAGTGCGTGGCGACGACAAGGGCGTTGCGTCGGTTGTCGTCGTGAACTGCGACGATTGGGGCGAACGACAGCGCTTCACGCTTGCGCATGAGCTCGGCCACATGGCCCTCGCACCGGCAGCGAAGATTGACAAAGAGAAAGCCGCGCATCGCTTCGCCGGCGCGTTCCTGATACCGGCCGAGAGGCTGCGGTTCGAGATCGGGAAACACCGAAGTGCCGTCGGATGGGGAGAGCTCTTCGATCTAAAGCGCATTTTCGGCGTGAGCGTTCAGGCGCTCACCTACCGCTGCAAGGATCTCGGGATCTTTGGCGCGCCGCTCGTACGGCAGCTGTTCAACGAGTTCACCCGTCGCGGATGGCGGAGTCGGCCACACAAGGAGCCGGCGGCCATGCCCGGCGAGCGGCCCATGCGGTTTGAGCGCCTGTGTTTCCGCGCCCTCTCGGAGGGGGCGATCTCTGAAGCCAAGGCCGCGGAACTGCTCGGCTACTCGGTTCGTGAGCTCAACCGCCGCATGGATGAACCCCCGAGCTTGGAGGCGGAATTTGCAGGAGCATGACTGTTGCGAAGATCTTAGTGTCCGACACCTCTGTGCTGGTCGACCCTGAACGCGGGATCCTTGTCGAAGCCGCCTTCCGGCCTCCGTTCGAGTTCGCCGTCCCCGACTTGCTTTACGACCGGGACTCAGGGAGCATGGCGGGCCGGAATTGGTCGGTGTGGAGCTCTGCGTCTAGGAACTGGATGGCGATGCCGGCAACCCAAGGCGGAGATCCGCAAGCGGCTTCTCGCATATTCCGTTCGCTGACCGATCACTGTAGTTCTCTGCTGAGAGTGCATCTCAAATTTTTTGAAGCCTGAGTTTCCGGGCCTCTAGTTTCCTGTCGAGCGAACCGACGGAGCCAGCTAGCAATTTCAGAGATTTTCCCGTTTTACGGCGCGGCATCTTATTATTCCTATCATTTTCTAGCACGACTACGGCGCAAGCAAGTACTGGCGAGAGGGCGATGAAAGGCCTAGAGGGCGGGCCTCGACGGCGCCGAGCGCAATTTGCGCGACCGCTCGCACGGCTGCGGCGACTTCCCGCTGGACCGCAAGCTGGAGATCGTGGGCGGAGCTTCTCGCCGAGCGCGGCGAGCATGATCGGCCGATACGACCCCCGACGCGAGCGGAAATCTGGCGAATGTCGGCGGAGTGTCCATTCCGCGGCCACGCCGCATTAATGGAGCGTACGGCTTGGCCGGGAGGCGCAAATGTTCCAACCCGACTAAGTCGGTTGTTGAGCGGCGCGCAAAATTGACCCGCTTTTGCGGGAATCGGTGTCCAAAATTGACCCGCCTTCCCGGAAGCAAATCGCTCATTCTCGCGACCGTTTCATGGTTGGCGGGAGAATCAGAGGATGCTGGCAGTGGAAACAATTGCAAAGATTCGCAGGAAACATCTTGGAGAAGGAAAGTCGATCCGTTCAACGGCCCGGGAGCTCGGCATCTCGCGCAATACGGTTCGCAAGGTGTTGCGCGACGGGAAGGCGGAGCGCCGCTATGACCGATCGGACAAACAGCCCCGGCCGAAGCTGGACGGCTTCAGCAGATGCAATACATCAGCCAATGGTGACAACAATCTGCAGGATCTAATGAACTACTCAAGGGCCTTGCCAGTTTCCGGCTATGCTGCAGAGAGCGAAGGGCTGGGGCGGGATGCTCCCGCACTAACGCCGGAACTTCTGCTCTTCGGGCCTTTGGAAAAGGTGAACTTCGCGCGCAACGCCAAGGATCGATCGCAAAAACTTAGGATCATCGGAACGACGAATGCTGACCGGTTCCCTGATTTCGAATTCGCAATGCTGATGCGTCGCTGCAAAACAAGCTGACTTTTCCTACGACGGAATGGAATCGGCGTGGTTTTGGTATACGAGACCAATGTCAGTGCTTCAGGGGAGGGGGAATCAGTGATCAAGTCTCTCATGCTCAAGAACTTTACGGCCTTCAAAAAGGCCGACCTGAAATTCGCCAAAGGTCTCAATGTAATCGTAGGCGCAAATGGAACGGGCAAAACGCATCTCTTGAAGCTTCCCTATGCTATCATGGCAATGAGCGCCGAGGAAGGCAGGAAGTGCCACGCGCCGCCGACCAAGACGATATTGCGGTCCCGGATTGCCGATAAGATCGCCAGAGTTTTCCGTCCGGAAGACCGTTTGGGCCGTCTTGTATCCCGCCAACCAGGACGCAGCAGTTGCGAAATTCAAATGAACTTCATACAGCCCGGGGAATCCTTGGCTTTTGGGTTTTCCTCGCTCGCGAAATCCGATGTCGTCGTCGAAAGGACTTTCCCCAAGTGGCATGATAATCCACCGGTATTCTTCCCCGCTCGAGAACTAATGACCCTCTATCCGGGATTTGTACCGCTTTATGAGACTCGTCACTTGGAATTCGACGAAACTTGGCGAGATACCTGCCTGCTGCTCGGCGCGCCGGCGTTGAAAGGACCGCGAGAAGCAACCACCTCCAGTTTGATTGGGCCTCTTGAAAATCAACTCGGCGGACGGGTTGTGCTGGATGCCAACGGTCGCTTCTATTTGAAGCCGTTCAATTCGAGCAATATGGAGATGCCGCTTGTCGCAGAAGGATGGCGCAAGCTCGCCATGCTTGTTCGGCTGGTCTCCACCGGCTCCTTGCTAGACAAGGGATGCCTGTTTTGGGACCAGCCGGAAGCCAATCTCGACCCGAGATCGATTCGTGAAATCGCAAAGGCGATCCTCGGCATGTGTGAGGCGGGTGTTCAGGTCTTTGCGGCCACGCACAGCCTGTTTCTACTGCGGGAGTTCGAAGTCCTACTCAAGGGTGAATTCGACAAAGTGGAACAATGTTATTTCGCGCTGCGCCAAAGTGATGATGGCGTAGATGTATCCCAAGCAGACGATATCGGGGATGTCGACCCGCTGCTGCTGTTGGACGAAGAGTTGCATCAGTCGGACCGTTTCGTTGATTGTTTCATGCCGAGTACGGATCCCTGTTGATGACAACGATAGCGGAAGAGGCTCTCACGTTCAGTTTTTCGGATAGTTGCCAAGCCAGCAAATATGATGACTGGTCGTTCTATCGCAATCAATTTCAACCTGTCGCGAATGGCTGCAAGGCCATCGATATCCTTTGCGTTGAAGGCAATGTATCGTGGCTGATCTAGGTCAAAGACTACCGGCAGCATCGTCGCACCGAAGCGATCGATATTGCCGATGAACTGGCAATTAAGGTGGGAGATACCTTGGCAGGGTTGGTATCGTCGGCAAAAGTGGCAAATGACGCAGACGAGCGTCGGCGTGCCCGACAATCCTTGGCAAATATACGCCGATGGCGAGTTGTACTTCACTTGGAACAATCGGCCATCTCATCGAGACTAAGGCCAATCGTAATCGACCCAGCCAAGTTGTTATTGAAACTTAGGACAAAAAAGTTGAAGGCAATTGACGCTCATCCAATTATTTGTAATCGAGCCGGACTTCATAAAAGTCCAATTCCTTGGACCGTCCAATAGTGCCCCCGCCTTGAGGTGCGATGAGACCTTCTCGTCGGGTATCTGAAATCCAAAAAGCTAGCGAACACGCTATTCGATGCCGTCGACGACGTGAGGGAAGGCGTGTTGGAAGCGTGAACCGAGTTCTCCGGGCAGCCCGACAGAATCGCCTCGATCATGACGAGGGAATGGGCGGTCCTCCCGGCTAGGTGGATGGTTTTAAAGTTGTATTTGTATTACCTAATTTGCGGTGGATTGAGTCGGCGGTGGCATGGGCAACGAGCAGGGCGCTCTCCTGCCAGCCGCGCAGCGCGGTAACCTGATCGCCGGCGAAGTGGAACGGCCCGTCGCCGCGGCGAAGCTCCGCAGCGGCCTCGGGATTGCTGCGCTGCCATCAGCCTTTCCTGAATGGAACGTTGACCCAGGCGCGAGAAATTCCGCATTCCATTTCGCCAGCATACGCCGGATGAAGCGATTCACCTTGCGCTAGTGCCGAATTTAGGCGTTCCGCCGCTGTCATGGCCGAATATCGCCGACCAGGCTCGCGGTTCCAGATATAGGCGCCGACAAGAACTCCCTTGTGCCGATGATAGCCATTGCTGGGATACCAGATCTGCGCGATATCGGTATCGGTCCAGGAAATACCGCCGTAGATTGCCGAGTCGTCCTCCCAGAATCGGCGTTTCGCTTGGAACGCCACTTTCACCGCCTCCATGAAATCAAGGGACTCGAGCGTACTTTGGGTGGATGCGGAAAAGTCGTTCGGGATATCCTTCGGCACGGGTGACGGGATCGTGCAGATTGAGTAATCTGCAAGCGCTGCATGTTCGGCGCCGTCCTTCCCGCGATAGACAACTCTGACCCCGTCTCCCTGATGTCGAATTTCACTTCGATCTCGCCCGACCGCAGTCCGGCGTGTATTTACGGGCCTTGGTAGCCTGCTCTATTCGCTCCGGCATAGCTGTAATCTTCCTGCGGCCTTCGAAATTCTTGAGCATTTCCCGCGCTCACTCCTTGTCTTCGGCGGTAAGCTCGGTATCCAGCGCGCCCGGATTCACAGCTTTGGCCAGAAGCTCCGACATGTACCCGCGCATGTCGGCCAACACCCGCCGGCTGCCCATTCGCTGTAAATAAGCGCTGAACGCGGTCCGGCTGTTCCGGTATCCGGGCGGCATGGAGAAGCAAAGCCTGATTCGCCGCGCCCTAACCTCGCCCGCCGGCATCGAAGCGCGTCCGCCCCTCCGGCCAGGCGATGCTCGGGATCCCGGTTTCCGACCCGTCCGGTTCCGGCCTCGGCCGGGCTGGCGGAGGAGTTCGAGCTCGTGCCGGTCCTCGACCTCGGGGCCCGGCGGATCTTCTCTAGAAGGGCCGGCTTCGGTTCAGAAACTCCAGACCAAATTACACGCGAAAGCGAAGGAAGTACCCGACTCTCGCTTCTACGCTCTCGCCGAAAAGGTGTGGCGCGAGGACTTCCTCGCCGCAGCCTGGGCGCTGGTCCTCCGAAACGGAGGAGCGGCCGGGGTTGACGGCGAGACCTTTGAGGACATCGAGGCGACGGGCGCGGCGAAATGGCTCAATGATCGCATTTGCGCTCGACTAGGAGCGGGATCGATCCGAGATGCTGAACTTCACTGAACATATCCTTTTTTCCTTCCGAATGAAGAACTCCAAGCCACCGCCCCGGTCTCCAAGTCGGCTCCTGCCTGTCTATATCCTGCTGACAGGAGGATCGTGTACAAGGATATGAGTTCGCGCCCTGAAGTGGGTCGGCACGGTGGCAACTCCGGCATGGAGCAGGGATCATTTGGACTATTCCCCCAACGGCAGATGGATTAGTGCGTGAGCTACGCCGGTGTTTGAAGCAGGCTATTTGAGGCAAGGCACGGAAAGCAGGGATGCCTAATCAAATTGAATCGATACGGATAAGCGGCTTCCGATCTCTTGCGAACGTGAAAATCGATGCGTTGCCGCGTGCGGCTGTTTTGATCGGCGCAAATGGTTCGGGAAAGTCGAACTTAATTCGCTTTTTCGAGATGGTGAGTTGGATGATCGGATCGGGGCGTCTGGCGAATTTCGTCCAGAAGCACGGCGGTGCTGATGACCAACTTTTTGGTGGCAG
This sequence comes from Albidovulum sp. bin36, assembly GCA_002238565.1. Taxonomy (GTDB): domain Bacteria; phylum Pseudomonadota; class Alphaproteobacteria; order Rhodobacterales; family Rhodobacteraceae; genus JAPPFL01. The sequence continues at coordinate 45,235 of MPMP01000022.1, forward strand.
CAAGGTCAGCCCCACTATGGAAGCAGAGTTGGCAATACGAACGGAGAATGGGCGAAACGACTATCGGTTCGCATTTACGTACGCCCATCCAGATCGATTTATTTTTACTGAAGAGGCGTTTCGCTTCAGTGGGAAGGGGCGGAGTACGGAGGCGGCTTGGGAACATCTAGGAAGCAGTCATTCAGAGGCGAAGATTGTAGACGTTTCACGTTATACGAATGTGGCTGACGTTTATAAAACTACAGCGCGCTCACTAGTCTATTTGCTGAGGCAATTTGCGGTCTATCAGTTTCATGACACTTCACATGATTCGCAACTAAAAAAGAATTGGGACGCAGAAGACAACGCGCGCTTACGGTCTCACGGAGGAAACTTGGCTGCAATCCTATTACGTTTGGAACGCGAAGACTCGCAGAGGTATGATCTCATATGCAACCATATTCGTCGCGCATTGCCGAACTTTGACAGGTTTGAATTAGAGGAGAGTTACGGCAAGGTTATGCTGCGGTGGCAAGCTAGTGGATTGGACAAAACCATCGGCGCCCATCTGACGTCCGACGGTTCGCTTCGGTTATTCGCCTTAGTAACTCTATTAAACCTCCCACCGGAGATGCTCCCAGATGTGATGTTGTTGGACGAACCAGAATTGGGGCTGCATCCGGCGGCTTTGGCATTGGTCGGCGATATGATCAAAGTGTGCGCAACAGAACGACAAATAATTGTTGCGACGCAGTCACCGTTACTTGTCGATGCATTCGATATCGACGAGATCCTAGTTCTAGAAGCAAAGGAGGGGAAGAGTAGTATCCAGCGGTTTGACGAAGAACGCTATAAGGAGTGGTTAAGCGAATATACGACGGGCGAGCTCTGGCAGAAGAACCTTCTCGGAGGCCGGCCGTGATCCGACTCGGCATTTCAGTAGAGGGACAAACGGAGGAATCCATCGTCAAAGAGTGTTGAGCAGCGACTCGATCGCCCGGCCGACTCTTGCCGCCCAGGGGATCCTCGTCGCGCCAGAGCACTTTGCTGTCTTCGCACCAGTACTGCGTTTAGCTGCCGTCGTCCCGCTTCAGCAGAACCACCGGTGAATGCTTTGCGGCTTCCTCTTCGGTAAGGTCCGCTAGAATCTCCGAAGCCTTGGATTTGCGGAAGCCCGCCTCTCTGCTTGTTCTTGCCATGCTGAATTCTCCCGCTCGTTGCCGAGCGCGGTACCGACCGTGTCCTCCGGTCTTTTCCGTCCGCGCCTAAGCGAACCATTATAATCGAAAGTCGCGCGTGGAATTATTTTAAAGAGAAGCGGGCTCTTCCAGGAAAACTTTCCTGTGCCGGATTTGCAGCAAATTTTGGATATGCTCTACAAGGCTGATTCCTATTGGCTCGATGGGCCACCACTTTCCGAACTTTGGCCAACCGCGATTTCACCATCAATTGTCGGCACATTTTATAGCGGAATGCATTTCGAAAAAGCACTCGGCGATTGGTTCTCCATTCAAGGCCCCTTCGTCAGAGTCGGCTTGAGGCAAGCCGATGATTGCCGCATGGGAAGGATCTGTATCGAACTCTCCCTCGGCTTCCAGCGGGTCGCTGACGATGCGCAGCGTGTCCAATTATTCGGCCACCTCGCGCCTGACCATGCCGACGTTCATTTCGGCAAAAGGTCCAGTTGACCGAAGGCTTTAGCGGCATAGAAGCCGCACTTCGGCGAGTTGGCGCGCCTTTTCTTGGCCCAAGACTTCGATCCATTTGACTGACAGTTCATTTTCGTTCGAACGCAATCGGAATTCTGAGCCGTCCGGGGACCCGTCGTCTTGGATCATGCTTGGCTTGACATTGCGGACGATCTGATCGTCCGTAGGCAAATTCCCCTGTGTCATTCGTAAACCAACGAAGCTAGATCAAAAGCATCGATTTGTCGCTTGATCCCGTCCAACGTGTCACGACCGGCGACTCTCGACGGTTGCTGTCCTACTGCGCGTTGCTTAAAAATCACGGATTGAATCATTCCATCGCTGAGAAATTGCAGGCCCAAATGGGTTCCCTTGCCGTCTTTCCAGACCGCGCGCAGGTTGCCATTATCCAGCAATACCAAATTACAATTGCGGAGGCGCGGGTTCGAATTGATAAAACGCCAAAAGTAATATTCGGACGCGGAATTCAAGCAATAGCCGTCCTGCTTGCCCGCATCCCTGAGTACCAAGATTCTCGTCCTGTAGGCTTGAGACGTGGATCGTGCCGGACCGTCTGAAGTGAAGGCGGCACTGGACTTGGCCGCCAAATCGAGGAGCATGGTGGAATTGCCCAAATTGGTTGATGTGTTATGCGCGATTATGCTTGGCGAGGAGCGTTCCTAGAGCCATCGGGCATACTTTAACTGTAGATGTCGAAATTGCACTTCGGCATCCATGGCTGAATCTATCCTGTGCGCATCATTGAGTCCAGCCGCGGATCGCAGATTGCCCGTGTCAGACGCAGAATCATTGTATTCGGCCATTCCGGTCATTCAGCTTCCTCCAATTCCAACTCGTATGTTGAACGTCCGTGTTTGTCATATTCAAAGACTAGGAAATGTTGGCATCATGCGCTCGATCATACCAAGCATCAATCTTCGATGTTGAAGAGTTATCCGGTTGACCAAGTGCCTTGAACTCAAGAATTAGATGCGGCGAACCGGGCGGATTTGCTGTCTTGGCGGTTCGGATTGTAACATGGAGCTGCAAATTGGGGTCGACCTACTACTGATAGGCACAATCAATGGCGGGCACCGTATCGTTTTCCGCCTCGTGCTTCGAAATCGCGAATGATCTGATAACTCGAGCCGTATCTTAAGGCCCTGCCAGTAATCGGATAACTCGATAACGTTGACATAGGCGAGTTCATAATGGGAGATTGCGGGAGCTTCCACGCCGACATCGTTCCGTAGGAATTCCATAAAAATCCCTAAATACTTGTCAAACCCCGGTTTTAGATTCGCGGCAAAATGAGGATACTTGAAACTGCGTCGTCTCCAGTTAAGAAGAAAGGCACTCTTCTGAACTTGGATCGAGCTGACTTCATCCTCAGACACGAACCAAAACCGCGACATCGACATGAACTCATCGCTGGTCTCGTCCACTTGCACCCTAACTTTTTTGAAGTGACGGATAGAGCAATTTGAGTCTAATGCGGGTATACCACGTTGTGAAGCCCCGGTTAACCGTCTTCGCCTTCTCGATACGGGTCTTTACGAAGGCCGCGTCTCGGCACATGGTCTCGCGGTCGGGAATGCAGCGGTTGAGGCACTGCCTCGACATCACGCCGATCTCGATTTCCGCCGTGTTTAGCCAGCTGCCGTGCTCCTCAGAGTCCTAGATCATCCGGAAACGCCGCTCCTCGCGAACGGCGTCGAACGCGACATTCGGGCTCATGCGGCACAGCGAAAGATCTCCTTCGGCACCCGGAGCGAACTGGGGCGGGCCGCCCGGGCCGCGCATCTCGGCGCTATGAAGACCTGCGCCAAGCTCGGCATCCGGTTCGGGGGCTATCTCGCCAGCTGCCTCGGCTTCGCCGGAACGCCGGATGCGCCGAGGCTGGTCGATCTGATCAGGACCCGCGCAGCAGTGTGATGCCGCCGCCCGGGAAATCGATGCTCCAATCCTCGCAGTTTCCCGGCAAGTTGCCCCTATTACCCTGTTTCGCATCTTGGAGTTTCGGGCTTCCTCGACCTGACGGGCCGGATAGAGATAGCGCCAGAAGATAATGCAGTTCCTGATCAGCCTTCTCGCCATAGTCGAAGCCGAGCGGATTGCCGACGGCGACGCGTGGGCGAACCGGTTCTCCATCTCTGCGCGCCACCTGCTGACAGCCATTGAAGAGTTCGATTATCTCGGCGCGCGGTTCGCTGCTTCAACTAATCCCGGCATCCGCGGATGTCACAGGACGATCGGAAAGGGGCAAGCCGTGTTCGGGTCGGCGAAATCATGAAACAGGTCCGATCCGCCGCCCGATAGGTCTTCAGATCATCGCTGCGCCGAAGCCAGGGCTGTGAATCGCTTTGAAACTGCGGATCCGGAGGTGCAAAATCGTACGTTCATTGCAGCTCGGCTCTAGACGAGAACGAACCGCCTTACTCCATAAGCCGGGTGTTCGCCTGATGATCCGTCTTGGTGCGGCCCTACTCACAAACTATCCGCTGGGACCGACATCACCGAACACATCACTCGGCCGTGACAGACACCTCGATCACCTCTCCGGACCGAACAGTCGCAACCGCCTGGCCGATCTCCCGTGTTCGACGGCGAACGTCGTGCCAGTTCGCCGCAAGCAATACGACGATGCCGAATAGCCTGTCATCCAGATTCTGTTGATAACGAAGGCTTTGGTCGGTTGTTACCAGAACCTCGTACCCCTCCCGTTCTGCCGGTTCGAGCAATTCGCCGTTGTCCTTGTCCGACCAGCCCCTTTCCGCCAACGTGTCCACTGAGTGCTCTGAAATATAATTTCGCAACGGAGCGGGCGTTCCCTGATCGAACAACACCCTCAAGATACTGCTGCTGCTTTCAGCGCCTTTGCCTCGTGTTCGAGCACTGTGCGGACCTGTTGCTCATCGACGCCGGGGAACCATTCGACAAACTCTTCGATGGTTACACCGCCAGCGAGGTTTTCATATAGTGCCGATACTGGAATCCGCGTGCCGGCAAATACCAAGGCACCGCTGACTTTACCCGGAGTCCGCTCCACGGCAGAACATACGTCCCATTTTGTCATCTCGATTGCCTCCTTTTGTCCGGTCTGGTGTCTAGTCCTTGTTGACGCTCCTTTTGCAAGGCGATGTCATTGGCTTTCGTTCAGCAAACGCAAATGCTATTCTTGTGAGTGCAAGATAACATGAATCGCTCCGAAGTCCTAGCGTTCCCATCCTTGCCTCCACGGCTAATTATTGCTTGCAGGGGATATTCAGCCCCGGGTTTGGTCCGGCGGCCGACCCGGCTGCGATTTGACCGGACCGGGCCGGACGGACCGGTGCCGGTCCTGGGCCGTTGCCGGAATTCCGGGCGGGGATCCTGCTCGAATGGCGCCTCCGGCCTCTTTCCGCGGACTTTCGGGCGCGTCCGGACGGCCCGCCGCCTTTGCGGCAGGCCCGAATGCCGGGATCCGGAGGGGATTGGAACTCCGGCGGAGGCGTGTTTCCGGTGATTGCCGGTCAGGCGCATCTAGTCGAGCATCAGCCGCGGGTTTCGGTCCAGCTTGCGAAGCGTCGGTGTGACGGAACCGGCGTGCGCCCGGATCAGGCGGATGGCGAAGCGCCGCAGGCAGGACATGTTTTTGGCTCCCTGGCCGCTCCTGACCCTCGAGTGGTCCTCGTTGCCGCGCTCGGGTTCGCCACCTGCCGCGCAACCTGGCCTGCCCGGGCAACGCCGCCATTTCCATCATCCGGCTGAGGGGCGAGTTCAAATACCTTCCCCAAGCCAACTGCCACTGCGCCGCGAAAACCCAGGATGCCCTCGATGCGGTGCTGAACGCCTCACGCCGCTAGCCTCTCCCCGGCCGGCGACCGCAAAACGGAACACGGCGGACGCGCCTTTTTTTACCCGAAGCCGGCCTTCGCCGCCCTAATCCCTTTGGACTATTGCCTCTATTCGGCTCCCGCCACCGAATCCTCCGAACGAACGCGCCGCCGGAGCCGCTCCGCTTCCACCGGATCGAAAATTCGACAGGCGCTGCAAATGCGCCTCTGGCAATTGCAGGTCTGTTCGCCTCGACTTTTGACGAGGCCTGGTCGGCTCGTCTAGGACCCGGTGCACTCGGTTTTCGATAATCCAATGGAGCCGGTTCAGCGACAGCAGCCTGGCTGCGTCGGCGGTTGCAGCCGCGTGGCTCGTGATGCCGACGACCTCCCGCCGGCCGGGCTTGGCGCATCTGTATTACCGGACGGTCTGCCTGATGGCGAAGATATACTCGGCCCGGGGAAAGGTGACCGTGTGCAGCGGCTCGGTCGAGACCCAGATCTCCCGCTCCTCCAGCCGGCCGTGCTACGCGAGCTCCAGTTCGGCCCACTCGGTCGGCACCTCGCGGTCAACCGCCTCCATAAGCGCCCCGAGGGCCGCCGCGCCGCTGCCGAGCAGCCCGTTGCGGAACGTCGTCTCGACGATGCCCAGGTCCGGCGACGGCCCGAGCAGCTCCGCCGCAAGCTTGGGAAGCAGCTACTCGAAATTTTTCCTCCACGATTCGAGCGGCGCCTCGATCGCCCGGCCGGCTTTAGCCGCCGACGGAGTCCGCGTCACGACAGCGCACTTCGCCGCCTTCGCGCCGGTACCGCGCGTAGCCGCCGTTGTCCCGTTTCAGCAGAACCACCGGCGAGTGCGCCGCCGCCTCCTTTTCGGAAAGATCCGCCAGATACTCTACGGCTTAGGGGAGGCGGCGGCCCGCCTATTCGCTTTTCCTTGCCATGCCGATTTCTCCCGCTCGATGCCGAGCGCGGCGCCGACCGTGTTCTCCGGTCGATTCCGTCCGCGCCAATGCCGCCTATCATTGTCGGAAGTTTCGCGAGGAGCAATTCTCAAGAGAGACGGTCTCCTATAACAGTCCTTCCCCCATCGCCTTTTCAACCAAATTGGATTACTCCCCACTTGCGATGGCGCGCAGTTCTCCAGCCGTTCGCCTGCGCAGTGATTGGTTGATTTTCTTTGGCGCGATGGCTTTCCTTAGTTCGGCAGCGACCCCTTTTTCGCCCTTGATCAACCGGGCTAACAAGATATTCTTCCGGGCTTCCGGAATTTCCGCAATCTTGCTCGATATAAATTCGTCGGACGGAAAATCTTCGTAAGGCTGCAGTAGCGCGGCGGCGTGGACCAAATATTCGTCGATTTCGAAAAACTGAGCGCATTCTTCCAATGCCCCTCCAAAAGGACCGAGACCCGGAATAGGTTCGACATGTTCATCTGTTAGCGACATGAACTCGACCCCTTTCAACCAAACCAAGTAAAATACTCGGAGGTCACCAGCTATCGCAGCGGTTCGCAATGGAACCATGGCATCCAGTTGACCCCCATCCTCGTCCCAGTAGCGAAATGAATTGAAGTGTTCTCTATAAGGATCGATATCGACAATAATATTGTCGCCATGCTCCCAAATCGTCACCCAGTCGAATTCCTTCAAGAACGGATCGATTTCGCGTAGTTGAATCGCCTGCTTGGGAAATCGCAACAAAAGCTGAGATGTTCCCCAACTGGCATAGTACAAGCCGATATCGAAATATTTCTCCATTAGCTTTCTTGGATTTCCTCCAAAATCGCCGTAGGTATATTCCACCGAGAATTTACTCTCCGAAATTTCAGCCCGCTTATACAAATTCTTCAGTTCATCAATCTCATCTTGAGAAAGCCTGCGGTCGATAGACTGGAATTCGTAGTATTGATATTCGGTAATAGCTCTCTTCCTTTCCTAAATGCCTGCGCTCTTTGCGGCCGTAAGATTCTCGGGAAATAATCGCAGAAGCCGCGGCTCGCATTTGAGTTCAAAAATACCTCGGGGATTATTCCCTGGCAAACAACTCGGGCGCAAGCAATTAAAGCCCTTCTCCTTTTCTATAATTGAATCCGCGTCATTCCGGCAAGCGATCATGCTCCCGGTCAGTATTTAGAGGATTACGAATCGCTGTCCACGTCCCGCGAAACCGAGCCCGCGATTCCCAAACTGATGACGGGTTCAACACCGGAGAAACTCGCGCGTTGATAACAAGTTGCATGAAAGCGATTTGCGCTGACATTGGACTTGTAGAGAATTCGATCGGTTCGCGATCTATTGGCAATTAGCATCGATCGCCTGATTTCTGAATGAAATCTTTAGAGCCAATCCATGGATTCCAAGCGAAGTCGCAAATACCAAGCCGTTCTCCGGTTCCTTTGACTATCTCGGTCATTGAGATTTTCGATCGAAACGCGACCAATCGTGGTTTAACGCGCACCGATTTCAGAATCCGAGCAAAAGACTTAACACAATGAAAGTTCGAATTTTTTCGAACCGCAAGATTTATACTTTTTGTCGTGATACTTAATTTAGGGGTTGTTAGGCAAAGCCAAAGGCGGACATGCCTGCAATGTCGCGCAACGCAAAGAATTACCTGATTACCACCCTGCTTAAGTAAAATTTTCGCGAACATCAGTTGCAATTATGAAACATTAAAAGTATAGGCAGGAGTGCGGAACAAGCACTCCGGGAGAATCCATGGCGAAGAGAAACCTAGTTCAATTCCAGAAAGGAATGAGCGTCACAGTGTTCCTAGTGGACTTCGGCATGGAGAAGAAATGCGCCGAAGCGCTGGCAAGGCTGCGCTGGCCCTCGGGATTCAAATGACCCTCCTGCGGCTGCGCAGCACTGCCGGCTCGATCACAGGGACCTGCGGTAGTGCGCCGAGTGCGGGCGACAGACATCCGTCGCCGCCGGAACGCTGTTCGAGCACACGAAGCTTCCTCTCGCGACCTGGTTCCAGACCATTTTCCTGATTGCGCAAGGCAAGAAGGGCATCTCGGCGATGGACCTCATGCGCAAGATCGGCGTGTCCTGCAACGCGGCCCTGGCGCATGAAGCAAAAGATCATGCAGGCGATGATGGAGCTCGAGGACGAGAAGCCGCTCCCGGGTGCCGTTTCGGCGGATCCGGTCACGAAAAAGCTTTCCGTATTAGGCTTTCCAGGATTTCAGGCGGCGAATCCGCGAGCGGCGCGGCCAAAATTCGGCTTGCGCAGGATAGTAATCAGGAAATTTGAAACAAAACGAAAAATTATTGCGCTCTGTCTCAATCTGCCATAGATTGTCTATGCCGCCTATGAACGAGTGAGCTCGGTTTTCCGAGCAATACGGCGGCCGTACCGCTTCGGCGGTTCCCGGTGGGATGCAAGACGGACTCGTGCGATTCAGGCTCTTCGGAGCCTGTTTCCATTTTCAGAGCCTTTTCACCCGGCAATACGGTCCCAATTGAAGACGTATTCTTCGGGCTGCTGAATCGATAACCCGCGGGAAATTCACCGGGCGCGCGAAGTTCTTCATTCCGGGCTTTGGATAGGCCGACACTACCCTTACGATGACGTCGGCATCGTTCCTGTCCGCTGCCCTGTGCGTTCTGAAGAAAACCGCATAGGGAATACCGTCTGCTCTATCTGGGAGCCATTCATTCTTGATGATGAATAAGCTTCCCTTGTGCGCGTGGTAGACGGACTGGTCGCCGAGTTTCCGGAACAGGTTAGGAAGCGAAAGAGAAAGTCGGTATCGGATTTCATCGAATGCTCTTGTTTCGTTTTCGTGTTCGTAGGCTGCCTGTTCGTCATGCCTTGCGGCATCGAATTCCTCCGTGAAGCAATGAAAGGAAACCATGACGAGTGCCGTGTAGGCGTTGCCGTTGAATCGGATTCCGAGTTTTAATGGGTTGAGATGCGAAAGATCATAGGTCGTATTATCGCAAGCGTTCGGTCGAGCGGTGACGATCCGTGTTGTCCGACTGCCGCCGACCCTTGAACGCTGCCGTGAACGGTTGTCCGGAACGCGCGCCGCACGGTGTGGCGCGACAATCTGTATGAGATTCCCGACTGCAGCGGCAACCGACAGTGCCGATGTCGGCGGCGGCGGAAGCCTGTCGGACTACGCGGTCCGCCTGCGCCGCGAGGGGATGCACCGAGGCATCTTCCACGGCAGGGAAGTCGTCATTATTAGCGACGGGTCGAAATGGATCGAGAACTCCGCGTCCGCCGTGTTCGCGGGCATGGACCAAACCTTCATTCTCGACCAGTTCCATGTGCTGGAGAAGCTGAGCGACACGCTCATAGAGATGCTTTCGGACGAGGCGCGGCGCAAGGCGGCGTACAAGAGGCTTAAAAAGCTAGTCATGGACGGCAAGGCGTCGCAGGTGATTGGCGAGCTCGCGCCCGAAGCGAGCCGGCACGACAAGGTGGCGGAGTTCATCGGCTATTGCCGGTCCAACCTGCACCGAATGCGCTACGACGAGTATCGCCGCCGAGGCATTCCTGTCGGCTCCGGCATCATCGAGGGAGGCTGCAAGCATGTCGTCGTCGATTGCCTCAAGAAGAGCGACAGCCACTGGTCGCGGGCGCGGACGGCGGCTTGAACAAGACATTTGAGCCGCACCCACGTGCTCTTCGTTTCTTCGTGTTGGTTGCATGCCCCGCTGCCGGGCGGTGGAATCGGGATGTCACCTCTGTATCGGTTGGTGTTTGTTTCAATACATCGTACTCTCCACTTGCTACCGAGATTGGTTGATTATTGAGTTTTCCTTGCTGCGTACATTTATTTTGGCCCTGCCAACACTTAGCATGGCGTGGTAATTAATCAGTTTTTCGAAAGAGATCGGGGTAGAAATGGATGCTTCGGACAGGAATTTGCCGATTGTGGTGTTGAGATCCAAGCCAAGTGCCTAAAGTGCGTGATGCCATCGAGATTCTCGAACAGAAGGGATGGTCGCTAGTACGGGTTAGAGGTAACCATCGCCAGTATCGGCATCCCGACAAGCCAGGGACCGTGACGATAGCAGGCAAGCCAAGCTACGAACTTCCGCGGGGACATGGGCCAGCATAATGAAGCAGGCGGGATTGAAGAATAGAGAAGGACAATGAAATACAAAATTGTTATCGAGAAAGCGGCCGGAAATTACGCTGCTTATGTACCTGATCTGCCAGGCTGCGTGGCAACCGGGGCAACCCGCAAGGAAACTATCCAGGAGATTGAAACGGCAATCGTTCTACACATTGAGAGTTTTCGCGATCACGGAGAACCAGTTCCAGCTCCTCAATGCTCGGTCACTGAGGTAGAAGTTGCTGCCTGATTGACAGGCTGTCTTTCGCGTTGAAGTATTAGCCTAGCCTAGCCTTGCCGTTTCATCCCACCGGTAATGTCACTGCCCCTCGGTCTTCACAAATACCAATAACGGAAAATTTCTTGGCACTAGAAAAGATATGGAGTTATTGAAAGTTCCCCTGATGATTCTCATGCCAATTCCCCCAGCTTCGAGTGCCTAGCGTGCGGACCCGATCCGGGGTACTTGATGAAATCCGACCAAACCGCGCCGACCTTCTCCTTGTGTTGACGGCATTGGTGGTTTCGACGGCCTAGTTGGCATAGTGGCGCGATTTCAGGAACTGGAATACGGTCTCAACCGGGTTCAGCGCCCGGCTGTAGGGTGGCAGGTGCAGCAGCGTCACGCTGGGCGGGATTTCGAGCGCTCTGGAGCGATTTAAGCCAGCGCGTGGCGGCCTTCGGGAACCGACGCGCCGATGTCTAGCAGGTGCCGGTTAATCTTTACTTCTTAGCCGCCAATCGGATCGAGCACGCGCCCGCAATGGTTGGCGTAAATCGCATTCAGCGTAAAGTCGCGCCGTCGCGCATCTTCTTCCAAATCTTCGTGATAAGCTACCGAGGCGCGCCGTCCATCGGTTGAAACATCTCGCCTGAAGCTCGAAACTTCGAACCGGCCGCTTTCGGAAACCACGACGACCGTGCCGTATTCGATACCGGGCACAGCGGTTCTGAACCCATTCGCTTCCGCAAGTTCAAGAACCCGGGATGGCTCCGCGCTGGTCGAAATATCGATATCACCGATATCCCCGCCCAGCAAATCGTCTCGAAGGCAGCCGCCGACGAAAAGTGCCTTATAGCCGCGCTTGGCCAAGAGCTCCACGAAGCCGCCCGCTTCGGTTCCCTTTTACCAAGAACCGCGCAGGCGAATCAGGATTTCAGACGTTCAGCCAGTCCAAACAGAATCCGTGCCGTCGCGCCCCATATCCGGTAGCTTCCGTAGTCGATGACGTAGAAGTAACGCCTGGCGCTTCGCCATTCGCGAGATTCTATCCGGTAGCTGCTCAAGTCGGCCAGATGGTTCAGGGGAAACTCGAAAACTTCAGCAACTTCTTCAATTTTCAGCACCGGCACGCAATCGGACGCAACGCATCCTACGACCGGCGTGATCAAGAAACCGGTTGACGTTTCGTGAACGTGGCCGTGTCCCAGGATGTCGACATTTCGCGGATCAAGCCCGAATTCTTCTTGCGCTTCGCGCAGCGCGGTCGCCGCCGGTCCGCGGTCCTGGTCCTCCTTGCGCCCGCCGGGAAATGAAATCTGCCCGGCATGATGCCTTGCAGCCGCCGTTCGCCTGGTAAAAATCACATTGGCCGAGTCATCCCTTTCGACGATCGGTATTAGCACGCTCGCGGACTTGAGCGGGCGGCTAGCGGAAAATTCCTCGCCGTTCATGAGGTCAATGTCCGATGATTTGAAGAAGGGCAGGGACATTCCATTCTAAAACCTGATCAGGGTGAGGCTCAAGTTTCGTGTAGACCGCATGAAAGCGTTTCTATGAAGCAAGCTGAACAACCGTATCCTTAGCTCTTTTCATCCGATCAAAGGGCTCTTGACTTTGGCCGAGGTTGGGAACTATACTCCGTTTTGAGAACGCAGTTTTGTACTGCTCTCTTTCCGAGGCCCGCACCCAGGTGCGGGCTTTCGTGTGTGCTGAGGGATGCAGATGACGAATTTCGACGAGTTCGGACATATCGGTCCCTACATCGCCCGGAACGACCCGTAATATCGGGAAAGCCCCGTATTCGGCCCCGCGGGCTTCGTCCTGCCGATCGACAAAGTACGGGGCTTCGGGACTTGGCTTTACCAGCGTAAGATAGAACTCCTTGCCACTGAGATTGAGCGATCAGGGCAACACCCTGCCCAGTGGGAGAAGAAAGGAGCTAGATTAAACATTATACACTTGGACCAACATGGAGCGTAATCGTGAACTGCGTAATTTCACAAACCGGATGCTGAACAGGATCGAGGCACTGGACGGCTTCATACTCTAAGTCGGTAAACAGAATCCTGCGACACCGGAGAACCACAATCCCAATCGCCTCTATGCGAGAGTTTTTCTCGAGGTGATAAAGTGGACCGATCAGTTCTTTACCGAGGACTGCAATCCGCGGGAAAATCTTGCGTCTTGTTCACTCAGCAAGGAGGAACTGAAAAGCAGATACGGTGGTGCCTGCGTGTGTTCTTGGCACTTAATCTTATCGACGGGACGAAATCCTTCGTCGCTAAATTGAGCAGGCGTTCGAGAACGGAATTAAGACGCACCATCCCCCGGTGCATCGGAGCTAGCTGTGCAAGGCGTATTTGGCTCCCGCTGTCCTTTTTTATGAGTCCGCATGCTTCAGCTGCCGCCCGGGAAAGCAGTTCATCGCGATTTAGAATGTCTGCGGCATTCTCCACATGATCTGAACGGACAAGAAAGTTCGGCCACCACCTGCTTATTTGCCTGAAGCCAGTTTGCCGCCCTGAGCTTGAGAATATGCGCCTGGATCGCATCGGAATCATGCTTGAGCGGCAACTGCGGTGCTCCCAACACGGTCCGATGCCGATTGTTCGCTCATTAAGGGAGGCGGAATCACCTGAAGCGTCGCCCGCGGGTTTGTTCGCAATCGATTTACTGAATCTGATTCCGCAATCGACCGGACATAATCGAGCTGTTCAAATATAGGCATCAGGTAAGAAAGATGTCGGTGATCAGGAGCTATATGCCCTTGTATATATCCGTGAGTCCTGAGCTGCCGCCAGAAATCGATTAGTTCCTCTTCAACGATCCTTTTAACCGTGCGACCGGGAACCAAAATTACGATTGCGGGAGGACTCTGTTCAACGCGGACTGAAAAGCTAGTCCGGCGTTCCCTAGTTGCGAATTCCTGCTGGCTTGCTAGGGCTTTCACGAGATCTTCCCAGGCTTCATCGAATGGGAGTGCCGACGGTTCAGACCTAAGCCAAGATTTGACTCAGTCGGCATCAAGGCGTTCGGGCGGACCGATGTGGTTCCAGCCGACATGGATCCGGGTGGAGACCGGCAAGTTGCCGAGATAGTGCTCAATCAGCGGTCTGACCTGCTCCTCGAAATCGAGTCCCCCATTTCCGCAACCAAGCATCGGGAATGCATAGGATGCGGCGCCGATTCTGCTGACGGATTCACGGAATTTCTTCAACCCCGCCTCAATGTATTCGGGTCGAGACGGATCTCGCCAGTGCTCCTTGGTCGGAAAGTTGAGAATCCATTTATGCGGTGTTTTGTAGAGTAAAAGCTTCCCGATGGTTAGGTTCCGGCGTTCACATTGGTTCCGGTACTGCTTGAACATCTCGGGGTAAATTTGTTTGAACCGGAGCGCAATTCCCTTGCCCATCACGCCGCGTGTGTTCACAGTGTTGACCAACACCTTTGCAGGAGACTCGAAGAGGTCGCTGTCGGTGTAGATGATCATGAGCTGCTTCCGCTGTCCCGGGCGGTCAAATCCAAGTTCGCATCTGCGAGGCCAACGCCAATGTCGGCATCACGAGGTACTACGACACCTGTCCGAGCAATACTGGTTCGTGATGCCCGGCAGGCCAGAATCCCGCGTTCGCGCCTGCACTCTCAAGAATTGATCCAGCGGGTTACAGTCCGCATTGCTAAACCCGTTAAAATCGTTCCCGCGGATGGCCAAGAGGTTGATAATGTCATCTCCTCCACCCTGAATATCCATTGCCTCGATAGGTCAACGGAAATGGTTTAGTTCTCGTTGAAAATCGCGACGTATCTATTGGAGCCGGGATTGACTGGCGCTTTTTTTGTCGCGCCGCATTGATCGAAAAGCCGAGCCTGCGCCGAAGGCTTGATGCAATAATTCCATTCCTATTCCGCTCTGGAAAAATGAATTTCTTCAAAGAAATTGTGAAGGTTGGCTTGGCGGGTTCCGAATGCTTTCCTGCCGTATACGACCTTTGCCGGCCGAGGAGGGAGCGATGCTCTCCCAAGCGGCACCATTCCAGGAATTCCTAAAGGCCTGCCCTTTTTGGATTTGCGTCTTGATTTCGGGCATCGGCTGTTCGCTCACTTCGATTCGGCGTTCGACTCTATATACACTAAATGTTCCTATAAGGCAAGAATAAATTCTTAAAAAATTCTATAGAGGAAAGCATTAAGACCTTGTTCCGAATTGCTCGTTCCGCGAATTTCAAGCGAAGCTGCGGCATCCGGTGAATTCGAAGTGCGCGGAGCTCAACCTGCTTCCGACTTTCTGAAAATCCTATTGAAAAATTATAGGGTGGTAGTTTCTAATTTTTCTCTCGGGCTGCGATAAATCCAGTATTCTTGCCGTAAAGGGAGGGCGGGCTTTCGAGTTATTTTTGCAGGAGGCGACTGGGCGGCGCCGCGAAGTGGCCCTGTTTCACGGGAGGCGAACAGTGCAGTCGGAATGTTCTGCATGTTCCCGGCTAGTAGGCTTTGCGGGAAGTTGCGATCCAGAATTCGGCGCTCTTGGGCTGCTCTATGGGATGTGGATGCTTCGGGATTGAGGCGTAGGCAATTTTGCCAAGCTTGGATCGATGGCTCTGCGAAGGCGGGCAGATTCCGGCATTCCAAAGTATGACCTTCTGAAAGAGGAAAGGAACCAATATCATTCAGACTCTAGATTTGTTTTCCTGACCGTGAAGGACCTCCTTTGGCCGAATTCCAACAAACGTCGAAGACGATATTGTAGGGCATTGAAGCGTTTCCAGTTGCTATTAAAAAGTGGCAACTATCCTCGGTGAGCAATTGCGAGCTCATTGAGGGCCAAATGCCGATTCCGGCATCCAAAGAGACAAAATCGCAACGATTTTTAGAGCGTCGATCAAGATTTACATCGTGCCAATGCGGATGCTATTCAAAATTTGTCGATAGCGATTGCTTTTTTCACCGAACTTGTTTGGCGGTGATTTTTCTCATTTCTGGAACTAGTGCTTTGATTCAAACGGATGCCGTCGCGCGGCGGCGCTTATGCGATTAACGACAGTTTCTGATCTTCAAATACGGTCTTTACATCCTGCAGGAGTGCTATCTTCCTGATTCCAGCAGGCGTTGCTTCAATAGAAACCGTTCCAAGCGCACTAACGATTTCGTCGATCCGTCTTCCGCCGCAAGTTGCCAAAATTTCATCCAAGTCTACCAATACGCGCTTGCAGTTCTCGCGCAATGCGCCGACCGCTTCATCTCGCTGACAAGACGATTGACGATGCGAACGGCTGCGTTCGCGCCTCAGCTCAAGCAAAACGACTGCGTAAAGTTTCTCGTGCGCCGGGGATGAATCGAGTCGGGCGGAAAATTCCTCGCTGAGCTTCGAGGTTATACGGTTCTCGGTTGCTTCCATTTCTTCCCTCACGATATTAGAGCACGCAACGCCTCTTTCGGCTGAATGATGCCGTAACCTCACCGGTTGTCGGGCCGGCCGCTGCTTCCTCCTGGATGCCTTGCCGTTTCACTGAGCACCGAAGAGATGTCGGGTGCCGAAAGCTTCACTATCGGGGCGAACACAATTTTGGGTGCAATAGCCCGATCATTTTCGTTAGAAATGTCACAGGAGTTGGAAAGTACGATGCCTCTAACCGACCGACTTTTTCCGGAGTGGAACGAGTACAGCTGGAAGCCTTGCCGACCGTCACCTTGCAATATAGCGTTAGCGTTTGGCTCACGCGCTGCGGAAATGTAATAGCCGGTTTAAGCTCCATGAATCAGAGCCTTGAGGTTGCGAACGAGTTCTTTCCGCCTCGGTGCGGCTGTCGGATAATACGGAAATCTGAGCTTTCAGTCGCTCCTCGCCGAAGGTCATTCGTTCGTTCAAGACTCGTACAAGCTATCGAGATTGTCAAGGATTGCGGAATCGATTTCCATGCCAAGACGTATCTGGCGTTTGCCCAATGACTCATAGATAGCTGCCAAGTCGCGAAAAAAGTCCGAATGCGGGTATTGCACTTCGGCGTTCATCACTTGGTTTGAAATCTCGCTGTAGCTGGACGATGTTCGTGTCAACGCGTATCCGGGCTCTTCATGGGTAGGCCATACAGGTTGACTAGTATCCATTGCCGCATTGAACGCCGAAGCCAAGGAACTAGAAGTGTGACCTGAAGCTATATTAATCATAAGTTGGTCCCATTCCCTGAATTGCCTTCGCGGTCAGGCAGCAAAAAATTTTTCTTTGTTGGATTGCCGCAAACTCTCGATCCCATTTTCAAGACTGCTCGCAAACGTGTGATGTCGGGAGCAGGCGCACATCGGATCTAGTCTATGTCTACGGGAATGCCAAACGCCTCCTTGCCACTGATTTTTCCGCGCGCGCCCGTTGCAATTGAAAGAATGTGAATAGCATCGTCTTCTTTTTCTCTGAAACTCTTTTCGGGCTTTGAGCACACTTTCCCCTAGCCGCCGGTACCCGATCCATGGGCCTCAGGATACTCCGGTCCCGGCAACCGTCAGCCACACGCAAGTTTCATGCTCCGGGGTAAGTAAACGCAGAAAATCATGAAGGTTTTGATGCACTTTGAGAGTAAAGTGCTGGCTTGTAACTTCATGTTGACCCAACTTCAGACGTCCTGACCTCGGAATTTACGGCGGCTAGCTTTCCCGGCCCCCATTATTCGGTTTCGCCGCTTTGTCCGGCAATTCATAGACCATGCGCAGGCCGGTTCCGGGGAAGACGGTGCGTGTTCGGGTCAGCTCCTCCAGGAGCCCGGCGATCGCCGCGTCGCCGGAGTTGCTGGCGGTGCCGATGATGCGGACCCGCAAGATTCCGTTCTCCGGCTCGGGCACAATGTCGGCTTCCGACTGGAAGA
>MPMP01000162.1 GCA_002238565.1 Albidovulum sp. bin36
CCACGTGGCGTTAAGCGGGGAGGCCTGGGTTGCTCTGATCGGCTGGCAGGCGGGGGCATTCAAGGTCGGCGCGCGCGACGCCTGGATCGGCTGGACGCGCGATCAGCGGCTCTCGCGGCTTCATCTCGTCGCGAACAACACTCGCTTTGTCATTCTCGGCGAGGGCCGGGTTCCCAACATGGCTTCGCGGGTGCTTGGGCTGAGCCTGCGGCGCCTGTCCGACGACATGCTGGCGCTGCACGGCTACCCCGCGCTCGTCGCCGAGAGCTTCGTGGACCCGTCACGATTTTCGGGAACTTGCTACCGCGCTTCGAACTGGCATGCGCTGGGTCCGACGCGCGGCTACTCCCGCCGGTCCGGCGGGCCCGCGCGGTTCACCCACACGAGGCAGCCAAAGGAGGTATTCGTGCGCGAACTGTGCAAGGGCGCGGCCGCCAAGATGCGCGGCGAGGATGCGCCGCCGGAGTGGCAGATCGAAAGGGCCGCCGAGCCGCCGCCGGCCGACGACCTGTGGAGCCTTTGCTCCTTTCTCGAGACCGTCGAGGATTTCCGCAAGCCGTGCGGCCGACGCTTCGAACTGCGCTGCTATCTCACCATCGCGCTGGCGGCCCGGCTGGCGGGCTATCGCGGCGTGACCGCATTCACCGAATTCGGAGAGCGTTTCAGCGAGGAGCAGAAGGCGGCCGCGGGCGCGTTCTGGATCCCAGCCGCCAATGCTACGCGACACCCGCGGAAGCGAGCTTTTGCTACATCTTCTCGAACCTGCCCCCGGATGCTCTGGACCGGGCGCTGCGCGACTGGGCGGCCCACTGCGCCCTCGACGGATGCCGACCGGTCGCCCTCGACGGCAAGGACGTGCGCTGCGCGTCGAAGCAGATCTAGACCGAGCGACGCATGATGGTTGCGGCGATCGAGAACGGCAGCGGCCTCGTGCTCGGGCAAACGCAAATCCCTGAATAGACGAACGAAATACCAGCCGTTCGAAACTTGGCGGAGGAAATCGGACCGCAGAGACGCGCCGAGGCCCTCGACGCCATGCACGCCCAGCAGGAAACCGCCCGAAGCCTGGTCGAGGATTGCCGCGCCGAGACTACCTCGTCACCGCCATCAAGGGCAACGAGGAAATCATTCTGGAGGATCTGAAGGACATCGACCGGACAAGCGAGCCGCACGACAGTTGCGAGCCGCTCGACAAGGAGCACGGCCGCATCGAACGGCGCCGCTGCGACGCGGACGACCTGACGGCCGCCGAATGGGACGGCTGCCGCGATCTCTACGGACGAAAACAGGCCATCCGGATCCGCCGAACGATCGAATGCGTCAAAAAACGGGGAATTATCCGAAGACACCACCTACCGACTGACCTCGCTCGACAGGGACAGGGCCGATTCCAGCATGCTGCTCCGCATCGTCCGCGAGCACTGGCACATTGAGAACCGCCTTCACTACGTTCGCGACTGGATATGCGACGAAGGACCGCTGCCGGGCGCATGTGCGCCACACGCCGCGCAACCTCGCCCGCCTAAGCAACGCGGCAATCTCCATCGTTCGCTTCGAGGGCCGGTTTCAATACATGCCCCCGGCCAATCGCTACTACGCGGCCAGAGCGCAGGACGCGATCGACGCCATTCCAAAGCCCCTGAAGCGCTTCTAGGCGGGCTGGAAGCAGAAGCCGTTGAGCCGCAGTGCCGGCTCGAAGGATAGCTGCTCCCGCAGCCGGCGATTGGCCGGAAAACATCCGCAAGCTCTAATCCGGGACACTTCGGTCAGCACCGATAGCCGCAGTGATGCTCGCACCCGTGCCGGAATCCGCAGAATAAATCTTCCTCGAATCCGCAAAAACTTGACTTTTGCGCAGGTCTGCCGTCGCATTCGAGAATACTGCCGCCAACTCGCGGTGGCGCACCGGACGGCGGGAGTGAAGCAGACTGCGGCAATTGGGCTGAATCAGGGCGAGATATCGGGGGAGGAAGAGCGCGATGCGCGCGGCGCGGGCCGCCTCGGGGGCTCGGCCAGGACAAGCCGGTCGAAAAGGTCTCGCAGGCCGGGAAGGGATTCCCGCACGGCCATCCCCGCCTTCCATTCTTCGATGGCTATCTCGCGCGCAAGGCTCTCGCTTCCGTATCGGGCGGCGAGACGCTTGGTCAGGACCGCTTCGCTTTCCAGCGGCGGCGGCTCCGCGACGGCCAGTTCGCGGGCGACGATGGCGCTCCGCTGCCGGAGGGAAGCGAATTGGTCAACGACTGCGACCCGGAGCCGAGGATCCTTCCCGGCATCCGAGCCTTCGTCGACGAGGGCCTGGCAGACGCGCTGCAGTCGCGCGATCGCATGGGAGAGGTCGTCGGCATCGACTCCGGTATAATCCGCCATGTGGTGCCTACGCGTAGCGCCGTTCATGGCGCGGATCGCGGCGGCTGTCTCCTTCCAGCTCCCGTCCGGGTCGGCGCTCTCGAGAAAGTCCGCGAGTTCGTTCAGGTCGTGCCAGCGCGGCGGCGCGACTCCGCGCCGAAACATCATCAGCTTGGCGAGATACTCGGCGGCATCGGCGGAATGGCGAACGAAACTTTGCGCGCTCCCCAGCAGGACCGAGCCGCATGGCGCGGCAAGCACTCTTGCGAACTCGGCTCCGGCCACGGCAAGGGCGACCACGGCGACCGAGAATTTGGCCTCGAATTCACGAGGTTCCATTGGGGGATTTCTCCTGATTCCGCCTACGCGGGGCATGCGTCCGGCAAGCGGTCGCCCGTCCCGCAAGATCTCGCGGGCGACATGCCCCGGGCTGTTCCGCTTTTCCCGCAGCAGGTCCGTGCCCAGGAAGAGGGCGTTGACGCTCGGGTGCAGCGCCTCGATCGGGGTCCGGTCGGACGGCTCGCAGCGACCGGGAGCGCCGCTCACCACGATGGCGACATCCCAGTCGCTCCCAGGGCCGGCATCGCCGCGGGCGCGCGACCCGAAGAGCACGACGGCCTCCGCGCCGGGAACCGCGTCCAGGGTGCGAGCCGCGGCCTCGCGGAGGTCCGGCTCCGCGACCTGGAACGGATGGATGCCGACCGTCAAATGCCGATCCTCTCCGAATCCCCCGGGAGACGCGCTCCAGCGGCTTTCATTCGGTTCATTGCGTCTTCTCCGAATTCCACAATATCTCAAATATCTTGCCGTTTCAATGGCGTCCTACGCCGGATTCGCGAAAACGCTCTTCGCTTTTCCTTCCGGTTCCGCTACGCATGGCACCATGGATCGGGACAACGGCTTGCGCCGTGAAATCGGCCGCCGGCTGGTGCTGTCGCGCCCTGCCAATTAGTCATTATTCTAATGGGCATTTAGCTTATGGATAGCGCTGTTCGGGCCGGTTTCCAGCACTCGCTCCTTGGTTTGCGCGCCGATCACCATGCGCGCGTACCCTTCCCAAACAACCTGATGGCCCGGCGGTCCGTCGTGCTTCCTGTTGAGGTAGCCGCCCAGGCGCGACACGAGCAGGAGCGCCGAGCCGAGCGAGATTTCCGCCAGTTCCGGCGTTTCGCCCGAACCGGAGCGGGCCGGGACCGGGAAGCCCTGCATCCTCGCCTAGTCGAGCAGCATCGCGATCTCGGCCTCGTCGAACATGGCCAGCGCGGACAGCTCCGGGGTGTCGCTCCCCATCAGGGTCAGGGCGGCGAGCCTCCAGGCTATCACCGCGTTGATCGCCACCGCCCGCTTGACGCGCACGGCGGTGGAGAGGGCGATTTTCTCCACGTCGCAGCCGAACTTCAGGATTCTGTGCCAATCCTCGATGCGCCAGCGCAGAGAGTAGAGATCGAGGACGCTTGCGGCTTCGTGGCGGTCGGCGACCGGCAAGGTCGTTAGCAGCAGCCAGTCCACGGGCACGCTCCGCTCGGGCGGATTCGCTTCGAACACGTGAACCGCGTTCAGCCGAATCGGAGTGCTTCCGAGGTGCAGGCGCTCCTTCCGGGGAACCGGAATCTCGATCTCCCGCCAGCGCAGCTGCGCTTGGGCGAGCCGCGCTTCGCGTCCGGCAAAGCCCTTCTGCCCGCGCGCCTCCCTCCGGGCCGAGGCCCGGTCCACGCGGACCTCGTGGTCGGCGAGCGCGGGCGAGCCGCGCAGCCGTTCGAACAGCTTCCCGCCTTCGGGGAGCACCCGATCATGCTTTGCCCGCACCAGCAGGTCGGCCCCACCGCCGGCCTGCCTTTCCGCGAACAGGGCCGCGACGTCCCCCTCGCGGTCCATCACGGAGACCACGCGCGCGCCGGGAAGCGACGCGGCGAGCCGCGAGCTGTCGCGCCACCCCCGCAGCCAGCGCGCGGACTTGCGCTCGTCCGGCGGCTTTCCCGCGTCCGCCACGCCGTCGGGACAGTCGAATTCGATCCGCGGAACGCCGAGCGGGATTCCCTCCCCGTTCACCGCGAACGTGCTGTGCATATGAATCCCCAGCGTCCCCGAGGAGCTCTTGTTGCGCGAGATCACGCCCGGCCCCTTGCATCCGCGGCGGGTCGCGAAGTTCAGGTCCGAACCGTCCTCGATCAGCAGAGCAGTCTTCGCGCCGCGCAGCCGGCGCCGAGTCCTCTCGCGGTGCGCCGAGAGAATCGCCTCCGGCGTGAACGCGGAATCGTCGGGCCTCTCCATCATCCTGTAGTACCCCGAGACCGCCGCGCCGTCCCCGTGCGCGGCGGTGAAAAACGTCTTCGACGGCGCCGAGGACTGGATCCGGACGCTCTTGACCAGCCGCTTGGTCAGAGCGCGGCCGAAGGGGCCGCCGCCGAATTCATTCTCCGCCCAGCTCGCCATGTCTAGGCCCTCGCCGGGGCCGAGGACTCTCGATGGCGGTGCGGGCGGCGGACTCCCGCGCCCCGCGACGCCCAGCTCCTCTCGCCAGCCGGCCGCTAGCGGCCGCATCCAGATCGACTTCGGCGGCACCCGCCGCCCCGCTTCCGCGCGGCGCCCCCGGCCGGAGCTTTCGCCGACGTAGGTCCAGCCCGCCGCGCGCAGGCTGGTGCCGTCGTACTCGGGCCCGGCGAAGGATTCCGCCAGAACCGGCGCTAGGCCGTAGCGCCCGGCGAAGTCCGCGCCCACGCGGCGAAGGCACAGCCCCAGCGCCTTGGAGGCGAGATTCCGGCACCGCACATCCTCGCGGATCAGAAACCGCGACATGCCGACGACCCGGCCCAGCCCCGCCGCCCGCTCCGCGTCGCTCCAGCCGATCCAGCGGTCGCGGGGACCCAGGGCGGAGGAGGGGCTGGCGAAGACGAACCCGCCCAGCCAGCCGTGGTCCGATCCGATCAGGTACCGAACCTGCCGGCCGGCGTGCTGCGCGGCCCCCTGCGGATGCTCGCAGCTGAGCAGGGTCGCGAGAATGCGCGCCTCCTCCGGCGTCTCGACAAGCTGCAGGCGCAGGCCGCGAACCCCGTCGACGCGCGGCGGCACCGAAACCGCCGCGGGCACAGGACGGGCGAGGACGCAGGGACGGCGGGACACGCCCGAGCCCGGCCCCGGCGGCGGAAGGCGAAGCCGCCCCGCCGCCTCCATGTCGCGCAGGGCGGCCAGGCAGCTCGACAGGCGCCAGGCCCCGGCGGCGTCCGAAAAGCCGAAGGCGCGGCAGACCTCCCGCGCCAGGGCGGTCCGCCCCGAAAAGGTCTCGGGCGGCGGAAGCGTCGCCAGAACGGCGCGGCCGTGGTCGGAATCAAGGATGCGCGGGATGGAGGGCGAATCGGTCATGCCGACAATCTAGCGCCGCGAATCGCGCATGTTTAGTCCTAATTTGGATGATGAGCAGGGCGCGGCTGCCGGGCATTGATGCCGGCGGCTTGATCGCGAGAAATGATAAGCTCGCGCTTCGGAGTCCCTGAAGCCGTGGACATAAGGCTTTCGAAGCGCCGACGCGCGCGCCGGATTTACGTCGCTTTGCGCAGCCCCGGCACTGCCGGAAAAGCCTCGCATCCAATAGGAACGCGATGCAGAATTTTCCGCGAAATTGCCGAACCCAAATGGAGTTCCGTTGGCGCGCAGCCTTTCAACATCCCACTCTTGATTAGTTCAAACGAATCACCTATATCGTGGCCATGCAAATTGACCTTCGAAAATTCAGTTCCGAGACGATTTCCTGGTTTCGCCGGGCGGTCGGCACGGAAGACCGGACGCGCTGGTCGCTGAGCCGGGAGCTCTGCGAACGCGAGAACTGGCGCGACCGAACGGGAGAG
>MPMP01000163.1 GCA_002238565.1 Albidovulum sp. bin36
TTCTGCTCGGCTTTGCCTGTTTTGCCGCAGGAAAGCCGATCCGGCGCAAAAAGTCTACGAAAAAAATCCCTGACGCTCATGCAACAGACTGATAATGAACGAAAAGAAAATCTACCGGGAATTGCTGGACTTCCCGCTTCATAAAAAAATTCTTGGGTCGCCTAATTTGGTACCAATGATGAATCTCATTCCCATTTCGCGCAAAAAGACGCACCTGCGTTTCTTTCGAGTTCAGTCCGTGTATCTGAGCGCTGACCGGCAACTGCGAACTGTCCATAGGCCATAAATTCAGTCAAGCCGCAATAGCTTGTACACTTCGCTTTATTCCGCCTCCAGCCTCACGGCGCGCTCGGTCGAGGCGGACGAATCGGCCAGCCGGGCGTAGCCGTGCCAGACGATCTCGATCCCCGGAGGCCGGTCGTGCTTGCGGTGCAGGTGGCCGCCCATCGCGGCGACCAGGCCCATGGTGCGGCCGAGATTGTCCGGCCCGGGGAATCGCCGCTCGGTGGAGATCTTCGCCGGCCAAAAGGTAATCTGCATTCTCGACTTCCGGCACGCGACCGAATACATGAGCAAGGCCGTGAAGGAGCTTTGCCCGGACAAGGCGAAGCGAGAGGCGCGATTGCAGGAGCTCAAGTCCAGGCTGAAGGCCGGAGGCGTCGCCTCGATCGTCGGCGAACTCGAGCCGCATCGCGAAGTAGGCGAAGCCGTGGCGAAGTGCATCGACTATTTCAAAGGGAACCGGGAGCGCATGCGTTATGACAGCTGCGGGAAGCGCGGCATGCAAATCGGCTCCGGAGTGGTCGAAAGCTCGTGCCGGCACATCGTCGGGCTGCGACTCACGCGCCCCGGAAGCCGCTAGACGCTCAAGGGGGCGACAGCCATGCTGGCAATCAAATGCGCACTCGCCAACATGCGATGGGTGGACTTCATGGACTGGAAGGTCGGAATGTCGCAGGCGGCCTAATCGAACTATTTGACCTACGCCCTGTTTTTCCAGATACATTGCATGATTCGACTGG
This sequence comes from Albidovulum sp. bin36, assembly GCA_002238565.1. GTDB lineage: Bacteria > Pseudomonadota > Alphaproteobacteria > Rhodobacterales > Rhodobacteraceae > JAPPFL01. The sequence goes on from MPMP01000163.1 coordinate 1,023, forward strand.
AAAGTCTACAAACACCCTCAACGAGAACCCTTATGCAACTCCTTGATTCAAAAGAATTTTTTAACAACCTCGATTTTAGCGGGAATTACTGCATTCACCTTACAACCGAATGTATGCCAAAGAAGTCGATGTGAGATTGACAACCGTCGCGCCCATAGGCGAAGCCTACTTCTTCGAAACCGCGGGAGAAACTCAGTATGACCATAGACGAGCACCCAGAAGCGGGCCGGCACAAGCTGACCCTTGAATTGTTCCAATTGTTCGGTGCGGTTCGCAGGGACGACATCAACCGCATCGAAGCTCTCATTACGGCCGGCGCCGACATAAACGGCGCCACACCGGGGACGGGCTACACGCCACTCATGTGGGCAACATCGGCAGAGGCGACGAGAACGCTGCTCCATGCCGGGGCGAGCGTCCACGCTCGGAACCGGGAAGGCCTTACATCGCTGATGTGGGCGATCTCCAGGAACAACGTACCGGATGAGGCAGCCCTGATTGCCAATGAGCTAATCGATGCCGGAGCGGACGTCGAGGCCCGGGATAACAATGGGCAGACACCCCTGAATTGGGCAAGGCGCCATCGAGACCGATCGCGCGAACCGCGTCTCCGGCAAATAGCTGAAGAGCTTGTCTCCGTCCTCCAGGCTACGGCGGACACGTGCTCCGCTTCGCCTGAACTTCGCGCACGGGGGGCCTCTTCGATGCAGTGCAAGTCGCGCAGAGACATCAGACCCCTACCGGTCTTCGTCATCAATCTCGACCGGCGGCCGGATCGGTGGGAAGCCATGTCCGCGCAAATGAACAGGCTCGGTATCGAGGCGACGCGGATCGCTGCTATCGACAAACACAGACTCCGCATAGACGATCCGGCACTGGACCGGCTGGGAGACGGGCATGTCGCCTGTCTCCACTCACATTGCAAGGCCATGGAAGCCTTTCTGGATACCGATGCTGCCGCGGCCTTGATTATGGAAGACGATGTTGAGATCGGAGCAGAGCTTCCGGATCTCATTGCAGACTTGTCCTGGTGGCCGCCGGACCATGACCTAGTCAAGGTACAGAGCCCAATCAACGAAACGCTGATATGGCTTGACAAGCCTGTCGGTTCTACGCCCACTGGTAGGTCATTGCGGCCCATCAGGCTTAGCGCGCTGGGCGCTTACGGATACCTTGTCGGCCGAGAAACGGCCTGGGGGATCAAGGCATTGAGACCGTCGAACCTGCACATGCCGATCGACCATTTGCTTTTCGACTTGAAGAACTCACGGCTTGCGCGGCGCTCGCGCCCATTGCAGATGACGCCGGGAGTGATCCGTCATCTTCCCTTTGAACGTTTCGGATCGGAAACCGGGGTTGGCGCGATAAATGGGAAGGAATTATGGAAGCCTTCTCGTGCTATCCGTGTGTATAATCGCATTCACTGGCTTAAAGGCGTTGTGACAGGAAGTGCCAGAAAAGTTTCGGTAAGTTACCGCTCAATTATGGAAGAGTCTGGAGATAGATCATGAGAAAATTTTTGGCTTCGCTAATAGTATCATTCACAAAAATTTTGATAATGATGTAGACTCCCGAACGCCGGGCCGATGTTCTGTTTCGTGTGCACGGCCAATTAAGGGCGGAATAATGAATTATGCTTCCTATCGGAAAGCGTGTGTTATTTTACGATAATACTTATTCAACATTTAATCACATCCGGTTTTTTCAGAACACGGAAAAGGATACTATTTCCGGGATTGAGTCCATGCCTGAGGATGGCATGTGATCAGCAATTCCCGCTAGGCGAACATTTAGCCTGCCATTCGCAATTTTGGCAAGTCAGTCACCTGCTTGCAGCTTCGCAGAAGGAGGCGGTTCTGAGACCCGAGGATCTAGTTGATAATGCGGTGGCGGAGATCACTAGTCCAACCTATCCCGGCGAGCGCTCGATGGCCCGCCTGATTCCCGTCTTCGCCAGGAACGCGCCCGCAAGCGTGAGGCTTTGCTCCGGGCTACAGAGGAGACCCTAGAGGAGATTGCCACTTCGGTCCATAGGGGTCGGTTGAAGGGGGAGGCGGAGATTGGTCGCCGGGTTGGTCGGGAGCCAACCGGCGGAAGGTGGAGAAACACTTCACGATCACCGATGACGAGATGAGATGGCGGCGGCGGACAGAGAAGATTGCACGCGAGGCCCGTCTTGATGGCATCTATGTCATCCGGACCAGCTTGGGTTCCGGATCCATCGGACCACAGGAAGCGGTTGCTGCCTACAAGAGCCTCTCCAGGGTCGAACGAGCATTCAGAACGGCAAAATCGCATCTGCGGGTCCGGCCGATCCATGTCTATTCGGCCGACCATATCCTGGCCCATGTCTTCCAATGCATGCTGGCCGGACATGTGGAGTGGCACATGCGCCAGGCACTGGCTCCACTCCCGTTCGAGGATGATGATCGCGCGGGGGGCTTGTCTCGCCGGTGGCTCCTGCCCGGGTCTCCAGTCGGGCAAAACGGAAGGCGGAAACGAAAACCACTTCAGAGGGGCTCCCGGCCCACAGCTTTGAAACGCTGATGGATGTTCTTGCCACCCTGACGCTGAATTCGGTGTCATTGCAGGGTCTTCCCGGAGCGGTTGTACCGATGTTTTCGGAACATACAGATATTCAGGAGGGGGCCATGGCGCTTCTTGGGATCAGACCGGAGCGGACTGTTCCCAGTGCAGTGGCAGGCTGATCGGGGAGGTTTCGGCTGAAAAATGCTCGTTGTTCAGTATGATAGGGGCAATTATCTGCAAATATGGGGTATGAAGTTCAGTCTAGCTTGCCCGAAAGCCCTTTGATCGTGGACCGAGAGGCATCGCCAAACCATGCGGGCGCAAACGGTTCGCAAGCAACGTCGCGAATCGGTACAGTGGAATCCGCTAGTTTCCGCTCTTCATCCGCGGCCTCCTGCATGCGGCCGCATAGAAGCCTTATCGCATCCAGCTCCATTTCGGCGGCCGCGTCGGAAAGAAAGGGCTCGCGCAGAGCTAGCAATGTCGGGATTTCGTTGTGGCGGGCGGGCACCTGCTATTCGCGGCAGAAGGATTCAACGGCGCTGAACACATTTCGCGCGCATTTCGCATGGACGCAGCTAAACTGGCTGTCGACTTTCGACGGATGATCGGCGCGGGCAAGAAGCCCAGATGCGCAGGAATGATTTTCCAATGTGAATATCCTGAAATCGATTGAGTTCAGATTCAGATATGCCTTCATCGCAAGAAAAGCTTGCGGAATTGCGGATTTCAGAAATCGAGGATGTGGATATCTTTCCATGGCAAAGGCCGTGCGGAGTGCGGAGGCTTGCGGCGGTTTCGGATTTGCGGTCGCTGATTCGACCGGCGCCTGCACGAGGCGAAAAAGATTGCCTGCGTTTGTCTCGACCGGATAGGCACAGGCGACAGGAATCGGCAGCATGCCATGCAGGGCGGGCGGCATACGCTTCTCGGAAAGGCATTGAACAAAAAGCCCCGGGGATTCAGCCGAATCCGCCGGAACGCAAATTGAGCTGCGAAGACTGCCGGAGCTATCGGCATTGAGACGCAGCGAAGCGCGGCTCGGACAGGCCGCGCATCCGGGGTCGACCGACGTCGAGCGCGCTGCGCAAGCACATGCTCCGTTTCGCCGGTCCGGAGTCCCGGAGGAAATTTCGAATCGAACAACCATGAGTTACGCGTCCCTTCGCTAGGAAGGGAGCCATTACGCGAAAATCTTCCGATGGTTATCTGCCAAGTTATGCGTGTTAGCGATTTTTCATTGCGGCCAGCTGCTCGAGTTCTTCAACCGAAATGTTTTTCATGCAGTCGTAGAAAGCGGATTTGTCGCCGCCCAGGTTTTCCAGCAGCATGTCCAAAAAAATTTCTATTTCAGGCGAAGAGTTGTTGCATTGGAATGTATTCGCGCCTGTCGGCTTTGAATTTGCGCCCTCCTTCTTCCAGCGGAGCAGCGTGCTGTCCGCGATGTTCATGTTTCCCAGGCGCCTTTTGAATTCGGCGTTCGACAAATTTTTCATCGCCTCCGATACGGAATTATAGAAAAATTTTGCGTAGACGCCCCCGCGTCGAAACCGCGTCGAAACCGGGTTGACTCGTGTTCGGCAGGACTTCTGGTTGCAGCTGAAGCTGTATCGAAGCCTATTGCAGTTCTTGTCCCGTAGCCCGCGGGGCTTGCGCCTGTAGTTGGATCTATGCAGTTTGCCGCCGGAACAATGCTGGCAGCCATCCGCTCTCACATTCTCGGCGATGTATATGTCGATTTCCGTGGCAACGGTCCAAACTTCAATCGGAATCAAAAAGTCGCAATCCATGTAGTCCTCGCTATTCGCATTGTCTGATGAAGTGGCTGGCGTGGGCATTTTGCGCAAAGATCAGTCGGCGGGCGGACGACCGGGATCTGTCGGCGATGTCTTGCGGGCCTTCGCGACCTGGCAATTCGGAGTCGCGAAAATGCCGAGATTGGCGCGTTTCTAGTCGCGAATTCGCGGCATCGATGCCTCGTCCCGCAGGTAGGCGCCTCGAGGCTTTGCTTTGACCGCCGAAAACGTACTCCGATTTTTCGCTGCTGAATTCCGCCGCGAAACTTTCCGAGCCGCTTCGACCCAAGGCGGTGAAATTGCCGGATTCGGAATTGGTTTCGCCGGCCCGCCCGACCGTGCGCTTAGGCGCATTCCTCCGGGATCTGGATTGACGCGAAATCGCCATGGCGAAATCAGGGCCGTTGCCGCGCTGAAGGTTGGCGATGTCGCGGCGACACTGTCTTGGCCGTGTTGAAATCCGGCGTGCCGGCTTCAAGATACAGCGGCTTCGACATAGCTGCATTGCCGGTCGCGGCAAGAGTTCGCAGCGCGCGAACGCCGGTATTCGAATATTCTGGATCGTGCGCGAACGCCGCGGATATCGCTGCGAGGAAGCGCGTTGCGCGCAGCTAGGCAAGTCATCCGCATCGCCACGCGGATTGTTGCCCTGGTCCGAGCGGTAACCCGATGCCGATTGGCAGCAATGCCCGAGCGGCGGCTTATCCGCCGCTTGGC
>MPMP01000164.1 GCA_002238565.1 Albidovulum sp. bin36
CTCTACAAGCTTCTGCGCCACCAGGGACATCGGCACATTCGCGGACCGCCGCCGGACGGCGACCCGCCGAAAATCCGAACCTTCGTGATCGATATGGCAAGGCTGGTCGGATCGCATCCAACCAAGCGACAGCCTTTGCCCGGAACCAAAAAAATTTGGAGAGGATTCTTGAAACTTCAATGGGCCGTAATCGTCTACAATGCGCTCAGCGCCGACGATTCCCAATAAACCACTAATCACGTATGGGAGGTTGAAAGGTCACGGGCCGGCTCCGCGGGCGGTAGGCCGCCCGCAAGGCGCTCGGAGCAGGCTTGAGGAATAAAATCGGCGGATCAGGCGAATCCGCCTATAAATTCGGACCGAAGGCAAGCAGCTCGCCATTGCTAAATGTGGCGGATGCTGCGACTCTGCTTAGGACAATGCGTACATCGCAGTTTGCGGCGACCGGGAAACTCGCGAGCAGGGGGAAACATCTCGTGGCAGGCAGGAACACGGCGGCTCAACATTCTTTTGATCTTCTTCCGGCTTCCGTGGTTGAAGACCAAGTACTCCCATTTTCCGGTCCCTGCGCATTGGAGGACGAGAACTTTCCCTTCGAAGCCTTCAGCGAAGTCGCTGAAGTAGAAAGTTGGCGCAAAGAATTAAATCGTCCTATCTACCATATTCACAAGTGGTGGGCGCGGCGTCTGGGAACGGTATTCCGGGCTATTGTTCTAGGAGCTCTCACTCCGGCCGGCACTGATACGCTGAGTGCCTTCTACCGGCCGGTGCGCCTGAAAGGCGTTACAGTGTTCGATCCCTTTATGGGTAGCGGCACGACGCTCGGCGAGTCCGTCAAACTTGGCGCGCGCGCAATCGGGCGCGACATCAATCCTGTCGCTCATTTTCTCGTCCGGAATGCGCTAGCGACCCATGATCGGGAAGCGATCCGAGCTACCTTCCGGAAAATCGAGAACGACGTAGCGGATCGAATAAAGGCATTTTACAAAACCGAACTCGAAGACGGCGGAATAGTCGATGTCTTGTACTACTTTTGGGTCAAACAGGTCAAATGCCCTGAATGCGCATCAAGCGTTGACTTGTTCTCCTCTAGGGTGTTTGCGCGGCATGCCAATGCCAAAAGCCATCCCGATGCGCAGGCCGCGTGCCCTGCCTGCGGAGAGATAAATCGCTTACGCTACGATGCGCGGGCGGCTACCTGCACGGCATGTTCACAGGAATTCGATCCTCAGTCGGGTACTGTACAAGGGCGGAATGCTAAATGTTCAGAGTGTTCGCATACCTTTCCTATCGCCAAGACAATCCAGAAGAGCAATGCGCCTCCGAAACATCGGCTTTACGCCAAACTTGTTCTCACGGCAGATGGTAAAAAACGTTATGTGTCCGCCAATGACTTCGACCGCGCATTGTACCTTAAGGCGACGAAGGAATTGGCGGAGCGCTCGGACGGATATCCGGTCGTCGCCATTAAGCCCGGCTACAACACCAACCAAGCTCTGGGCTACAACTATCGCTACTGGCACGAGATGTTCAACAAGCGCCAGCTTCTCAGCCTTTCGATCCTGGCCGAGCGCATCTCCCGGATTCCGGAAACCGGCTTGAGGGAACTCTTTACGTGCCTGTTTTCAGGGGCATTGGAATTCAACAATCTTTTCGCTTCCTACAAGGGGGAAGGCACCGGTGCGGTTCGCCACATGTTCGCTCATCATATCCTGAAGCCCGAGCGCCTGCCGCTAGAGGCCAACCCATGGGGCACGCCGAAGAGTTCAGGCTCATTCATGACCATGTTCGAGGGGCGCATACGACGAGCATTGGATTATTCCGATAATCCTTTTGAACTCCGGTCCCAAATCGCGAACGGACGTTCGTCGACCGAGAAGGTCTTCGGTTTGTCCGAGCCTATGGGCTTCGACATTGCGAACGAATACGCGTCCTTTGAATCCGGGAAGCAGGTTTATCTTTCCTGCGGGGATTCCAGCGAAACGGACATTCCTTCCGGCTCTGTTCATGCGGTTATCAGCGATCCGCCCTTTTACGATAATGTTCACTACTCGCAGCTCGCGGATTTCTTTCATGTTTGGCAGCGTCACATCCTAGGCGAGGAAGGAGACAGGGCGTCCCAGACGACGCGCTCGAACATGGAGGTGCAAAGCGCCGATGTTTCGACCTTCACCAACAATCTAGCCGGAGTCTGGGCTGAGGCATGCCGCGTTCTAGTCGATGATGGCATTCTAGTTTTCACCTATCACCACTCGCGCAGCGAGGGCTGGAGATCAGTCTTGGATGCTCTAATGCAAGCAGGCTTCGGGATTACGGCCGCGCACCCGATAAAGGCCGAAATGTCCGTAGCCATGCCCAAGTTCAAGGCCAAGGAACCGATTGACATCGACATTATCTTGGTGTGCCGAAAGCGCTCGCAGCTCGGTCCGCATGGTCGTAACGGCGATGTCTGGGAGTCTGTCCGACCGAAAGCCGCCGCGCAGGTACGGCGTTTCCGAGAGTGGGGGCGCCAGCTGAGTCGCAATGATATTCGAATTATTGTCATGGCGCAGCTTATTCTAAATCTTTCGTTTGCGCATTCGCCGACCGCGGCCATTGCTCTGCTCGACGCCAGCAATAATGAAATTGAAGCGACAATCCGCAGTCTTGATCATCAGGTAGCAGCAACCAGCATGGAGCCCGTTTCATGAGTCTCGTCTGCAATGTTTTTCGGGAATGCGTTCGGGCGGTACGCGGCGATATCCTGATTGAGCGAAAAGACCCGTCCGACAAAGAATTCCACTTTCAAATCTGGTTTAGGGATTGTCTCGAGAGAATTGGCGAGCACTACGATGAGTCGGGCAGAAACACCTATCCCGATTTCACACTAGTGAATTTTGCCGAAGGCTACGAACTCAAGGGACTTGCTTATCCAGGGCGCGAAGCCAGTTTCGATAGCAACAGCCAGATTCCTTGCGGCGAACACAATGGCAGGCAAGTATACTACGTCTTCGGGCGGTACCCGGCGAGACCAGACGGGGATCGCTATCCTGTAGTAGATCTCGTGATTTGCCACGGCAGTTTTCTAAATGCCGACAATACTTACGTGCATCGAAATAAGAGTTTTAGTGGATTTGGAAGCTATGGCGATTTTCTTGTGCGCGGCCGAAAAATGTATGTAGCTCCAACCCCATTCGAACTTGCGGAAGGGTCTGCGCACCACCGTACATTAATTCTCCCTGCTGAAATGCCGGTGGACAACGACTACGTTGAAATCGCTACACTGATCCGGCGCGAGGTCGAGAGCATGGTTGTGGCATTCAAATTCGATCTTCGCTCGAATGAGATCATTACGGAGCATGTCCCAAATCCTAATGCTGGCGGAGAGCATGTCTTCAGAGCTTACAGGTTGGAAGGCGACCCGACTGAGCCGGTTGGTTTGCGTGAGCGCTACAGAGAAGCCTAAACCGAAGATCGTTTGAGTGCATCGGATTTGTTGTCAAGCTTGTTCGCATAGCGCAAAGCGGCCCGAACATGATCATCTTGCCGAGGTTGTGGCCGCGGCGAGGAGCGGCTGCGCCGACAAAAAGAGCCAAGCAATAGGAAAAAATAGGCAATCCGGCAAAAGCGCGGGGAATCGCCATAATCTCGCGCTTCTGCACCTCCGTCGACAGGCATTGATGTACGTGGGGGCCGGCTTTGGCGAAAAAACTTCGAACTCAAGGCCGAAATCGCCTTTCCTGTGACTACATACGGGATCTCATTGATATAAAGCGCAGCACTTTGACTCCAGTGCCTGATAAATCAGCATAGAAATTGAGTATGCGTAAGTCGAGATAAATGTTGTCGAGCGGCCAATGCCAAATTGCCAAATCGAAAACTGCCAACTTCACCCAAGTTGGCAGTTTGTAGTGCCAGAATTCTTGTAACCGGTTGTTTCAAAAGAATAAAAAGCCGACGGAAATTCAGTTCCTCTTGAATTTTCGAAAATTTTGTGAAGGTTGGGGGCCAGGTCAGCCTTCGAGCTCGCATCTTCAGCGATGTAGTCCGGGCTTGGCTCCCGCCGCCACGGATATCATTGCCTGCTCGGTGCCGTGCCTCGCATCCTGGCGGTTCACCACCGGCGCGCCGTCGGCCTTGCGCAGGGTCGTCGTGATTCGATTCCAGCCCTGCATGCGGTTTCGGATCGAAGCCCAGCTCAAATTGACGCCCTGCGACTTCAGGCGCGTGCGGATTGGATGCACGGGATGGTACGCCAATGCCGCAATCAGGAGCCCGCCTCGTCGAGGGCCAGGGCCAGCGTGGCGAGAGGACAGTCGTTGCGCTTTTGCTTGGAGCGACCGTAGCGCTTCAGCTCCCCGCTCGCCGCTCCGTGAAAGAGAACGTTCGAAAGATCGTAGAAAACAACGGTTTCCGGGATCTGCAAAAGCTCGTGCTCGCGCTTGAACTGGGCCGCCTGAAGCGGCTCGGACGCGCCGAGGATGCGATCGCTGATCCGGTATAGCGTTCGTCGCGACAGCGCCCGGTCGTCGCTCCCGATTCCCAGAATCTCGGCCGTCGCGCCGGTCTCGCGGAGCCAGCGGCTAGTGTCCCTCTCGCTGGCGGGATGCAGCATCCGCGCCACCACGACGGCGCAGGCGATGCGTGCGTCGCGGTCGCTGAAGCCGCAGTCCAGGAGGATGTCCCGGAGCCGAAGGTCCTCGATCGCCTTCAGGCAGATTCTCTCGCCGCCGACGGAGCGCGAATCCTCGTGGTCGAGGCTGTCGAGATCGACCTCGGCCATCCGCGGAGTCGGCGTCCGCCGCTTCTCCAGGCCGCGGTCGCGGAGCTTGCCGGCGATGGACTTGGCGGCGGCCTCCAGCTCGGGGTGGTTTTCGAGCATGCAGTCGCGGCCCACCAGCTTCATTTCGATCAGGTCGCAAAGCTCCCGCCAGTTCTCCCTCGGCACCGAAAATCCGGTGCCGAGGTTGAGCAGCGCGATCTGCCGAACCTTGTCGCCGAACCGCTTTGACTCGACGAGCCGGAAGCTGTGGGCCGGCTTCCCGGCACTTGCGTGGGTTTTCGTGGCGCGTATGAACATGGGTCCGGCTTGGGACGAAGCGGGAGTCGAAATCAAGGGGGGTGGAGCGGGACTCGAAATTTCCTGGGACCACACGCGGAACGCGAAAGCCATGGGTTGTAGTTCAGCCGTTCGAATCCTAGATCTAGTGGCTGCGGAGGCCAAAAAAATTCCTTCGGACACGTCGATTTGATCCAAAAGCGCCAATTTGGGATAAGGACTTTGGCAGTCCTGGCATGCTCGGCGCACAGCGCCTCGATCGCTGCATCGCGCTCGGCAAACGCCGCTTCAAGGTCGGCCACGTGCCTAGCCGGCGCCAAGCCGTGCTTCCGAATCGTGAGTCTTTTCATGCCTGCGTATTAATGGAACTGCTCGCATTCGCGGCTTAAGCCATCTCGCGAGGCATCCTCTCGCCACATGCGAACCGCCGTGTCAAGGCGAATTTAGAACGTGACTAGTTACACAATAGGGAGTATTTCAATAGGAATCGAATGGCAGGCTACCTGGCAGCGGTCGACGAAGATCAACCGGCGGTTCTGTCGATCAATATGCAAGCGGCATGCATGGTATTTAACGACTTTCTGGCACGGATACATCGATACCGGCTCGACAAGTATCGCGAGTTTTCGACGCAACGAGTCCGAATGGTGCACGGACACTACGAATACGAGCCCGACTCAATGGAACCCCATCCGCTCTTTAGGAACCACATCGGTGCTGGTGACGCCAGCTTGCTCGTCCGGAATAATTTGATCGATGCTTAAACTGAAGTTCTGGACTATTTTGCTCTTGTTTTCACTTTTATTTTGCGTATATTCAAGGGGTTGCAGGGGGGCAGGCACCTCCCGAACTGGATTCTTGTAGGCAGTAGACGTTCGCGGTCCGTCTTTGCGACCCGACAGCAGACATCTCCAATATTTTCCACAATAACCCCACATTTTTGTGAAAAACCCTCTTGACATTATAGGCGGGGCCATCCAGAATAGGACAAACATGTAGGCACTATCTATCAGGA
>MPMP01000165.1 GCA_002238565.1 Albidovulum sp. bin36
AACGAAAACTCTCTTGAGCAAAACTCCTCCGCGCCAGTGATTCCGCTCCGTTCGCCACTTCCGCATTATCGGCAACTTTGACCGGCCGGCAGCCGAGTCGCCTAGCTCGCCGGCCGAGGCTCGACACCGTCCGGGCCGCGCTGCCCGACGGGCGCCCGAGCACCCCATTGCACCAACGACCTCGACCGCCCCGGCCGTCCGACGACTCGCATCTTCGGAACCCGCGCAGAATGCGCCATTCCTCTTTCGCGACAGAGCGCGCGCGCGGCGCGGCGGCCAGGGCTACTTGGAAAGAAGAGCAGGCCGCGCCAAAGACCGAACCTAGGCTCCAAAAGCACCGGACGGGAACCGAAAACACGCCACTCGCATCTTTTTCCAAGCAGGCCGAAAACGCGCCCCAAATAATCAAATGGCCGCGCTTTTTAGTTTCCGTCAACACCCGTCCCAGCCGACAATGTCTCCAAGTTCCAAAAGGTTCCGACCGATAAGAGCGGTCGGAGCCTCGTCGTGCCACAGCGCCGCGTAGTCGAGGTTCACCACGCAGAGAAAGGCGGACGAAGCAAGGACAGCGAGCGCGAGTGCCCCCCAGGGATCGCCGCGAGCGCGATGCGCCAGGCTCCGTATTCGGGAAAGAAACGCGCTAAAGGTCGACCGGGCCGGTACGGCACTTTTCTTTAGGGCCACGGCGGAACCGCAACGCCGGATAGATGCGAGCGACTGCAGCGCAGGAGGATCAACGAGCCAAAGCATGGACCGTCGCGCCTGACTGCGATCCCAGGCAAAGTACTGACACTCATAACCGAAAAAGACCAAGGGAATACACGCAACGTATCATGGGCATGAATTCATCGGCCGGACCGGACGCCTGCGCAGCGAAGCATCCGAAAATTATCGCAAAGTCGATCATCTCCACGCATCCTCGAAGAACTCGAACCCAGATCGAATGACGCCATCCGGCAGACGATTATTCGATCTCGACAAACCGCGCAAGCATCTCTCTCGAATGGGTCGCGCGCCCAGCCGATTCGCAAGAAAGTATGCGTATTCAAATACTAAAACGATAACAACGGCCATTCGAAAAGCGGAAGCGGGGCAAATCTGTTCGTCACGCAGCCTTTTTCTTCGACCTTTTGCTTCGGGGAGTCGCCAAAGGCATTCGACGTGAAAGCTCTTCGTAGTACGAGGAATATGCTGGCTCCCGCGATGCCCTGTATCATCTTGAATAATTTCCTCCGTATTCAGATCTTGCAATGGCAGTTAGTTTTGACAGTGCCGACTCCGACGGTAAGGCTGTCCGCGCGGCGCGCCGGGTAGTTCATACTTGAACGGCTATTCTCGGATTCATCGGGAATTTCTGGTTCAATGCGCTAAAGGGAAGCGAACCTTTTTCTCCCCTGCGAGCAGCCTTTAGAGCGAATGCTCTCCCGTGCGCTCCGCATCGGCTAGGCGGCGGCGCCGGTGCCGGCGAACCAATGGCATTGCCTTAGCGCCGGAACTTCCGCCGACATTTATTTTTTGACTTTAACCGTCTGATTGAAGGGACTTTTCGAAAGCCGCGGAATATTTGGAAGATGGCTTGACTCACGGCCGCGAATCGGTCATGCAGGAATCGAATTGGTCCGTCCGCTGGAAAATCGCCATGGATCCGCGCATCAAGGCCCTTAAATCCACGACCTTCCGCGGCAGGAGGCTGACGCGCTCCCGGATCGCGCAGATCCAGGAGACGGTGCAGCTTCTGCCGAAGAACAGCCGCCGGGAGCCGGCGCCAAGCCGTGCTTCCGAATCGTGAGTCTTTTCATGTCTGCGTCTAAATTGAACCTGCTCGCATTCGCGGCTTAAGCCGTCTCGCGAGGCATCCTCTCGCCGCAAGCGAACCGCCGCGTCAAGGCGAATTTAGAACGTGACTAGTTGCGATCGGGAGGCTTTCTTATCCGAATGACAAATGTCCTTAACCGAATGCCATTGGGCGGCCGCGCAAGAGCGGATTCTGGAAGATTCTACGCAATATGCCGATCTGTATTCCGAAGCGACTGATTTCGCTTCCGCCTCGAAGATCATGAATCGGCGAAGCACTCCTTGTAGAGCCGAAACGCGTCCTCGTAGGTCAAGGGAACAGGATTGCTGCCGGCCGTCGGATCGTTCACCGCCATACTCGCCAGCTGTTCAATTCTTGCGGGGTCGGCGCCGAGATCATTTAAGCTTGAGGGGATTTTCAAGTCGTCGAGAAGCGTCTCGACAAACTCGAAAAATCCATCGAAGGTCGCCTTCAGTTCCAGATACGCGGAAGCGCGCGCCAGCTTTTCGCCAACGGCCCGCCGGTTGAATTTCAGGACGTTCAGAAGCACGACGGCGTTCGTTGTTCCGTGGTGCGTATTGAAAAGCGCTCCCACGGGATGCGATAGGGCGTGAACGGCCCCAAGCCCCTTTTGAAAGGCGATCGCGCCCATCGAGGCGGCGCACATCATATTGGCCCGGGCGTCGATATTCGTTCCGTTCCGATACGCCTCCGTTAAATTCTCCTTCACGATGCGCATGCCTTCGAGCGCAATGCCCTGGCACATGGGATGGTAACCCGGAGCGCAGTAGGCCTCCAGGCAATGCGCGAACGCATCCATGCCCGTGCCTGCGGTTATCGACGGCGGGAGTTCGACGGTCGCCTCCGGATCGGAAATCACAACCTTGGGCAAAACCATCGGATGAAAGATTATCTTTTTTTCTTCGGTCGCTGAATTCGTGATGACCGAGGCGCGACCGACCTCCGATCCCGTTCCCGCCGTTGTCGGAATTGCAACGCTCGGCGAGATATTCGATGTATCGGCGCGCTTCCAGTAGTCGCCGATATCTTCAAAATCCCAGACCGGCCTCGACTGGCCGGACATGAATGCTATCATCTTGCCCAGGTCGAGTCCGGAGCCTCCTCCGATCGACACGACCCCGTCGAAGTCGCCCTCGTGAAAAACGTCCAGGCCGTTCCTCAAGTTTTTTTCGGTCGGATTTGGATCGACATCCGAAAACACCGTGTTCTCAATGCCGGCCCGGTCAAGAATTCCCAGGGTTTTCGAGAAAAGAGGCAGCCCTTGGAGGACTTTGTCGGTTACGACCAGCGGCCGCGAAATTCCCGCCTCGGCGCAAGCCTCGGGCAATTCCTTGATGCGGCCTGCGCCGAAACGAATATTGGTCGGGAAAGACCAGTTTGCGTGCTGCGGCATTTTGAAAATCTCGATTATGTTGGAATTTCACGGGATTCCGGGAACTCGGCTCCCGTTGCTCGGTCGACGGATCAGGACTGCGCGGGAACGGCCAATCGCACTGCCCGACGCTATTCAGCCGTAGCGATAGGGACGTCCGGCCTTTTCCATGACCTCGTTGTAGTCCTTGAAAATCTGCACGACTTTCGCCTTTGTTTCCGACTCGGCCGCGACTTCATCCCAGAATTCCCGGGCGGCTTTTTCAACCAATGCCCATTCTTCGTCGGGAATCGACGTCAATTTGAGCTTTGTGCCTTGAGTGCGCAAATGGGCTTCGCCGCCCCAATACCACCACTGGCGGTAGTAGTGGGAACTGTCCATTGTGAGCTTCAGCAATTCCCTGAGGTGCTCCGGAAGCTTTTCGTAGCTATCTATATTTGCGAAGAATGATCCCGCCCATGCGCCCGAGATATTGTTGGTCAGGAAGTAATTCGTGACATCGGCCCAGCCAACCGTATAGTCCTCGGTTATGCCGGACCATGCGATGCCGTCGAGTTCTCCGGTTTGAACCGCCACTTCGATATCCTCCCACGGCAGCGTGACCGGCACGACGCCGAATTGAGCTAGGAAGCGTCCGGCGGTCGGGAATGTGAATACTCTTTTGCCCTTAAGGTCCTCCAGGCTGTGAATGGGATCCTTTGTCGCGAAGTGACAAGGGTCCCACGCTCCTGCGGACAGCCACTTTACGCCGACCTTGGCGTATTCTTCGGCCCAAATTTTGTCGAGCCCGTATTGATTGAATAAAACGGGCACGTCGAGGGAATAGCGGCTCGCAAAAGGAAAGTATCCGCCGAACACGGTGACTTCCGTCGGCGACGCCATCGAGTCGTCGTCGGACTGCACGGCATCAAGGGTTCCGCGCTGCATGGCGCGAAAAAGCTCGCCGGTCGGCACGATTTGGTCGGAGAAGAATAGTTCGATTTCCATTTCTTCGCCGGCGATTTTGTTGAATGAATTGACCGCGGGCGTAATTACGTGCTCGGCGAGGGCGGGACCGGCGTAGGTCTGCATTCTCCAGCGGATTTTTGATTGCGCATGCACGGCAGGCGCGGCGAGAGTTGCGGCCCCGCCCATCCGCGGTTGCCAGAAAGTTTCGTCTTGTCTTCATCGAATCGTCTCCTGATGTCCGGGTCATTGCCCGCTAGGTTGAATTTGCTGCTCGTTGGTGATGCCGGATGAACGCCCCGTCGCTGCGCTGCTATTTCGAGTATATGTACTCTGGAAACCAGAGCGCGATTCCCGGGAAGGCCATGACGAGAATAAGCGCGGCTATCATCACGAAAACGAATGGAACGATCGAACTGTAGATATCCCGCAACCTTATTTCCGGAGGGGCCATCGCGCGCATGAGAAACAAATTATAGCCGAACGGTGGTGTCATGTAGGCAATCTGGGTCGTAATCGTATAAAGCACGCCGTACCAAATCAAGTCAAATCCAAGAGCATGAACAAGCGGAACGTAGAGCGGCGCAACAATTACGAGCATCGCAGTATCGTCCAGAAACGTTCCCATGAGCAGGAACGACACCTGCATAAGTATCAGGGTAGTCCAGGGGCTAAATCCCAGCTGCTCGGAAAACAGAGTGTCGATCGCCCGAACCGCTCCAAGGCCGTCGAAAACGGCTCCGAATCCAAGCGCGGCGAGAATTATCCACATGAACATGCATGAAACGGCCAGGGTTTGGCGCACCGATGTTTCAAATACTTTCTTGTTCATGCGTCCTTTCAAAACGGCGGCTAGCAAAGCCGTTAGCGCACCGATGGCCGAGCTTTCGACCAGGCTCGTCCATCCGTTTACGAACGGAACCATCATCGCCAGAAAAATTAGTATCGGTAGAAGTCCCGCTCGAAGCAGCTTCAATTTTTCATTGAGCGGAATCGTGCGTTCGTCCTTTGGAAGAGCCGGGCCGAGATTCGGCTGAATGCGGCAGCGGATGGCTATGTAGACTATGAAAAGGGCGGCCATCATAAGTCCCGGAAAAACGCCTGCCAGCCACAACTGCCCCACGGGTTGACGCGCGATCATCGCGTAGAGAACCAGCACGACGGACGGCGGCACCAGGATTCCAAGCGACGACCCCGCCTGAATGACCCCGGTTACCATTTTCTTGTCGTAGCCGCGCCGAAGGAGCTCGGGCAGTGCGATCGTCGCGCCGATAGCCATTCCTGCAACGGATAGGCCGTTCATGGCCGAAACGAGCACCATTAGCCCGATTGTGCCGATGGCCAGGCCGCCGCGGACAGGACCCATCCAAACGTGAAACATCCGGTAAAGGTCGTCGGCCAGCCGAGACTCCGAGAGAACGTAGCCCATGAATATAAACATGGGCAGCGTGAGCAGCGGATACCATTTCATAAGCTTCATCGCGGCGGCAAAACCGATGTCCGACCCGCCGGTGCCCCAAAGCAGGAGCGCCGCGAGCACGGCGACGAAGCCGATCGCTCCGAAAACGCGCTGGCCGGTCATGAGCATGAGCATCATCGTCGAAAACATTAGGATGGCGATTAGCTCGTAGGACATTAGAGTTTGAATCATAAGTCATTGTTATTAGTGCGCCGTGGAAAGGCGCTTTCTTCAAGCGGGTGCGAATCCCGCGCAGCAACTGTCGCTCCAGCTGGTAGCAGCCGAGCGGTTCATGGAGGTAACGACATGGGTTGAAGCACTCGGTGAAAAGGGCCGCCTAGGGCGGTTCAGCGAACATGCGGGCCGGAACGTGCAGTGAACGCTAAGCAGGCCTCGAAAAGTCCAATGCGGAAGCCGACCCTCCCAGAC
>MPMP01000166.1 GCA_002238565.1 Albidovulum sp. bin36
TGTTCAATCTCCCCGGCGCCCCGGATGTTCGGGGCCATTTCGAACAAGGGAGTTGAGCATGAAAGTCAAGATAACGCCAGCCCGCGGGAAGATGATCGAGGTCATGACCTTGAAGGGCCTGTCGCCGAGTACGCAGGACAATTACCAGCGCAGCGTCAGCACCCTCGCGCACCATTACGCTCAAGCGCCGCAGGACCTGTCTGCCGACGAGATCAGTGCCTGGGTGATCGCCCGGATCGATCGGGGGCTGTGTCCACGCACCACCAATGCCGACGTCTCGGCCCTGCGCCTGTTCTACTGCGACGCGATGGGTCAGCCCGAGAAGGTCGCGGGACTGTATTGCCGCAGGGTCCCCGACCGTCTGCCCCGTTCCATTCCCGAAGCCGATGTCGAAATCCTGATCGAGGGGATCAACGACCTGCGCTATCGCACCGCAACCCTGACCGCCTATGGCGCCGGCCTGCGGATCTCCGAGGTGGTGGCGCTGCAGGTCGGCGACATCAGGAGCGGGGAGGGACTGCTCCATATCGGTAGCGGCAAGGGCGGCCACGAACGCATGGCCCATCTGCCCGATTCGGTGCTCCAGGCGCTGAGGCGGTACTGGAGAAGCACCTCGCCGCGGCCCGCGACCTGGCTGTTCTACGGCAAAAGCCCGGACAGGCCGATCACCGCCGAGAGCTTGCGCACCGCCTTCAACAGGAGCCGCGACCGAGCCGGGATCGATCGCGGCATCAGCTTCCACTGCTTGCGCCACGCGGTCGCAACCCATGTGCATGAACGCGGGGCGCCGATCAGCGTGATCCAGGATCTTCTCGGACACAAGTCCCCGGATTCGACACGCGTCTACGCCCGGACCACCGGGACCATGTTCCGCAAGATCGATCACCCGGTGGCCGGCTTCGCCAGCGCCGTCTGAGCGGTGGCCGACAACAGGCCCGGCGTGGCGGACATCTTCCGCCAGGCCGGGCCCGCATTCCGCGCGCGCTTCGAGGGCGCGCTCGACGCCGTTGCGCTGAAGATCATGGACTGTATCGCGAGCTGCCGGACGCCTGCGCTCGGCGGCACCGTCTACCAGTGCAGCGATTGCGGCCATGCGCATGGCGTCTGGAAGTCTTGCGGCAACCGACACTGCCCATCCTGCCAGGGCGCGGCCGCGCGCAAGTGGATGGAGAAGCAGGCGGCCTGCATCCTGCCGGTGCCCTACTTCCACATCGTCTTCACCCTGCCGCGACCGATCGCCCGGATCGCACTGCAGAACCGCGGGACGGTGTTCAACATCCTCTTCCGCACCGCCGCCGAGACCCTGAAGACCATCAGCGCCGATCCCCGGCGCTTCGGGGCCGGGATCGGCGGCACCGCGGTGCTGCACACCTGGAACCAGAAGATGGATTGGCACCCCCACCTGCACTGCCTGGTGCCCAATGGCGGCTTCGACGTCGGCACCGAACAATGGAAGGCCGGAAGCGACAGCTTCTTCGCACCCGTCAAGGTGCTCGCAAGCTTCTTCCGACGACGCGTCCTCGAGGAGCTCGCAAAAGCCCATGCCAGGCAGGAACTGGAGTTCCACGGCTCAATCGCTCACCTCGCCTGTCCCCGCGCCTTCGCCCGGGTGCTGAAGCAGGCCCGCAAGCTCAACTGGAACGTCCATGCAAGGCCTCCGTTCAACGGACCCGCGGCGGTGATCCGCTACCTCTCGCGCTATACGCACCGCATCGCAATCTCCGATGCCAGAATCCTGTCCCTCGACGACGACGCCGTCACCTTCCGCTGCCGCAGGCCGACAGCGAAAGCCGGCGACAAGCCGTCATACGGAACCATGGCCCTGAGCGTCGATGAGTTCATTCGCCGCTTCCTGATGCATCGCCTCCCGGCAGGCTTCCACCGCATCCGGCACTTCGGCATCCTCGCAAACGCCTGCCGGGCCAGGACCCTCGAGGCCGTGCCGGAAGCCGGCCGCCACCAACCCCCGCATGCAGCCGGCGACGAAACCGGAACCGGGGAGACGGACAGACCGGAGGCCCCGGCCTGTCCGAATTGCGGCAAACCCTCCTGGCCAGTCCTGACCATCCGAAGAAAACCCACCGACCGGGAGGTGGCCCGGGCAATGGAGATCATTCGAAAACGCGGCCATCCCCGTCCTCACGAGACGACATGAAGGCAACGCCAGAAAGCATGCAGCGTATCCAGCGGCCCCGGAACCGCCACAGGCCCGCTCGTGCCCGTCGCGCCGAACCGACACAAACGGCGCCAAATGTCGCCGTCTCCGGACCCGATACTTCAGCCGGAGACGGACCAAACACACCGTTCGGGACATGCGGCCCCCGAAGATCCCCCGCATCAAACGGGATCGACCGGCCAGGCTGAATACCCGGAATCAACTTTCTACTAAAGGCCAAGGTCGCGTCAGGCGCGGCTTCGTTCAAACCGGCTTAGTGTTGGCGTTTCAGCCAACACTAACCAAGATATTGCAGCCGTCGCTACGCTCAATGCATATCGCGGCGTCCCGCTGGTCGTAATCGTTCTGCTAGGTTTGACCGCCTTTCTGGGATGGGTTACGACTTCGACGCCTTTCGGACGCGCCATATTCGCCGTCGGCGGAAATGCGGAATCCGCTCGAAGAGTCGGGATATCGATAAACCGCACTCGGATCGCCGCGTTCTCGATTGTCGGGCTAATGGCGGCGATCGGCGGAATCGTCGGGGCCTCGAGGTACGCCTCTGTCTCGTTCAACGCGTTTGCCGGCGGACCGCTTCTGCTGGAGGCGATCGGCGCAGCCGTCATCGGCGGCACATCGCTCTTCGGAGGAAGAGGAAGCGTTTGGAATGCGATCCTGGGCGCGCTGGTTATCGGCTCTCTCGGCAACGGCCTGGATCTTTCCGGCGCGAGCGCGGCGGACAAGCTGATGTTCTCCGGCGGCATTCTGCTTCTCGCCGTTTCGATCGACGCAATATCGCGAACCAAGACAGACCAAACGAATTAACTGAGGATTATGAAGATGCAGACCCACGATATCGCTGCTCTCGGCAAGCCCGTCTCGGCAATCGGAATGGGTACCATGATTTTTCATCCGGATACGAAAGATCGCGATTTCGGACTTTTGGACAGCTTCGTGGACAACGGCGGCACCTATGTGGATACGGCGGAAGTTTACGGCGCCGTCGAAGAATACGGCTATTCCGAAATGGTAATCGGCGACTGGCTCTCGTCCCGGCCCGGAATGCGCGACAGAATCGTGCTTGCTTCCAAAGGACTCATACCGGGATACTGCGCGCCGCTGCATCCCGGCGGCGCCAAATTAGATCCTGAATCCATCCACAGGGCGATCGACGGCTCTCTTGAAAGGCTAAAGACCGACCATCTCGATATCTGGATGCTTCATCGGGACGATCCGGAACTCGAGGTCGGCCCTCTCGTCGACGCTCTCGACGAAGAAGTCGCTTCGGGCCGTGTCAAGGCGGTCGGCGCGTCGAACTGGTCGACCGGGAGAATTCGGGAAGCGATCGACTACGCCCGCGCGAACGGAAAAGCCGAATTCATGAGCTCCAGCCCCAATTTTTCTCTCGCGATGGCGAACGAGCCTTTCTGGCCCGATACGGTGTTTGTCGATGCGGTCGACAAGGAATGGTATTCCGAAAGGAATTTCCTGCTGATCGCCTGGTCCTCGCTCGGACGCGGATTTTTCGCCAAGGCGGATCCAGACGACAAGCGCGACCCGGATCTTGTGCGTGTATTCTATTCCAGCGCGAACTTCGCGCGCAAGGCCCGGGCCGAAGAGTACGCGGCGGCAAAGGGGCTAGCCATGTTCGAGGTCGCGCTAGGCTATGTAATCAGCCAGAACTTCCCGGTCGTAGCATTGAACGGAGCCGAAAGTATCGAGCAGGTCGAGTCGTCGGCAAGAGCGGGTTCCCTTCGGCTGAGCCAGGAGGATTGCGATTGGCTCGATTTAACGAGCGATGAAAGACCTTTCTAGGAGAATTCGTGTGCCATTGAAGGGAATGGCGGCGCCGACGGCTCTTTCGCCGTTCGCCGCCAAGGCGAAAATTTGCATCCGCGCAGGCATCGCCGAGCGTTCCCGGATTTTACGGCTTTCGGCTTTTCCGCTGCCGAGCGAATTTTTCAGAAAGGCTCGGTAGAGGGCAAATTCAGTGAAGATCGTCGATATTCAAAGCCATGTCCTGCAGTACGACTTGGAGGAAGAACTAGGCTATTCCCAGCAATACTACCTCAAGCGGACAGCTCATGTCGTCGAAGTCAGAACGGACCAGGGAATTACCGGCTGGGGAGAATGCTTCGGCGGGGGCGATATCGCTTTCGCCAACAAGTCTATCGTCGAAAAAGTAATCCGGCCGATGGCCTTGGGAATGAATCCGCTCGATCGCGAGGTCATCTGGCACAAGGTCTATAATCTTCTTCGCGATCACGGGCAAAAAGGGATGCCGATTCAGTCTCTTTCGGGTGTCGATATCGCATTGTGGGACGTTGCCGGAAAATTCCTGGGATTGCCGGTATACCAGCTGCTCGGAGGCGCATTCAGAAAGAGAATACCGGTCTACGGCTACGGCATGATGCTCAAGAACGTGCCCGATCTACCGGAAAGATTCGCCCGGGAAAGCGAGAAAATCGTCGAAGACGGCTTCCCCGCCGTGAAAATGAAGATCGGAATCGATCCTCGCAAGGATATCGAACTGGTGGAAGCCGTACGCAAGGCGGTAGGCGATCAAACCGACCTGATGGTGGACGCCAACCATGCCTACACGACCAGGGAAGCGATACCGCTGGGGCGAGAACTGGAGAAGCTCGGCGTTTCCTGGTTCGAGGAGCCGGTTGCGCCCGAGGATTATTCCGGATACCGGGCGCTGTGCGATGCGCTCGACATAGGAATCGCCGGCGGCGAAGCCGAATTCACGCGGTGGGGATTTAGAAATCTAATCGAGGGCCGCTGCATTGACATACTTCAGCCGGAAGTCTGCGGTCTGGGCGGCATTACGGAGTACCAGAAAGTTCTCGCGCTGGCGCACGCGAATTTCGTGCCGATTATTAATCACGTCTGGGGATCCGCGATTTCCGTCGCGACGAATTTGCATTTGCTCGCCGCGCTGCCCGACCTCCCGGGCAGCGCGAATCCTACCCAGCCCATGCTTGAATTCGATACGACGCCAAACCGTTTCATAGATGAAATCCTGGAGACGCCCCTCCGCATTCGCGAATCCGTCAAGAATTCCGGCGGAACTGTGCAGGTTCTCGACGGGCCGGGTCTAGGCGTGAAACCGGACATGGATTTCATTCGCCATTTCTCCACGAATTCATAGGTTCAGATGGGCCCCGACCTCGCGCTTCGGATTGGCAATTTCCATTGGCTCCGCATTGACCTGGTGTAGGTAAGCGTTCGGTCGAGCGGTGGCGACAGTCCGTCGCGGCGTCATTTCAGTCACTGCGAAATTGGTACTGGTAACATGGAATCCGGCGTGCTATTGCTCTGCGCATGGAAATTCGCATCGAGGAAATCGGGATGCCGCCGGCTCCGTGCGTCGCCGACGACGGGCAGCTGTAGGAGGCGTCGGCTCCCGGTCCGGTCCACTGGAAATTCCTTTGCGAGCGCTATGAGCAACCACATTAAATGAAGCAATTGGCGGTTCGCGCGTTCACGGTATTTGGGGAACCCCGGCACGATTGCGCAGTCCGCGCGGCGCGCGCTCCGGGCAACCGTTCACGGTAGCGTCCAGGCCGTCGGCGGCAGTCGGACAACACGGATCGTCACCGCTCGACCGAACGCATACCGTTCGAACAGGAGGAGGTCGTGGAAGACAACCCCTTGGAATCACGGATGTATCTTGCCGTCGACGGGACCGGGGTGCCGATA
>MPMP01000167.1 GCA_002238565.1 Albidovulum sp. bin36
GCGCAGTCTTGTCGGCGTAGACCATCTGGAGGCCCCTGAGCACAGCCGGAATGTCGTCGCGGGATCGGGCGTCGAGGTCGATCTTCTCGATCGGTATGGAACCCAGCCGCAATTGAAGGTCGATGACCTTTCTCATGGCAAAATCTCGCGAAGATCCGGCGAATAGCGCCCATATGGGGTCGAATTGGGCGTATTTATACCTTATGTCGAAAATCTTCGCAAGTGAAAAACACGATTTTTTCCAAATTTTTCATCAAGTTAAGAGATTTTTGACCGAGCACTAACTGGAAGACGAAGGCGATGTCGCGGCCTATCTCGAAGCGGCGTTTAAGGACGGCGATCCGCGCGTGATCGCGCGAGCGCTCGGAGACGTAGCGCGATCCAAGGGCATGACCGCCGTCGAGGCAAAGTCCTGATTAGGCAGGTAGAGCCTGAACAAGGCGCTTTCGCGTGACGGGAATCCGGGTTTTGCAACCGTGCTGAATGTCCTGCAGGCTCTCGGCCTGCGCCCTTATCCGTTGGCGAGAGGCCAGGAATCGGACGTGCAGGTTCGCCATGGCGAGACCGGATGGAAAGGCGGGTTCGCTCTCCCCCTTACCGATCTTTACGTGGTGAGCGGAGACTCGACCTCGTACTCGGCAAGGCGAGCTTCCGACTATCGATAGCAGGTGCACCAAGACCGGCGAGACGGAAGCGATGAATGGAGTGCAATATCTGAAGCTGATCGGCGATGCCCGGGCATTCGGGCAGACCGCCCGGTTGATAGAGCGCGAGATCGAGCGGCTCCAAGTTACACAGGGGGATCTTTCGCCGGTCGGTGGGTCGACCGGATGGCCGTCGCACAGCGCGTGGGAATCCCTGAAGACGGCAAGCCACTTCAATCTCTCGATTTCCCTGGAACTCAGATTGAAATGCCTGCTGCGTCTGCACGACATTGCGCCCCTGCAGGGTCGCTCCGGGCACTGTCTTGCCGAGAACTACGACCAGTTCTCGGCGAGGGTGACGAATCCACGAAAGCCGAGCTGGATACGTTGTTTCAGAAGGCGATAACGGATCGTCCGCTCAAGCTCGTGGCGTTCCTGAGCACGGACGCGCCGGACGTTCCCGAAGGTCCTGGTGATAGAACGCTGAGGACGTTGAGAGACGTCCTCGCCTACATGGATATAGAAGCCGAACTGTGGAGAAAGAGGTATTCATGGGAGGTTGCCGCGACCAGGCAATAGCAGCACTATATCGATGACATGGGGGCATTCTTCAATTTCCTAGATACCACGGAAAACCTTACCACGGAGATGGCGCGACAGCGCGGGATTGTGCGCTAATGGGTGACGATCGAGGACATCCGTAACCGCTCCGGCAAACCGTGCGGATCCGGATGATGGACACTCTGCGTGCTGCGAGCCTGCCCTCGGGAATATCCGAGGCAACCACCGGGTTGGGTGTCGTGCCGCAAAAGGGTCGCATGCAGCATCGCGCATGTGGCAAGAAGGTCTTGTGTCCGTCTCCTCTTGATGTAGGCCAAACGACTCCAAACAGATCCGACTGTTGAAGTCACAGGTTTCCGATGCCATGAAGGATACTGGAGAATATACCCCGAAGGACACAACAAATGAAGAGAAGGCACTCGTATTCATCCACGGACACTGCCGCCAAACGGGCGCGCAAGCCGATGCCGCGTCATTCCGCCGTTGCTTGGGCGCTTTGATTCCGCTGCTGAGTAGCTAGATACCGACGGATAAATGGATTGGGACAAAAAATGAGCGATATCACGGCAAAAAAGGCAAAAGCGAGCCCAACGAAAGAATTTTTCGTCAACATGATAACAAGAGACATTACTTTAGAAGATAGCATTCTAGATCTTATTGACAATAGCATAGATGCGGCTTGGCAAATGGCCGGTAGTCACGCAATGACATTAGGTGATGATACCGATCTGTCAGCGTTCAAGATTACTCTAACGTTATCAGAAGACCAGTTCACAATATCCGACAATTGCGGCGGCATGACGCTGGATAATGCTGTTGACCATGCTTTTAGTTTCGGTCGTAAGGCTTCACAGGAGCGTGAAGAATTTTCCATCGGTGTGTACGGTATTGGCATGAAACGGGCTGTATTCAAGCTTGGCAAGAACGTCCGCGTTCGCAGTCAATTCCGTGGAGATAACGGCTCACCACTATCATTCGCCGTGCCCATCAACGTTACCGACTGGCTAGCTGACGAACGACCATCTTGGGACTTTGATATCGTAGAGGATGATGTGCGATCGGAGTACGGAGTAGTAATCATTGTAAATGAGCTTACATGGCCTGCAAAGACTGCCTTCGGAAATCCGGCATTTGTCGAGAATCTCCGTCGAATGATAGCTCGAGACTATTCACTTCATCTTGGTCGTGGTTTGAAAATTGAAGTCGGTGACGAACAGATAATTGGCGCCAATTTGGAACTGGCAATGAGTGAAGATTTCTCTCCAATGCGAATAAGCTATGAAGATAAGCAAGATGGAGAGAGTGTATCGATAGAAATGCTAGGTGGAATGGCCGCCCCACCACCGGATAGCGTGGAGCCGGATGATCGATTCGACGGCGACAAACGTTTTGGCTGGTACGTGGCCTGTAATGGTCGCATAGTGATGGCAGCAGACAAGTCAAGTATCGCAGGTTGGGGAACGAAAGACTGGCCGCAATGGCATAGACAATACGCAGGCTTTATTGGCATCGTCTTGTTTTCCGCATCGAACACAGCTGCCTTGCCGCTAACCACCACGAAGCGCAGCGTAGACCAATCGTCCGACGTGTACAGAAGTGCCCAGCTAAAGATGAGGGACCTCTCCAAAGTGTGGATCGCGTATACCAATCAAAGAAAACAAGCGCTGGAAGAAGCCAAGAGAAAGGAGGCCGCGGCTCGCGCGGTTCCAATAAGCCTGGTCGAGGTAAAACCGGCGATCGCCTTACCAAGTTTGAACGTTCAAAGAGTCGAGCGACCGGCCAATGTGCATTATTCGGTTCCCGTGCAACGAATGAAACGGCTTGCCAGGGCGCTTGGTAACATCAACCTAACATATCGTGAAGTTGGAGTGAGATCATTCGAGTATACGTATGATGACTTCGTCGGAGACGAATGATGGCATCATTTGACGCAGTTAACTACAGCCTACGGCCGAGCAAAGCCATTCAGAGACAATTGGTCTTTGAGGGAATCAGAAAGCTGCACGAGCGATTGCGTTTAAGTGACAGTGTATATGTTGGTCTTGGTTCTGTTTGGTTTACAGATTTTGTACTAGCCCATGAGATATTGAACATTAATGATATGATTTCGATGGAAGTGGATGATATTGGATTTGCCCGAGCGAAGTTCAACGCGCCTTACGCAACGGTGCAAGTACGGAAAGGGTCTTCGACTGACACTTTGCCCGAGCTCTTGGCAGACAGGTATATCAATAAACGCCCTTGGGTTGTGTGGCTGGATTACGATGGAGGATTCGATGAAGGGTTAATGGACGACGTAAAGCTGATTGTAGAGAATGTGCCTTCTAATTCAACGTTCTTGATTACCTTTAATGCGCACGAAATGAATTACGGAAATGCCAAAGAGAGACCCGAACGCATTCGGCAGCTATTTGGGGATACGGTTCCGGATAATTTGAGCAAGAAAAAGTGCAAGACCCCACGTTTGCGGCATACATTAGCCGGTTTCGCAGTCGATTTCATGAAATCCGTAGCCGCAACGGGTCGTCGCAAGGAGGCGTTCGTAGATACGGTGCAGATTGTTTACCAAGATGGGGCCCCAATGGTAACGGTTGGGGGAATGCTGGCCGCGCCTGAAACAGTCAACAAGATTAGGGACGCGGCGGGGAACGCGGGATGGAGATGTAGGCCGGAGAGGGTAATACGTGCACCTCATTTGACTATTCGTGAGGCTTTGGCGTTACAGGCAATGCTTCCAAGTGAGGACTCGTTGAACCGTGATAACGTCCAAGAGGCGGGCTTCGACTTGAAGGTCGAGCAAATCGAGATTTATGAAGAATATTACCGAGAATACCCGAAGTTCGCTGAAGTGCGAACTTAAAAACTGATGGGTAATGAGCAAAGATACATGGAGCGAATACGAATTATTGATTTGTTTTCAGGGTGCGGAGGTTTTTCTCTTGGTGCGCATCAGGCGGGAATTGACGTTGTCGCCGCGTTTGACAACGATCCGGTGCTTGCTTCGTCATTTCCAATTAATTTTCCGAATGTGAAGATGCACATCAGAGACGTTTCAGATCTGAAGGGGGAGGACCTGCGGACAGAGAACGGTAAAATAGATGGGGTGGTGGGAGGCCCTCCCTGCCAAGGGTTCAGTGCTATAGGCAAGCGAATTCCTGCCGACCCACGGCGGCAGTTGCTGCAAGAGTTCTTTCGGGTCGTCAAGGAGGTGCGCCCATCTTTTTTTGTTATGGAGAATGTGGGCGGACTGGCGTACGCAGATGCTCGTGGGGAACTGGATGCAGCGCTGAATTTGGTTTGCGAGCAATATAATTGTTTGGGCCCGATAACACTGAATGCAGCGGAGTTCGGGGCTGCAACAGATCGTTCGAGGCTGTTTGTGTTGGGTACGCATAAGGATGAATGTGAGTCATTGACAGTGTCGGACTTTAACAAGGAAAAACGGCCTTGCGAGACGGTTAAGTCGGCGATCTCTGACTTGCAAGGGTCTGCATTTTTGGGAGAAGAGAATGGATTCGATGTTTGGAAGATTACGGCTGAACATGAAGTATCCAATTATGCAGGGTCCCTTCGAGCGAGGGATGAGTGTTTTACAGGGCATAGGACGACGCAACATTGCGTTAGAGTAGTGCGACGGTTTAGCGAGTTACCGCAGGGCGGGTTGGACAAAATTGGGCGTCATCGGCGCCTGTCGTGGAAGGGGCAATGTCCGGCCCTCCGAGCGGGTACCGGGTCGGATCGCGGTTCGTATCAGTCAGTACGGCCCGTTCATCCGGAATATGATCGTGTCATAACCGTGAGGGAAGCTGCACGGTTGCAGGGATTTCCAGACTCTCACTTATTTCATCCGACGACTTGGCATTCGTTTCGGATGATAGGCAATAGCGTGTCCCCGTTTGTGGCTCAAGGAATATTCCGGGTTATATCGGGCAAGCTGCAATACGGGGAAGCCGAAACAGCGGTAGCAGGCTAATAATCTAGTGGATCGATTGTCCAAAGAGCGCCGATCTTGGCTAATGTCACGCGTTCGGGGCAAGGCTACGCGACCGGAAATTACAGTACGGAGGGCGGCGCATGGATTAGGAGTGAGATATCGATTGCATCAAGCGCGCCTTTCGGGAAAGCCGGATCTAGTATTCAAAAGGCACGGTATAGTATTATTTGTTCACGGGTGATTCTGGCATCGTCACGCAGGTTGCAAGAAGGCGGTGCTTCCTAGATCAAATGTCAAGTTTTGGAGTATCTACTTATCTACTGGGTGTATCTCAAACTTGTTGCAAAGCGATGCGAGACAGGATTCCTATAGCAGCGCGCCTCTTTATGGGCTGGAAGGTCGGAAACTCACATTCGGCCCAATCAATCATTTTGGGCTACACCCGTATCTACTCGCCCCCTATTTCTCTCGATTTTCATTTTGCGTGATAATCACGGCAGGAACGCCCGCCTGGCGCATGGGTTGAACCTTGGGGGCTGGTGCGTTGATCTTAGCGCGCCTTGGCCTGAGGCCCTGTCGCAGCCGCCATGTCGGGGCGATGACGATTCCGTTTGACTTCATGTGCCCG
>MPMP01000168.1 GCA_002238565.1 Albidovulum sp. bin36
CTCGCTCCCTACGAGGCCCTGGTCCGGCTTCTCGAGACCCTGCCCGGCGCCGGCCGCGAATCCGCCATGGCGATCCTCGTCGAATGCGCCCATGCGGCGGTTCGGACCCGGGGCTGCCAGTTCCAGGCCTATCACCGGGCGGTGACGAGCCGGCGCGGATACAAGCGCGCCATCGTCGCCGTGGCCCACAAGATGCTCCGCACCATCTATGCCATGCTGCGCGACGGAAAGCCCTACGCCGATCCCGGGATCGACTATGAGCGCATCGCCATCGGCTGCAAGGCCAGCCGCTGGCTGCAGAAGCTTGAACAGTATGGATACGTCAACGTGCGGGCACGCGAGGAACAAACCGACATGCCGACCCGAACCGCCTGAGACCCGGCGTCGCCTTCAACCGCTCTCGGCCCGTCGCGAGGCCGTTTCCGGGGAGCCCGAATAATCGCCGACAGTGAGTGACCGGCGACGCCTTCCAGACTGACGCCACCGTGGCTGCCTCTCGAAAAAAACGGGTGCCGGCGGCCAGGGGAAAGTGTGACCAAAGCCCGAATAGAGTTTCAGAGAAAAAGTGCCTATTGCCGGATCACGACCGAGGAACTGCTGAAGGTCAGCGAACTGATGAACAGCATATTCCTGGAGATGATCGGTGCGGATCCGGAACAGGGAGCAATCATCCGGCGCGCCGAAATCAGCCAGGATTTCGACATAACCGCGTACGGACCGAACGACAGGACACTCAACCCGGATCGTGACCTGAACGGGGCCTCACGCAGGGCACTGACGCTCGCATTCATTCTCGCGCTGACGAAGGTCAGCGAGGTCGAAGCGCCGAACGTGATAGATACGCCGCTCGGGATGACGAGCGGTTATGTGAAACGGTCCATCCTGCGCACGGCGGTACGCGAGAGCGCGCAGCTGATTCTGTTCCTGACACACGATGAAATCGCCGGCTGCGAGGAAATCATCGATCAGGCCGCCGGCAAAGTCTTCACGCTGACGAATCCGGCGCACTTCCCAAAGATGCTGATGAATGATCTCGGAGTGGAAGAACGCAAGGTTCTCCGCTGTGAATGCGACCACAGGAACGAATGCCAGCTCTGCCATCGCCATCCCGATGTGCAGGTGGAACTGAAGATGGCGTCATGGGAATCGACAATGGCCGACCGCTACTTCAATCCCTTTCAGGCAATCGACATCAACGTGCCGGTCGAATTCCATGAGGCGTTCACCCGGTACTGCCAGCGAAGCGCAGGCGCGATCATCGACCAAAGTCCATTTCCTCGTATGGTGGACCTCTGGTTCCTGTCCGTCTGCGTCGCAGCCAGGGTCGGACTAGACCCTGCCGACATCACGAAACACGACACACGGAAGATCATCGATGGCTCCATCTTAGGCAGTGACCCATGGCGTGTTCACACGCTGATGCTTATCGCCGTGGGTAAGACCGGCGATGTTCAGATCGTATCTGAGCCTCGTAAGATGATGACGCTTGCCAACGGACTCGCTGTAGCAGGGATCCCAAAGGTAATAGAAATGCTTCAGAACGGAAGTGCGGAACCGATCTGGAACCTGTCGGATGCCATCGACAATTTGCTCAGGTAACGGTCAAATCCCTAGCCGCCATTTTGTAGCCAAGAGGCTGCGCGTGATCCTCAATCATATCAGCTTTTTCGGCAACTCAGCAGTTTCATCACCAGTATCACGCCGGTACCTTTCCAATAGTTCGGCTTCCGAATATTTCCGATCGTTTTTACCGAGCATATACAATAAAACTTCGCGCAAAGTTACCTTGTTTCCATTCAGTATTGTCTTGCGCCTCGGATCCCACAGGAGCCCTGCAAATGGTTCGTCAGTTAAAGTCCGTGGCAGCCGAGCAGCTAGTTTGACAGACTGAGCCAAGCTCCTATCTTTCGTCAACCGAGCAACGATGCGTACGAATATCTCAAGGCCAATTGGACGAAACAACGCATTTCCGCCGTGACTGCCACGATATTTCTCCACAACAGGGGCAGTATCCGTTGCTGAAAAGAACTCT
Organism: Albidovulum sp. bin36; assembly: GCA_002238565.1. Classification (GTDB taxonomy): domain Bacteria; phylum Pseudomonadota; class Alphaproteobacteria; order Rhodobacterales; family Rhodobacteraceae; genus JAPPFL01. The sequence continues at coordinate 2,033 of MPMP01000168.1, forward strand.
CCTAGCTCTGCGAACTCATTCTCGAAGAGAACAAACAATTCTCGCGCGTATGCAAAATACTTATCAAGCTTTTCGTCACTTGGCCGAAATCTCTGCAAATCTTGTTTCCTCGCTTGCAGTTCGGATTTCGCGCCAGTGAACAGTAAAGTATAGACATCGTATAAATTGCCGATCGTCGTGAGACTCTTGGTATTTGCGACCGGCATGTTGTTGCTAGCAACAAAAGCGATGCGCTCATCGGCAAACAAGGCAGATTCATCGATGACGTGACGTACGCATAGTGCCATGACATCATCTTCGTCCAATGCGATAATGTCACCCTTGGACACTGGCCGGGTGGTTTTATTGAGCGCAGTAAAGAGTCGGCGTGTGCGTTCCAGTCCTTTCGAATTGTCTTGATGCTCAACGAATAAGACAGTCACCTCATCGAATGGGTCGTTATCCACGCCATCCTTGACCGCTTTCTTGATGCCGGCTAGTCGGTGTTGTCCGTCCAATGCAAACAGCTGTTCGTCTCCCCGGAGTGCAAGAAATCCAACGGAAGAAATTATTTCTTCATGCAGGCCTTCTAGTTCTGGAGCATTCTTGCCACATCGAACATCGGAAAGTGCATGCCAGTTTGGCTGACCTCCATATGTTGCTACAACGAGGGAATTGAAGAGTCGTTCCGGTTGCTTTTTCAGATACTCTGCTATCTGAGCGCCACGGGTTCTTCGTAGACTTCGCTGAATCATGTCTGAGAGTTTTTTGCTTTTGTGTATTTCCTCGGCGAAGCGAACCCTTGAACTCAATTCTCCGAGGTTCATCAAACAGGAATAATAGACCCAATCTCCCATGATGCCGCGCAGTGCGGGCAAGACAATCTCTCGGTGCTTATTCTTCATTGCCTAAACGCCCTTCGCTTTTGATTCGTTTCTGCCTCTAAATCCCTCTCTGAAAACGGTGGCATGAGAGCTGTGTTTAGCTGCTGTTCCAATAATTTTAGCTGCTCGTTGGAAACCTCATCGCCAACAGGGGCAAAGAAGAACCGCAAGATTGGATGCCATGTCCCGATCATGCGAGCGATCTGTGCTCGCTTCTTCACTTTTCTTTCGTTTAGGTAATCTTTGTAACGTTCTCGTAGTGGACGATCCGAATCTCTACCTGCGATTCCAATGTAGAGGATGTATCCGTGTGGTGGTAGTACATTATCGTCTCGGCAGACTACGAAAGCGTAGACACCCCGCCTGTCGTCGGGAACTCTTTCTAACTCTTCATCGCCGTAGCATACTGAGTCCCATGCAAGCCTAGTGACGACGTATCCGCCTGCCGACATATTGTCGGGTGACATGATGAATGGAAGCTTGAATTTTCCTATTTCAGCGGCCGCCTCATTGGCAAAATCTATGAGCGAGTCCAGCTTCTCCTGCTTCATTTGCTCGGTCTTACAAAATTATTTGTGACAGGCTAGGCAAACCTTTGCCTTGCCATAAAGGTCGTCGATGTCGAGTGGTTCGCGTTCCGGGCGCAACGGATTGGGTTGGACCTTCGATTGCATTCGGGCGAGCCTCTGTTCGTGCTCCCGTTTGATCTGAGCCATGCGTTTCGGTTGTTCCAACTCTTGGAGGGATTCTCCTTGGCTCCAAGTGAAGGGTGAACCGTGGTTCACGGCGGTTTTCTCGTATGCTTTGGCTTCTTCGAATGCCGCGGGGTGCTGTTCTCGGAGTCGTACCCATTCGATCTTTTGTTGGAAGAAACAAAATGTGCAGCCGCTACGCGTGCGCCAAGAGTAATATTTCGGCAGGCCTAGTCCGGCACCGTCGAGGATTTCTAAAACACCGGCCTTGTCTATCCCGGCTTGCTTGAAGGGTAGCTCAATGACAAGGCGATCATGCTTTGAAGAGTAGCCTTCGCGATATTCTTCGTCGCTGCGGATTGCAACATAGCTATACACGATAGCCCCGTCAGCGAGTAATGGTCGAATCCAATGTTCGAATGGTCGAAGTTTGAGTTGGCGCGTACACCATCGAGACTGTGGTGACGGAAGAAAATCGTTGTACTGCCTGAGCCAGAAATCAAAGTCACGGTCTGGATTCAACCGCCGTATCGGTTGCCCAAGAAACCCTTCAAGTCTTCCGAGGTACTCATAGACCTCGGGCAATTCTTTGCCTGTGTCCGTAAAAAAATACTCGATTTCCAACTCTGGATGATGTTGACGCATATGGACGGCGAGCGCCGCACTATCGCGCCCGCCCGACAAACCGAGTACGTGTTTTTCAGAATTAATCGTCATGAAGCGAAGTCTCCTCTCCGGTTCCCTTTATTGCCCGAAGCGGGTCTTGCATATAGCGTGCGCTAAGTTCTGCGAGTGCCGCCAAAATAATCCCACGGCGACAAGTGTCGGTTTCGTCTAGCGCAGCTGCAACACGTTCGACAACGTCGTTGACAGATGCGCGATCGGAGTCCGCAATTTCGAACTCACTCATTAAAGTCACCGGATGGCAATCCGTACCGATGACAACGGCCATCGCTTGCCGCTTATCAGACCGACCTTGTACACGGGCATAGGTCTCCGCGCGCAGATATTTCTGCGCCATGTCGGCAAGTTCAATTGCGGAGCGGTCAAGATCCGCGTCAACCCAATCTCGCGGTGGCTTGTTCGCCGCTAGGCTAGCGATACCTTCGAAGCTCTCATCTGTTCCATCGAATTTAGCTATTCGACCGACGAATGCATCAAGTCGAAAATCCCCAGAGAGCTGCCTGATATTGTCGGCGCGCTCGCGCAATTCCGCAAGTGCCTGCGGCGAGGCGTTCGGAACCTGCAACTCTGCGAGCATAAGGTCGCGCAAGCGGTGCAGCATCGAAGAGTACGCCTTCACCAACTCCTCGAGCCCATCTCGTACACTAATAATGACAAGGCGTAAGTCGTCTTCATTTGCAAGCGAAAAGTCATTGCCTAGCGCACCTGGAATGTCATCGAACAGGAATTGGTTGGGGTCGTGCGCCCGCTTGAAAAGATCGCGGATCTTCACCGCATTCGAGGATATGCGCATTGTCCGTTTTGTCCATTTGGGAAGCCGGTCGTAAATCGCAACGAGACCACGCCCGACATCAATCGGTTCCAAATGAACTAGTCCATTTGCTTCGTCGAGATCACGCACCAAATTTGCAAGACGCGACAGCAGGCGACGTGCGATGTCTGTGAGATCCATCCATCTTAACTGAACAAAGCCTGGATCCTTAACGAGGTAGTCTACCCCAAGTTGGCAGTTTTTTTTGAAGCCCTCTAGTAACGCATTGAACCATATGCATTATTTTCGGGGCAAATTTCACCCTGTCCCTACATTTTTGAAATTTTTTTGGCTTCTCGCAGGGAAGTTAGACGTCCGGCTCGCTTCTTTTGCGATGCAGGCCGGGCTCGATTCCGGCGGCTCGCGCTATGTGCGCCTGCTCGGTTCCCGCGTTGGTATCCTGGCGGTTCAGGATCAGCTTGCCGTCGGTCCTGCGCAGGGTCGTCGTGATCCGGATGCAGC
>MPMP01000169.1 GCA_002238565.1 Albidovulum sp. bin36
TTAGGGAACCCCGGCACGATTGCGCAGTCCGCGCGGCGCGCGGTCCGGACAACCGTTCACGGCAGCGTCCAGGGCGTCGGCGGCAGTCGGACAACACGGATCGTCACCGCTCGACCGAACGCTTACTTTCATGTTTCCAACACCAATTCCCGTAAATGCCGACTGATCGCCGATTTTTTCATTTTGGGGCGATGCATGTTGCGAGGCCATCGGGAATTCCTCGAGAAGCCGCAGGCATTTCAAGGCGGGGGCGATCGGCGGCGATCCGTCCTATGCCGGAAATTGCAATTCCGGCAAGGACAATGGAGACCGGCAATGACCGCGCCCCTCGATGTCGCGCATGCCGACTGCGCGTCCCCGAGACCTGCACGGGTTCGCCGGCGCCCTGGATCATCCGGAAACGCAGCTCCTAGCGAATGGCGTCGAACGCGACATTCGGGCTCATGCCGCCCGTCGAAAGATCTCCTTCGGAACTCGGAGCGAAAATGGGCGGGCCGCCCGGGACGCGCATCTCGGCGCTATTGAGACCTGCGCCGAGGCTTGCCAACCCGATCAGGACTCGCGCCGCGGCCTGATGCAGCCGCCCGGAAAATCGATGCGCCAATCCTCGCAGTTTTCCGGCAAGACGCCGATATTATGCAGCAAAGGCATAATCGATGCTTATGTCGAGAACGCAACGCGTTGTTGAAAAAAGTTCTCCTTCGCGCAGCGGCGATTAGCAATTTTTATTGTGGGCGAGATTCGGAAACCGAGCGAATAGGCACTTGAATTCGAGTGCGCCGTTCCCATATTGGCTTGGAGGCTGCTCGCATAACTAGAGACCGCTTTCGAAGGTGCGGCTATGGGGCAGAACAATCGCTCACACCGATGAATTGGAAAGGACAATTATGACAAATGTTGTGATTGCCTCTGCGGCTCGCACGCCTGTAGGGTCATTTAACGGATCATTTGCGAATATGCCGGCGCACGAGCTTGGCGCAGTCGTGTTGGATGCGATCGTTCAGCGGGCGGGTATTGACAAAAACGAAGTATCCGAAACGATTCTCGGTCAAGTGCTGGCCGCGGGCCAGGGACAGAACCCGGCTCGACAGGCGCATGTCGCGGCAGGCCTGCCGGTCGAAAGCGCAGCTTGGGGAATAAACCAGGTTTGCGGTTCGGGACTTCGCGCGGTCGCCATAGCCTCACAGCACATAATGCTCGGCGATGCAGAAATTGTAGCGGCCGGCGGACAGGAGAACATGAGCTTGTCTCCCCACGTCGCTCATTTGCGTTCAGGCAAGAAAATGGGCGACCTCAGTTTTGTCGACTCCATGATCAAAGACGGTCTTTGGGATGCTTTCAATGGCTATCATATGGGTGTGACAGCGGAGAACGTCGCGAGGAAATGGCAAATCGCGCGGGAGCAGCAGGACGAATTCGCGGTAGCTTCGCAGAACAAGGCCGAAGCGGCGCAGAAAGAGGGCAGATTTGTCGACGAGATTCAGCCTGTTGTCGTAAAGTCGCGCAAGGGCGAGACCACTGTCGATGCAGACGAATACATCCGGCACGGAGCAACGATCGAGAACATGCGCAAGCTGCGACCCGCATTCGACAGGGAAGGCAGCGTAACCGCCGGCAATGCATCGGGAATTAACGACGGCGCCGCCGCCGTTCTTCTAATGTCGGCGGAAGAAGCTGAAAAGCGAGGCATCGAGCCTCTGGCTCGCATAGCATCCTATGCCACCGCCGGTCTCGACCCGTCGATTATGGGCGCGGGTCCGATCAAGGCGTCTCGCAAAGCTTTGGAACGCGCCGGATGGAAGATCGGCGACCTGGAACTCGTCGAGGCGAACGAAGCGTTCGCGGCGCAGGCGTGCGCGGTCAATAAGGAGCTGGGCTGGGATCCGGAAGTAGTGAATGTCAACGGCGGAGCGATTGCGATCGGCCATCCGATTGGCGCTTCCGGATGCAGAATTCTCAACACTCTTCTTTATGAAATGAAACGCCGTAATGCCAAAAAGGGGCTTGCAACCCTTTGCATAGGCGGAGGCATGGGAGTAGCCATGTGCGTCGAGAGGGATTAATCGCGCGCATAGAGGCCGCGCATTAAGCAGCCCGGCGAATTTAACGGGACGACAACGCAAAGAAAGGCCAATTCATTATGGGAAGAACAGCTCTTGTAACGGGCGGAACACGCGGAATCGGAGCCGCGATCTCAAAGTCGCTAAAGTCCGCGGGCCATAGAGTCGCGGCGAATTACGCCGGCAACGACGAGGCGGCTCGGGCTTTTTCCGATGAAACGGGAATTCCCGTCTTCAAGTGGTCCGTTGCCGACTACGATGCTTGCCGCGAGGGCATTGCGCAAGTCGAGAGTGAATTGGGGCCGATCGAAATCCTTGTCAACAATGCGGGCATCACTCGCGATTCAATGTTTCACAGAATGACGCGCGAGCAATGGCAGGAAGTGATCGATACGAATCTTTCGGGAGCTTTCAACATGACGCACCCGGTATGGAACGGAATGCGCGACCGCAAGTTCGGGCGGATCGTCAACATCTCGTCCATAAATGGTCAAAAAGGCCAGATGGGGCAAACGAACTATTCGGCGTCCAAGGCCGGCGATATTGGCTTTACGCGAGCGCTGGCGCAGGAAGGAGCATTCAAAGGCATTACGGTGAACGCCGTTTGCCCCGGATACATCGCAACCGAAATGGTAATGGCGGTTCCGGAAAAAGTGCGGAACGCCATTGTCGCTCAAATTCCCGCAGGCCGATTGGGTGAACCGGATGAAATCGCGCGCTGCGTCGCGTTTCTGGTTTCGGACGATGCGGGATTCATTAACGGCTCGACGATTAGCGCGAACGGCGGGCAGTATTTCTCCTGATTTCGAAGCGGGTTTCCAGAGCTGGATCGATTAACGGCAGTAATCCGCATAATTGAGGATTGCGAACCGCCTTGGAACATTCGAAATCCTAGCGAAGACCGCGCCGGGCCAATGCATATCGGCAGTCTAGCATATCTGAATTGAAGAGTCGGATCCGAGGTCAAGCTCAGGGTCGATCCAGCACCGGCAAAGTCGCTCGCGGTCGGCGCCTGCGGGCCCGACGTATGAGATCGCAGCGCTTGTCGACGCTTAAGGCAAACTGATCCGCTTCGAATCGGTCCCCGGGCAGGCGCGCGATCTGGTCGGCGCGCCGCCTTTGCTCTACGGCTTGGGAATCGGATCTCCGATCGGCGATTGGGCTTCGATGCCGACTGGCTGGCGGAGGAGCTTGAAGCGCAAGGATGAGCGGCGGCGGTACCGTAGAAATCCAACGCGAGGATCAAGCGCGACAATGACGGGGAGATGTACAAATGGCGCGAACCGCTCGAGTCGCTTGCCATTCCCCGTCAGACCAGGGCGATGCAGCGATTAAGGCGGGCAGGCGTTGAGCGGGCCCATTGGCCGCAAAGCCGGCATCGGGACTGGCGCAGGAAGGCAGCGGTGCTGCAGGGGATGCTGGCCAACCCTGGTTTCAGCATCGTTTGCGACGGACTGACCTAGGGCATGATGATCGTAGACACGGTGAAGCACCTGGGGCGTGTCGACGGTCAGCAAGGGCAGCATCTCGTCTAAGTGGAGTTCGTCGAGAATGCGCCGTGGAACCGCGCCGAGTTGTTCGATCCTCCGCGCTATCGCGGTGTCGGCAGCATTCTGATCAGGGCTGCTGAGGCGCTGAGCGAGGATCTGGAGTTTTACGGAAGGATCGGCCTTCATTCCCTGCCGCAGTCGAACGGCCTCTACGCCAATACCTGCGGCATGACGGAACTGGGAGCCGATCTCGACCACGAGGGTCTGCAATACTTCGAGATGAATCCCGAGGACGCGCAGGCCTTCATCGCGAAGGGAAGGTCGAGATGAAGATCGAAATCAGCAAGGACTGGTGCTTGCGCATGGCGCAGCACGAGGGCGACGCCGAGATCGGCGCGGGCCGGGTGGCGGTCGACCCGGTGTTCGATGGCGAGCGAATTCCCGCGGATGTGGGCGAGGAGGAGGGTCCGAACGTGGCATTCGGCCGATTCGTCAATCTGATGCGGCGGCAGCGGGGAATGAGCCTGGAGCAACTTGCCGACGACGCGGACGTGGACATGGTCGACCTGGTTGAGATCGAGAGCGATCGGTATCACAGGCCGGAACTGCGAACGGCCTACCAACTCGCCAACTACTTCAAGGTCTCGCAAGCCGGTCTCATGCAGGTCGCTGGGCTGGCTGCGTTCGTTTCTGCGCTCAGCGAGCAGAAGTAGCGGTTGGAGGACGTCCGCGAGCTGCTGAAGCTCGATCTCGACTTCTACACAGCAGACGATCCCGGAATCTTGCGGGAGACCGTCAGTCGGATTCGCGTAGCGGGGATCCAAGTCTACAAGCTGCCGACACTGCTCGTCGATGCGATCAGGAAAGCCTCGCTTCAGGCGCTCTATCTTCTGGATCGGAGGCGGATTCTTCTCGATGGGTAGTTGCCCAAGCTTAAGCTCGCTGGAGCAAGGGGCACGAAATTGGGCACAGCCTCATTCCCTGGCACGAATCGATAATGCTCGGCGATAACTCACTTACTCTGAATCCGACTTGCCAGGAAAAAGTGGGAGCGGAAGCTAACTTTGCCGCAGGACGGCTGCTATTCCTTCGCGAACGCTTCTCCGAGGAGGCGCGCTCCCTTGAACCGTCGATCGAAGTGATAGGAGATCTACGGTATACGTTCGGCAATACTCTCTCGACGACCCTATGCCGGGTTTTCGAATCCTTCGGTGCCGACCGGCCATTGGTCGGCATGATTTCGGGTCATCCCCATCTGTTGATACTCATCAATAAGCGCGGCCATTTGATTATTTGGGGCGCGTTTCAGATACTGCGCCTTTTTTCTTTCCAAGTAGACAAGTTCAGATGTCCTGACCTCGTAAATTCCTTCGAACTGAACCAGGGTCGATTTTTCCAGCCATAGAAGGACTTTTTTTCAAAAAGGGGCTTGACGGGAGCATCGCCGACGGATAAATTCTAATGAACCCGAATTTGGACCCCGCGACCCCATGATCACACTCCCGCTTCACCCCGCCGAAGCCGTGCAAATCGGCTCCTCCTGCTTTTCAGTCGCCGCGCTCGACGGCAAGATCTACTACTTCTCGAACCTCGAGGTGTGCGACCTCCA
>MPMP01000023.1 GCA_002238565.1 Albidovulum sp. bin36
CCGCGGAGCTTGTTCACGGCCCGCTTGAGCGTCGAGCGGCTGATGCCCAGCGCCTCCTGCAGGTCCTTGCGGCGCACCCCGCTCTCGGCGAACTTGGCCGCCCGCAGCAGCATCGCCCCGCGGTCGCGCTCGTCGTGGAGGTCGCACACCTCGAGGTTCGAGAAGTAGTAGATCTTGCCGTCGAGAGCGGCGACTGAAAAGCAGGAGGAGCCGATTTGCACGGCTTCGGCGGGATGAAGCGGGAGTGTGATCATGGGGTCGCGGGGTCCAAATTCGGGTTCATTCGAATTTATCCGTCGGCGACGATCCCGTCAAGCCCCTTTTTGAAAAAAAGTCCTTCTATGGCTGGAAAAATCGACCCTGGTTCAGTTCGAAGGAATTTACGAGGTCAGGACATCTGATCTTCGGAACCCGCGCAGAATGCGCATATTCCTCTTTCGCGACAGAGCGCGCGCGGCGCGGCGGCCAGGGCTACTTGGAAAGAAGAGCAGGCCGCGCCAAAGACCGAACCTAGGCTCCAAAAGCACCGGACGGGAACCGAAAACACGCCACTCGCATCTTTTTCCAAGCAGGCCGAAAACGCGCCCCAAATAATCAAATGGCCGCGCTTTTTAGTTTCTGTCAACAGTCCCGCCGGCGATCCTGCACGACGATCCGCCGCGGATCTAGGAAGCCCGGACGGCATAGGCGAAGTCGAATCCGCGACGCTCGAAACAGGCGCTGTTTTTGGACTCGTCCCATTCGAATTCCATCCCCACATATAGGCCAATGGCCTACGTAATCAATGCCTGGCTCCGATCGCCGCCAACCAGGGCCGTGTTATGAAATCGAATGAAGGGTATTCGCCGACGTGATCACAGGCATCGTTCTGCAATCAACTGATTCCTCGTCCCCTGTTCCTTTGGCTGTTGATCGGTACCAGGCAGGACCGAAGGCGAGCTATTCGAATTCTTGTACGGTGAAATCCGAAGTCGGGTCCAACAGGAGTTCACGATCCAATTCTCTCGTCAGAAGGCTCTCGGTGAGGCGTGCAGATAATACGATACTGTTTTCGGCTCGTGTTCGAGTGCGAGTTCCGCCGATCAACTCATTTCAATTGCTTCATTTAATGTGGTTGCTCATACTCGCCGACTATGATCAGCGCCCCGCCATTGACGCCGGAGGAGGACAGGTTCGCAAATGCGTCCGAGGCAACGTTCACCCCGACTGCGCCCTTGTAGGTCACCGCGCCGCGAATCGGATAATGCACCGATACCGCCAGCATTGCCCTGGCCGCCGCTTCCGATGCATTCGCCTCCAAACGCACTCCGAGTTCCGCCAGCAGCTCCTGTGCATCGGCAAGCACATATCCATCAGGTGAGAGATCGGCGCACCCTGGTAGCCGCCGACATAGCCCACGCCGGATTCCAGCAGGGCCTTGGTGATCGCCAGAATGCCCTCGCCCGTGAAGGTCTCCCCTGCGCCGAGGCGCAGATGCTCGACCTCAGACTTGAACGACGCTCGACCATCAGCCCTGCGGAACGAGGGCGAGGGCTCGGATTGGCGAGCCGGTGCCCTGCTCGATCTTCAATGGTGCCGCCATGAGGATGGCGCCCTTGGGCGGCAGCTGATCAAGATTGGCGAGGGAGGCTAGGCCGAAGCAGTTGTCGCGATGCAGGAAGCTGTGCGCAGGGTAGGGCGGCGAGAACTTCCCCGCCATCCCGGCATCGGTTCCGACGCACTGCGTCCCCCAGCCGACGATGCCCTTGCCCAAGAGATAGTCGATGCATTCCGTCGTCGGCCCAGGGCTGTGCGAGCCGTCCTCATGCGGGTCGGGATCCTCGTTCAGGAAGAGTTCCTCGTCATGGGACCGCTTGTCCCAATCGGTGCGCATGACCACCCATTCACCGGGATTGATCTCGCCATGTTCGGCCTCCCAGGCCTTCACGTCGTCGGCGGTCAGCAGGAAGTCGGGGTCCTCCGCGGCCATCTTCGAGCAGTCGATCACGTTGACCGGCGCAATGAGCCGCTGAACATCGAGGGTATCGGTGTCGCCGTCATCGAAATCCTTGCCGGAAATCCAATGACGAGGAGCGTCGAAGTGAGTGCCGGAGTGTTCCCCTAGCACCATCCAGTTCCAAGCAAAGAACGGTCCGTCGGCGTCGTACTTGCTGATCCTGTGGATCTCGACCTTCGGCGTGTTCCTAGCAAAGTCCTTCGGCAGGCGCAGGATCGGTGTGTCCGGGCCCAGTGTCGCAGTGCAGTCGACGATCCGGACCTGGCCTGACATCAGCATCGTTCCAAGCTGGCCGAGCAGGCTTGCGGGTTCCATGTCGGCTCCTTTCTGCGGGCCCCTGGCCGCCATTCGGGATTTGCGGCGGTTCAGAACCTCTTCGGTGATGTCGAAGACGGTGTCGATGGTTTCCGCCGCGGTCATGTTGCCGGGTGAAAGGCGAACCAAGGCCCCCCGGAAATCGACCGAATAGCCCTCGACGCCCAGCGCCCCGACGGTAGCGGCGGCCTCGGGCTTGTCGGGGAACCGAAGCATGACGGAGCCGCCGCGCCGGCCCGCCTCGCGCGGTGAATGAAGCGGCAGGTCCAGCGAGTCGGCCCGGGCGATGATCCTGTCGACCAGCTTCCGGTTCCAGGCGGCGATCTCGGAATGGTCCTGCTCCGAGTGCCATTTCAGGGCAGGCAATGATGCAACCGCCGCAACGGATCCCGGCGAGCCGCCGTCGAAGCGGCGGATGTCGGGGGCGTATTCGAACTTGTCGAGATCCCATGAGAAAGGGTTGTTCTGGGAAAACCAGCCCCGGCCTTCCGGTTCCAGGTCGAGCACGAGGGACTTGTCGACATAGAGGATGCCGGCCCCGGGGGTGCCGCACATCCACTTGAGGCTGGTGGAGACGACGAAATCCACCCGCGGGTTCATTGCATCGAACGGGATGAGCCCTGCCGCTTGGGTAATGTCGACCCCGATCATGCTGCCCATTTCGCGCCCGTGCGCCACCAGGGGCGCCAGGTCAACCCGGGACGAGGCGGTGGAGGTAACCCATGTCAGCAGCGCCAGTCCGACATCGCGTCCCCAGCGGGAGACGAAATCCTCGGCCTCCACCCACGCCTTGCCATCGGTTCGCTCAACCGTGTCGAGGGCAAACCCCATCTTCGGCGCCAACCCGGCCAACAGGAAATGAATCGACGGAAAGCAGTCGGCTGCAATTAGGACGCGCTTCCCCTTCAGCATCCCCTCGGGGAGCGACCGCATCAGCTTGTAAACGCCCTCGGTTACGCTCTCGCACGTCGTGGTCGAGCCTTTCGGAACATTGATGATCCGCCGCCAGTAGTCGATGAAGTCCTGCCGCCTCAGCAGCACGTAGCCCCATTGCTTGTCGTTCGGCGAAGCCCAGACCTCGGCAAACTCGGCGGTGGCTGCAGCAAGTTCATCTTCCTTGCCCGGATACATGCCGATCGAATGGTAGAGGAAGTAGCCGGCGTGCCTTGTGTTGGTCAGCATGCAATCGTCCTGCAGGTGCCTGTCACGGGTGAAGTTAGCCCAATTTGCAGGCGCGTTCCATGTCTTGTCAATCCAAGTGAATGTATGCGCTCGAACAACTCGGGAACATCAAAATGCGATGCACTCCATTATGGTCCGCGTGATCCGCAAAGCCGTCATGCATTCCGTGTTTGGTGGCAACCGGAAGGAGAACAGCACTTCCGCCAAAGTCGTAGTCTCGCGCACCGAATACACACCGAAGGAACTGAACGTGCCGGCATCGAAGTGCAAGTTCTGGCGTTGCTGCCACGGGCGACGTCGGCGTTGATGCCAAGAACCTGTACGACCAGGTGAAGCGCTATTGCGACCAGGGCCTTGAGGACCTGCGCGACAGCGGTTGGCCGGGATGAATGTCAATGCTGGACAGGGCCCGGAGCGCTGCGGTCATGATGCGGTTGGAGGTCGGCAGCCGACAAATCTGGCAAACCTCGCCTGACCTGTCTCTCGGCGAGCCGGGCCGCCTCGGTGCGCACGCCGCCCGGGCCGGTGATCGGAACCTGGGCCGCGCGGGAATCCTCCTCCGGCCAGTCGTTGTCCGCGGACCCTTTGGCCAGTTGATCACGGCAATTCCGCGCCGGGCATGGCGGGCGAATAGGGCTGGGCTTCCGCCCTACCGGTCGAACAGCAGCTTAAGGGTAGGACCGCCCGGGTCGGCGGCGGTGAGGTCGGATGCATCTACGGCACGCCTTGGTTTCTCGACCGGTGCGTCAGGATTTCTGGCTTTCCCGGGGAAATCCACCAGTTCGCCGTGTGCGGTCTGGACCACAGGCGCCCGACCCTGCTGTTCACCAACCAGATGAGGATATCCGCAGGAAAGCTCTTCGACCGCCATGCCCGAAGGATAGTGATCGAGAACGCCATGGCCGAAGTCATGACTTCCTCCGCATGGACGCGCTGTCCGCAGCGGTGCCGATGAGGATTGATCTTGATTTCCAGCTCGCCCTCACGGCCAACGGTCTTTACTGGCTGCCGGCCGTGCGGGTCGTCAACGGCAAGCAGACCGCGAAGTCGCGCACGCTGTTCCGGAACTGCATAAAGGCACTAGCGGACATCACGGTCGACAACGACAGCATCGATGTCCGGATTGGCCGACGGGCGAACAACCCGTTCCTGCCCGATGCATCCTACGATGAAACCGACATTGCCGTCCCGTGGCTCAGGGACCATCGGCTGAGGATCAGCTTCCTGTGAGTCGGGTGGCAGGATTCACATCGATTGCGGCCGTTGGGAACTGAGGCTAGAGGAGAATCGACTGGATATCTTGTAGCGTTAGCTCTCGCTGCTCGTCGCATTCCTGGAGTAGGTCGTCGCTGGGGCTGGTCTGCTCGGAGCAGCTCCCGTGCCGCACCGTCGTGTAGACCCCTTCTGCTTTGACCGCCGCCACCGCGGGGTAAAGTCTCTGTCCCCCGACAGCAGCGCCACCTTCGAGACGCGCTGCTTCAGGGACGGCAGCACCATGTCCACCCCCAGCATGATGTCGACGCGCTTTTGCCGGAATATCTGGTTGCCATTCTCGTCGACTCCCCTAAACACCAGCCTGGCCAGGCGAACCTCAAACCTGAGGATGTGCCCGAACGCAGTGATGAAGCGATCTCGCTTTCTGTACCGCTCAACCTCGTCTTCTGATGGTGGGTTTCAACTGTACGGCGGGCAGTGGTAGTCGTAGGCTCGGAGGAGTTCGCCGCCCTCGCCGACCATGGCATTGGTCAATTTTCCGAAATTGATTCGCGCCTTGGCGCGGTCGTGTTGATGCACCTTCTCAAGCTACGCCCCGTCGATGAACACTGCGGTCATCCCCATCGGCGACCTCCCAACCAGAGACGAAAAGCGCCGACGCGAAGGCCGGCCCTCTCATTTTTCCCACCGTGCCCAAGGCGGCAATTGGCCCCGCGAAGGGACGGTGGGGTCGATTTGGAACCCCGATTCAATGGCCCGACCCGTTCGGTGTCAACGGAAATCAAGACATCTCCCGCTACTGCTTCTGCAGCCATACTGCCCGCAGCCAAGCCGGATCGAGACGCTGTTCTCGGTGCAGAAGCACCGCCACTTCGCCAACCGGGTGATCGGGAGCGCCGACCATGTCAGGAGAGCCGTCGAGTAGGTTTGGAACGGGTTGACCTCCGACACCGGGGAGATCGTGCGAATCACGGCCAGAAGCTGGGCCGCGCTGTACCAGGTGGGGTAGTGTCTGTCGGTGATTGCTGTGCTGGTTTGGTTTTGCAAAGTTACGATTGGCCCTTCTCAATCGCAGTCAGATGGCTATGGTGTCCCCGCGGAAATGCGGCGGAAAAGCGGAAATGGGGGCGATTCGGAAACGGACCACACGCCAGGGTGCGCAGTGACGGTGCCGATGGTCGAGGTTCGGCCCGGCCATTCGATCTCGAAGGTGATCAGGGGCGGCTGGCAGCTTTCGGGCGACCATGGCCGGGTCGATGCGGTCCGGGCGGTTTCCGACATGGTTCTCCTCGCCGATGCCGGGATCAACACCTTCGACTGTGCCGACATCTATACAGGCGTCGAGGAAATGCTCGGCCGGTTCCGAACCGAGCTCGCGAGAACCCGCGGGCAGGACCGGTTGAATCGCGTCAGGATACACACCAAATTCGTCCCCGACCGTGACAGCCTGGCGGTGCTGTCCCCGGCGCGGGTCGAGGCAGGGATTGACCGATCGCTCGCCCGAATGAGACTCGAACGGCTGGATCTCGTGCAATTCCATTGGTGGGACTACGGCGTCCCCGGTCATGTCGAGGCGGTGGAGCAGCTGGATGCGCTGCGCCGCAAAGGCAAGATAAACCTGATTGGCGTGACGAATTTCGACGCCCCGCATCTGGCCGAGATCTGCAACGTCACCGATATTGCGTCGGCACAGGTGCAGTGCTCGCTTCTTGACCGGCGTGCCTCGGGCGATTTCGCCGCATTGGCGAGGGAACGCGGCGTCCATCTGTTCGCCTACGGCGTTCTCGCCGGCGGCTTCCTGACCGATGCCTGGCTGTCCCGGCCGGATCCGGGGTTCGACTTCGGGAATCGGAGCCTCGTGAAATACCGCCTGATCATCGAGGAATTCGGTGGCTGGACATTGTTCCAGGAGTTGCTGGCGGCGCTGCGCGCGGTTGCCGACCGCCACGGGGCCGAGATCTCGACCATCGCGCTGAAGGCGACGCTCGACAGCCCCAACATCGCCGCCGCCATCGTCGGCGCACGCTATGCCGACCGGCTGCCTCAAGTCCTGCACGCCCTCGAACTGGAGCTGGCCGACGAGGATCGCGCCGCGATCGAAGCGGTCCGAAACCGGGCGGAGGGGCCGGCCGGGCCGGTCTACGGTCTCGAACGGGACATTTCCGGACGACACGGGCGGATCATGAAGTACAATCTCAACAGGGGGGACAACCGCATGGCCTCCGCCTCGCGCGTCGAGGCGACGTGACCGTGGCAGGCCCTCTTCTGCAGGTCCGCGGCGTCACGAAGCGGTTCCGGGGCTTTACCGCCGTCGACTCGATTTCGTTCGAACTGCCGCGCGGCGTGATCTGCGGGCTGATCGGGCCGAATGGAGCCGGAAAGACAACGCTCTTCAATACTATGGCGGGACTCATGAAGCCCGATTCAGGCGAGGTCCTGCTCGAAGAAGTCCAGATTCATACCCGACCGCCGCACCGGATTTTCGCCGAGGGGCTGGCGCGCACGTTTCAGATTCCTCGACCGTTTCCCGAAATGTCGGTCCTGGAAAACGTCATGCTGGTGCCGAACCGGCAGTCGGGGGAGAGGTTCTGGAACAACTGGCTGCGCCCCGGAACGGTCGCACGCGAGGAACGGGAGGCCCGAAGGCGGGCAGAGGACATAATTGAATTTTGCGGGCTGACACAGGTCGGCCGCGACCAGTCCGGCACGCTGTCCGGCGGACAACTGAAGCTCCTAGAGCTGGCAAGGGTGCTGATGGCCGATCCGAAGATCATCTTGCTGGACGAGCCGGCGGCGGGGGTGAATCCGACCCTGATGCTGACGCTCGTCGACAAGATCAAGGAGCTGAACGCGCGCGGCTACACATTCCTGATCATTGAGCACAACATGGATGTGGTCATGTCGGTTTGCGATCCGATCCTGGTGATGGCGCAGGGGCGGCTGCTCTATTCGGGTGATCCGGCTGGCGCCCGCCGCGATCCGGCCGTGCTGGACGCCTATCTTGGGGACTTGCCGTGAACGGCGGCCCGGCGCTGGAGGCGATCGATGTCGTCGCAGGCTACGCGCCCGATCTGCCGATCCTGCACGGGGTATCCGCCCATGTCGAAGCAGGCGAGGTCGTGTCGGTCATCGGACCGAACGGTGCAGGAAAATCAACACTGGTCAAGGCGATCGCGGGTCTGGTGGAGGTCACTTCCGGGGCGGTTCGTCTGCACGGCCGCGACATAACCGGCAGGAGGGCACACCGGCTGGCCGCAGAAGGCGTGGGGTTCGTGCCGCAATCCGAAAATGTCTTTGCGACGCTGACCATCCACGAGAACCTGATCATGGGCGGAGCGCCGATGCCGAAATCCGTTGCGATGGAGCGGATCAGGGAAATCTACGGGATGTACCCGGTTCTGCAGGAAAGGATGCACGAGAAGGCAGGGGTTCTCTCCGGCGGTCAGCGGCAGATTCTCGCCGTCGCCCGGGCCCTGCTGACCAAGCCGAGGCTGATGCTTCTGGACGAGCCGACCGCCGGGCTCTCGCCGACGGCGGCAGGCGAGCTCTTCGATGTCGTGCGCGGGCTTTCCGAACGCGGCGCTGCGGTCCTGATGGTGGAGCAGAACGCCAAGGCTGCGCTGCGGAACTCCGACCGGGGCTATGTCCTGGCGGAAGGTCGCAACCGGCTCGACGGGCTCGCCTCCGTTCTCCTGTCGGATGAGGAGATCGGCGAGATCTTCCTCGGGCAGAGACGCGACGCGGTCGGACCTGGGGGTGTGGAATGATACTGCAGCACATCGCCGACGGCATCCTGAGCGGCGCCATCGTCTCGCTCGGCGCCATCGGGCTCAGCTTCACCATGAAGCTGCTTCGGTTTGCGAACTTCTCCCATTCCGAACTGCTGACCTGGGGCGCCTACAGCGCCCTGGTCTTCCTGGCATTCTTTTTGTCCTTCGGCGGGTTCCTCGACGGCACGATCGGCCCGTTCTCCTTCGGCCCCGCCCTCCTGCTCGCCATGCTGTGCTCCTGCGCTGCCACATCCGTTATCGCAATTCTCCTGCACCGGTTCGTCTTTGATCGGCTGAGCCGTGCAGCAGGGCAGATGACCATGGTGTTCGCCAGTTTCGGTGTTGCGCTGATCCTGCGGCATCTGGTTCAGCTCATCTGGGGTTCGGATCCGATCTACTATTCCAACGAACTGCAGTTCGCGGTTCTCCTGCCCGGCAACGTCCGGGTGATGCCGGATCAGGTGTTCCTCCTGGTCCTGACCATGTTCGTGGTTGCGGCGCTGCATCTGTTCATGACCAGATCCCGCACGGGCATTGCCATGCGCGGCGTCTCGGAAAATCCCGATCTTGCTCGGGTCAGCGGCATCAATGTCGACCGGATCATCACCTGCGTCTGGATCATCGGCGCCTCCGGGGCCGCGTTGGGCGGGGTGCTTTACGGGACAACGGTGCAGCTTCGGCCGGAACTCGGCTTCGGCTTGATCCTGCCGCTGTTCGCCGCGGCGATTCTGGGCGGCGCGGGCAGCCTTTACGGCGCAGTGCTGGGCGGACTGATCGTGGGGCTGTCGGAAAACCTCTCGGTGATGATCATCCCGACAACCTACAAACCTGCGGTTCCGTTTCTTTTGATCGTCGCCATCCTCTATTTTCGGCCGCAAGGCATATTCGGGGAGCGTTCCCGGTGATCGGCGTCGTCTCCTATCTTGTCTTCTTCCTGATCCTTTCGCTGACATTCGGCGTTGCCGTCCTCGGTCTGAATCTGCAGTGGGGCTTCACGGGGCTGTTCAATGCCGGCGTTGCCGGCTTCATTGCGATCGGCGCCTATACGATGGCGATCCTGACCGGACCCTCGCGCGACGCCGTGTTCGGCGGGTTCGAACTGCCCTTCGTGGTCGGGTTGGCGGGCGCCATGATCGCCTCGGGCATCGGCGCCCTCTTTGTCGGCCTTGCGACATTGAAGCTTCGCCACGAATACCTTGCCGTCGCAACCTTCGGCATCGCTGTGACCATCCAGCTCGTCTGCCTTAACTGGGAATACCTGACCGGCGGCACGCTCGGCCTCATCGGCATTCCGAACCCGACCAAGGCCTGGGCCGAGGGGCCGCTGATTCAGAATTCGCTCTATTTGGCGATTGTCGCGATCGTCGTGGGGCTGACCATCGCGGCCCTGGAACTGATCGTGAAGTCCCCCTGGGGCCGGATGCTGAAGGCGATCCGCGAGGACGAGGTTGCCGCCGCCTCGCTCGGCAAGTCGCCGGAACGGGTCCGGCTCGAGGCGTTCGTTCTTGGCTGCATGATCATGGGGCTGTCCGGCGCGCTCTACGTCTCGTTCATCGGCTATGTCAGCCCCTGGGACTTCCTGCCGATCCTAACCTTCCAGATCTGGACCATGCTGATCGTCGGAGGCAGCGCCAACAATCGCGGCGCGCTATTGGGGGCGTTGATTGTCTGGGGCGTCTGGACGATGAGCGGTTTCGTGCTTTCGCGCGTGGTCCCGTCGGAGATCCAGGCCCGGGGCGGCGCGATGCAGGCGGTGCTGATCGGGCTGATCCTGGTGGTTACGCTGCTGATCCGCCCGCGCGGGCTGATCGGGGAGGAACTCCAGGTTTCGCGCCATGCGCGATCATAGAGGTGGACATCGCTCGATTTGTGGGGTTTGATACGCGTTCTTGTCATGGCTGTCAGATGACAGGCCAGCCGAGCCGACGGGAATGGTCGGCCGCAGAATTCTGGAGGTGCAAATGTTGCGCAATATTGGGTTGGCGGCCCTAACCGCCGCAATTTTCGGGATCGGCACGACGGCTCACGCGGTCGACTGTCCGGTCAAGCTCGGGGCGATCCTGCCGGTCAGCGGCCCGATGGGCCAGGTCGGCGAGCGAATCGCCGAGACCGGGCTCTTCGCGGTTGAGCAATTCAACGAGGCAGGCGGGGTCAAGGGCTGCCCGGTCGAATACGTTCTGCGGGACACGCAGGGCCAATCGGCGGTCGGCGTGGACGCGGCCAAGAGCCTCGTCGACCTTGACGGCGTCCAGGCGCTGATAGGGGCCGTTTCCTCGGGCGTCAGCCTGCCGGTCCTGACCTCGGTCGTCGTGCCGTCGAAGGTCGTGCAGGTTTCCTGCTGCTCGTCGTCGGAGAGCTTCACCGCCCTCGCCGAGGAAGGAAAGACGGAGGGCTACTGGTTCCGCACCTACGCCACCAACCGCAGCCAGTCGGCGATGGGCGCCAAGCTCGTTATCGACAGCGGATTCGAGCGGACCGCGGTCATCTACGTCAACACCGATTTCGGCGTTGGCCTCGCCAACCGGTTCGAACAGGACATCGCCAAGCTTGGCGGCTCGATCACCTCGATGGTGGCCTACAACGAGAGTCAGCAAAGCTATCGCGCCGAGGTCACCAAGGCGCTGGAGGGCAATCCGGATTCGCTCTTCCTCGTTGCCTTCCCGGTTGATGGTTCGACGATCACACGTGAGTGGCTGGCCCTGGGCGGCACCGACAACCTGATCGTCAACAATTCGCTGCGGTCGGATGACTACTTCGCGGCCGTGGGTTCCCAGTACCTGCAGAACCTTCAGGGCTACGACAGCGCCCAGCCGCGCCTGCCGTCGGTTGCCTCGTTCAACGAGATGTTCGAGGCGCGCTTCGACAGCCCGCCGAACGGCCCCGGACTGCACTCGGTCTACGATGCGGTGACGGTGGTTCTTCTTGCGATGGAAGCTTCGGAGGAAATCACCGGAGACAACATCCGGGACAACATTCGTCTCGTAACCTCGCCGGATGGGGTCGAGGTCCATCCCGGTCCCGAGGGCATTGCCCGCGCCAAGGAGCTTCTCGCCGAAGGGCAGACGATCCGCTATGTCGGTGCAACCGGAGCGCTGTCCTTTGACAGGAACGGCGATGTTCAGGCGCCGAAGATGACCTGGAAGCTCGACGGCGATGTCAATGTCGAGACCAGTTATCTGACCACCGCCGAGGTCGCCGAGTTGCTCGGGATGCTCGACGAATAGGCCGGTGAAGGCATTTCAAGGGGGCGTTGGCGCGCCCCCTTTTTGATTTCGGAGAGCCGATGGGGACCAAGCGCACCCATGTGTTCAGCGGGTCGGTCTATGAGGACATGGCCGGCTATGCCCGCGCGGTTGTGGTCGACGAACGGATCTTCGTCTCCGGTACGGTCGGCGTGGATTTTGCCACGGGCGAGATGGTTGAAGGCGCCGGCGCACAGGCCGTCAGGGCGCTCGACACGATCGAAACTGCCCTGGTCAAAGCGGATTCCGGTTTGCACGACATTGTTCGCGTCCGGGTCTTCGCGCCGAACCCCGACGACGTGATGAAGATCGCCGGCGTCCTGAAGGACCGAATCGGTTTCACCCGTCCCGCAAACACCACCGTCTGCTCCCCCTTGGCCGTCCCCGGTGCGTTGGTCGAGATCGAAGTCGAGGCAATCCGCGGCTCGGGCACGCCGAAATGACCTGCGACACCGCTTTCATCCGGATCAGCCGACCGGCCGATGAGGTCTTTGCCTTCATGGCCGATCCAAGGCAGTTGAGTCTTTGGTCCTTCGGCACATGGCGGACCGAGACTGACGCGAGTGGCCTGGTGCGCGGCGTGTCGATCAGGGACGGAGCCGTGATCTACGCGCGGGTGGAGGCACATCGGGAACAGGGGCTGATCGACTACCATCTGGGCCGTGTCCCGGATGCGCTGTTGCCTCGGGTCTTCGCGCGCGTCACGTCCGAAGAGGTGTTCGGCGACGGCGACGGCGCCGGTCTCGCCATGACGGCATTCCGCGCCGCAGGCATGGACGATGCCCGTTGGAACAGCCTGAAGGCAATGCACCGCGTCGAACTGGATCTCATCAAATCGGCACTGGAGACAGGTTATGACCATCGCAGCGCCTGAACGGTTCCGCCTGACAGGGGGGCTGGAAATCAGCCGGATCCTGAACGGGCTCTGGCAGGTTGCGGATATGGAGCGGGACGGGTCCGAACTGGATCCCGGCGAAGCCGCCGGGCATCTCGCGCAATACGCCAGCGGCGGCTTCGACACGTTCGACATGGCCGACCATTACGGCAGCGCTGAGATCATTGCCTCGCGCCTGCTGCTGCGCTGCCCCGACGCACGCGTGTTCACCAAGTGGTGCCCCCCGCCGGGGCCGATGACGCCGGCAACGGTGCGCGCCGGAGTGCAGGACCGGCTCGAACGGCTTGGCGTCGAACGCGTGGAACTCCTGCAGTTTCACTGGTGGAGTTTCGAGCATCCTGCCTGGCTCGATGCGCTGCATGAACTCGCGGCACTGCGCAAGGAGGGGCTGATCGGCGAGATAGGGGTAACCAATTTCGATGCGGCGCATCTGCACCTCGCGTTGGCGGACGGCGTGCCGGTCCGCACCAACCAGGTGGTCTGTTCGCTACTGGATCGCCGCTTCACGGGGGAGCTGGCGGTGACTTGCGCACGTCACGGGGTCCACCTGCTGGCATACGGCACCATCTGCGGGGGTTTCCTGTCGGAGCAGTGGCTGGGCCGGCCCGAACCCGCCGACATCACGGATTGGAGCAAGATGAAGTACCGCCGCTTCATTGAAGCGGCCGGAGGATGGGATGCCTATCAGGCGGTGCTGGCGGCGGCGGTCGGCATTGCAAGGAAGCACGGCGTCTCCGCAACCAATGTCGCAGCGCGCTGGGTGCTGCATCATCCCCATGTGGCCGGCGTGATCATTGGTGTCCGACCGGGAAGGAACGACCACCGGGAGGACAATGCCGAGCTCTTCGGTTTCGATCTCGATTCGGAGGATCACAGGGCGCTGAGCGATGCGTTTGCCGGGACGACGTCGATTCCCGGCGATTGCGGCGACGAATACCGAACCCCTCCCTTCCTGACCGCCAGCGGCGACCTGAGCCACCATCTGAACTCGATCCCCTCGGCCTACAGTACCATGGGTATGCGCGGGCGAAGCGAGGTTCGCCTAGCCATGTCAGGCAGCAAGTGGGAGGATTTGGCCGGATATTGCCGGGCGCGACGAATGGGGGATCGCATCCTGGTTTCGGGGACCACCGCAACCGCCGGTGCGGACCGGGTTGTCGCTGAACGCGATGCCGGGGCCCAGGCCACATACATCCTCGACAAGATCATTGGTGCGGTCGTTGCCCTCGGCGGAAAGGTTGAGGACATCTCGCGCACAAGGATCTACCTGACCGACATTGAGGACGCCGAGGCGGTCAGCGCTGCCCATGGCCGCGTATTCGGGGAGTTGAAGCCTGCCAACACCCTGGTGGGGATCAATGCGTTGGCCGGCGACTATCTCGTCGAGATCGAGGCGGAGGCCATTCTGACCCAGGCATAGGGTCTGTTGACAATTGGGTTGCGAATTGTCGGCCCGGTGCAGTTTTCCGTCGCAATGACCGCCGGAACGGTGGCGAAGGCAAGACGAGCAGTCATCGGATGAATGCGGACAGGACGGTGCTGACCGACGCCATTCGGGCGCGGATCGAGCGCATGCTGCCCGGCAAGGCGACCGATCCCGGTGCCACCGCGGCGGAAAACAGACGTTTTCCCGGGGCCGTCCTCCGGCGGATTCGGACCATGTTCAATCCGGACCTCGCCGGGCAAGATCATGCAGCGCGAAGAAACGGGAAAGGAGAAATTGCCCGCCAATCCGGGGTCGGTCAAATCAACCCGCTGCCAAAGGTTGGGAGTCCCCGGGATACGGATATGCGCCTGCTACAGCCAGCCCCTGTAGAAGTCGCGGACAGGAGCAAGCAGGTCTGAGGCGAGCCGTCGTTGAATGGCTTCTTCCGGTGTATCCGCACTTCCCAGCGCCGCCGCAATCTCGCGGAGAACCGCGTCGCGGTCGACCCGGGAAAAAACGCCATTGTGATAGACCGTCTCGCCACCGATCAAGACCGTCTCAACAGCACTGGGTTTGGCCCTTCTGACGAGGACATCGACGAGCGGCGTCGCGGCATCCTGGAAGGGCCAGGTCGCCTTGTTCCAGTCAAGCAGGACAATGTCCGCTAAGCGCCCGGGCGCAAGGCGCCCGACCTGCCCGCTGAAAGGGGTCGTCGCTGCGCCGTGCTCGGTTGCCATTCTCAGGATCTGCGCTGCTGTGGGGCACGGCGCATCGTGCCCAGGGAGGCGGTGAAGCGTGAGCGCCAGGCGCATTTCCTGCAGCATGTCGCGATCGTCGTTGATCCCGGCCTCGTCGATCCCGAGGGCAACGGACACCCCGCTCGCGAGGAAGGAGTTGAGGTCGGCGGTACCGCTCTTCAGCCTGAGATTGGACGAACAATTGTGGCAGAGGAAGCCGCCGCGCTCGGCCAGAAGCGCGATGTCGTCCGACGTCATCCACACGCCGTGACCGATGGTGAGCTCCGGTCCCACAAGGCCGAATCGGTCAATGTACTCTAGTGCAGACCCTCCGGTCCGGCGGCGCGCGTACTCGGCCTGGTACGGCGTCTCGAGGAGGTGCATGTGCATCGGAGCACCCGTTTCCTCCGCCATCGCCGCCGCGCTTTCGAGCGCGGCGTCCGATAGCCAGTGAAGGTTGGACGGTGCAATTTGGATGCCTATCAGGTCGGCACCCGACCAGCGGTCGCGAAGGGCATGGAAGACGGCGACTTGATCCGCGAGCGGAAGCCCGAACGCCGACAGGTGGACCGAGACGGGCGCGCGTAGCCGGGCCGGCAATGACGCGACGAATTCCTCGTCCGCGGCATATATCATCCGGTTTTGGTCGCGGAGCGCGAAGGAATAGGACGCCCGCATGCCGATCTCCACATACGCGCCGATGATTCCGTCAGCGCGGGCAAGGACCGCCTGGCTGTTTCCCGGTGCCCGGCTGTGAAGATGCTGGACCGTTGTCACGCCCGAGGCGATCATCTCGAAGGCGGAAAAGAGCGTGTCGAGGCGCGGGTCGATGTCGCGCATCACGAGGCGCTCGGGAAACCACAACTCCAACGGCTGGTCGCGCGCGCCAAGCTGGAACGGGGTCAGCCCGACGTGGTGATGCGCGTTGACAAGGCCCGGTATCGCGACCCGTCCTCGGCCGCCAATCTCCCTCGCATCCGGGTAAGCGCGCCGGAGCGTCGCGGAAGTGCCGACTGCGGCGATGACGCCGCGCTCGACGAGGATACCGGCATCAATTAGAATTTCTGGCCGCCCGTCCGTGTCGAACCCCGTCACGATCCGGTCGGCGACGACGAGAAGCGCGCTCATGTTCCCGCCCCCGCGTTCAGTCGATTCAGCGACAGCCGCACCGCCGCCGGCACCGGTTCGATCAGGGGCACCGGCGCGCTCGCGGCGAGGGAGCGAGCCGCGACGGCGAGTGGACCTCCACCGATCACGACCGTCTCGGCAGCCCCCTCGCGGACGGCCGCCTCAACGGCGCGGGCCAGCCCGGCTTCTAGGGCATGAGCGTCGGCGGTCAGGGCTGCGGGATCGCCGCCGGTCGTCCATGTTCCTGCGAACGTCGTATAACCGTAGCGGGCTGCGGTCTCGGCGATGCGACCCCGAAGCCTTGGCGTCGTCGTCACTACGGCGAAACGGCGCCCGCCCTGCGCGGCCTCCGCCATCCCGGCCTCGGCGATTCCCGTGACAGGCACGCTCAGCTTCGAACGAAGCGCCTCGAGTCCCGGGTCGCCGAAGGCCGCGATGATCACCGCGTTGGCGTTGTCCAAGTCTCCTGCCAGGGCCGCGACAGCGTCCGCTGCCAAGTCCAGCGCCTCGGAATCGGTGATGAGCACCGCTCCGAAGCCCGCAGTGTGGCCGACGATCTCCACGCCCGCCGCCGCCGAGTCCATCGCGATTGCGACCATCATCCGTGTCGTTTCGACCGAGGTGTTCGGATTGAGAAGAGCGATTCTCATGAAACCGCCTCCGCGAAGGCGCGCGCGATTTCAATCCGGCGGGCCGGCCAAAGCCGGTCGCGCCTTCGGTCGAGTTCCAGGAGAATCTCCTGGAATGCCGCGAAGCGGCCCGGGCGCCCCACGATGCGCAGGTGAAAGCCGATGTTGAGAAGACGCGGCAGACCGGCCCTGGCCTCGCACTCGAGCACATCAAGCGCACCCCTCACATACTCCGCCATCTCTCCCGGCTGGACGAAACCGTTCGGGTGGAAAAACTTCATGTCATTGCTGTCGAGTGCGTAGGGCACGACGACAAGCCCCGAAGGATCGCGGTAGGGCAGGTCGTCGTCGAAGGCGTTCGAGGTATAGGCATAGCCCCGCTCAGCCAGTAGGCTGCGCGTCCACGGGCTCTCGGCGCCTCGGCAGAAAAACCCCTTCGGCGTTTCCCCCGTCGCGGCCCGGATCGCAGCAGCCGCCCGGTCGAGATCGGCGGCCTCCTCCTCGCTGCTGTCGTAATCGGCATGTGCCCGCCAGAGCCAGCCATGGCAAGCCGCCTCGTGCCCGTGTGCGGCAAATGCTGACAGGACCGGCGCCGCCCGCTCAGCGGCGCGACCGCAGACGAAGAGTGTTGCCGGGATGCTGTGCCGCTTCAACGCCTCCATCATCCGCCATGCGCCAGCACGGGTTCCGTAGGCAAAAATCTGCGCCAGGCCGGGATCGGGTCGTCCTTCCGGGACCACCGAGATCACCTCGCCGATCCTCTCGTTCTCCCCGTCCCCTTCGAGCACCTGCCGCTCGGCACCTTCCTCGAAATTGATCACGACCGAGACGGCCAGCCGCGAGCCGTTCGGCCAGCGGAAGTCGGGCCAGCCGCCTCCGTAACCGACGAGATCGCGGATCATTCGTTCGGTTCCGCGAAGTCCGGCGGGCAGGGGCGGGGCGTCCAATCCGGCAGGCCGAGGCCGGACCGCCAGGCACGCGCGATCTCGGCGCGCGAGGAGAACCAGACTCCGTCGTGACCGAGGGCGTAATCGAGGAATGCCTCCAACCCCCCGATCCGGCCGGGTCGGCCTATGATCCGGGTGTGAAGGCCGATCGACAGCATCCGCGGCGCCTTGGCGCCTTCGGCGTAGAGCCGGTCAAAGGCATCGATGCAGTAGCGCGCGAAATCCCCCCCGAAGACGAAGCCGCCATTGTTGTGAAAGCGCATGTCATTCGTGTCGAAGGCGTAGGGAAGGACCACGTGGGGGCCTGTCGCCGTGGCGACCGTGTAGGGCAGGTCGTCATTGTATGCGTTGCTGTCGTAAAGAAAGCCGCCATGCTCGACGAGGAGATCGCGCGTCATGACCGAGGTGGCCGACCGGGTGTGCCAGCCCAGAGGCGGCGTGCCGGCGGCATCGGTGATCGCGTCCACGGTGCGCGCGATCGCTTGGCGCTCGGTGGCCTGGTCCATGTGAACGTGACGCTCCCACCGCCAGCCATGCGCGGCGACCTCGTGGCCGTCGGCAACCGCCTCTTCCGCAATCCAAGGTGTCCGCTCGATGGCACGGCCGCAGGCGTTCAACGTCGCGCGGACGCCCCGCTCGCCAAGGGCGGCGCGGATGCGCGGCCATCCCGCGCGCGGGCCGTATTCGAAATGGCTTTCCATGCAGAGATCGGGCTGGCCTTCAACCCGCTCGACCGCATCGTAGATGTGCTCGTTCCGCTCGTCTCCGTCGCCGAGCGATCGCTCGGCTCCCTCCTCGACATTGACCACAACCGACACCGAGAGGCGCGCGCCCCCAGGCCAGCGAACCACGGGTGTTCCCATGCGGTAGCCCTCGAAGTCGCGCCGGATCATGCGTCCCTCGCTTGATCCATGAAGCGCCGGCAGAGATCGGCGCTCATGCGGAGCGAATCGTCCGAATCGATGGCGCCTTCACCCGTCGGGAGCGCTTCACGCAGGTTGTCTGCCGTCACTCCTCCACCGATCAGGGTCAGGGGCATGAGGCGGTCTCCTGCGACAAGTAGGCCCGCGCGGCAGCGCGGTTGGCGGGCAGCGCGCCGTCGGCGCCGAAGCGGGCGACGATCTGCGACGCCGAGACGGCACCGTGGCGTGCCGCGATAAGGGGATCGCCTGTCTCGACGAGCCCGGCCAGAACGCCGCCGCAGAAGCTGTCGCCGGCACCCGTGGGGTCGAGCGTCTCGGCAGGAACGGCAGAAACCGGCACGGCCCGCGATGTTGCGCGATCCCAGACCAGAACGCCTTCGGAGCCAAGCTTGACCATGATCGCGCCCGGACACCGGTCGGCAAGTACGGCGAGCGCGTCGGCGAGACCCGCGCCGGGGACCATCGCGCGCAACTCGACCTCGCTCGGCAGAAAGGCGTCGAGGCGGGCGAGGATCGGCGCGATTTCGTGGAGGGGCCTATGAGCAAGGTGCCCGCCGGGGTCGGCGGTGAAGATTGCGCCGCCCGGCGCAAAATGGTCGAGCATTGCGAGCATCACATCGGGCTGGCTCGGCGCGAGGTGGACGCCCTTCGTGCCAAGCCAATCTCCCGGAACCTGCGTCGGCGTCAGCGGGTGGCGGTCGCGGAAACTCGAATAACTGATCTCGTCAGGGACGATCCGTGCGGACAGATGGTCGCGCCAGCGCCTCAACTCTTCCTTGCTCAGCCGATCGGCTGGAAAACCTGCTTCGGCCAGCGCCTCGGGCGGGCTCGCCAGCCCCTCGTCACGCCGTCCCTCGGCATCGTAGATGAACCAATGGCAAGCGGCGAGGCATTCGTCTGACCAGGTCACGCCTCCGAGGTCGACGCCATGCGCCTGCAGACGTTCCAGTGTCTTGCGTGGGTAACTCGAGACCGCGCAGCTGACGAGGCCGACGCGCGGTGTCCAGACAATGGCGCCAACGGCCGAATAGGCTCCGTTTCCTCCGGATTGGGCAATGGCCACCCGGCCGTCAGCCGAAATCACGTTATCGACCGTCAACCCCCCGACTGTCACCAGATCGGGCGTCACCTCAGCCTCCGAGGCGTGGAGCGCCCAGCCCGATCGCGTCCCGCTCGACCGCGGCGTGGTAGCCGAAGAGGTGCAGCGGCACGCTATAGATGATCGGCGTTGTCTCCCAGGCGACGGGAGGCAGGTGCCACGCCACATCCGCCACATCGGCAATCTCGCTTTCCCCGTCCGGCACGAGAGCGATGCATGTGCCGTCACTGGCGACGCTCATGATTGCGGTCTCCAGGGCGCGCGGGTGGCTGGCTTCGTCAGGAGCGATCAGGAACATGGGGTCACCCGCCTTCTGAGTTCGATAGTGATGGTACTCCTCAAGTGGGAACGCGAGCGCATGGATGGGCGCCAGTTCCTTCAGCTTGGCCGCGCCAAAGGCCGCCGGCGCGTAGTGGGGACCCGCACCTGTGAGCAGGACGAGGTCTGCGCGTGCAAGACGCCGGGCGATGTCGCGTGCAGGCCCGTAGAAGGACGTTGCGACGGAATCGACTGTTTTTGGCAAGGCCTCCAGCGCATTGTCGAGCGATGACGTGTCCTTGCCGCGCGCTTCGGCGACTGCTGCTATCAAGGCGAGTTTCAATGCCATCGCCGCGGTACTCGACTGCGTTGGCCAGCCGCCGCGCGTGGCGCGGATCAGGAGCGCCCCCGGAAACTCCTCCATGAGTGGAGAGCCCGGCGTGTTCGAAAGGCCAATCGCGTAGGCCCCGCGGTCGGTCGCCCCCTTTAGCCCGTCTATGACCGGCTCGGTCTTCCCGCTTGAACTCAGGCCGATTGCCACCGTTTCTGAATCGACCACATCCAGCCCGTATGCCGCAAAGTCGAATGCCTCGCAGGGTTCGCAGACCGCGCCAAGCAATCGCTCTGCGACGTGGCGAACGCCAAAGCCCGAGATCCAGCTGTCGCCGCAACCGACCATGACGATACGGCGGACGGGGCGATCCTTCAGATCGACAGCAATCTTGGCAAGAGGGCCCGCATTGGCCTTGAGCGTTGCGCTGATCGCGTCGCCCTGGGACAACATTTCCTTCTCGGTCAATTCGATCCGGCGAAACCGTTCCGGGTCGCCAGGCGCGTCCGACGAAGACTCGCGGCGAATTTCCTGAATTCGTTGCTCAATACTCACAGATTATTCTCCCGATATTCGATCCAGTCCTGCGATGCGGCCGCAAAACTGGCAAACCCCCGTGACTTTCGGTATTTGGTAGCTGGACAAAATACGCAAGTCAATTTCGCAAGGGCGCTGCCATGCCGGATACCGAGGCCCTGTCGCAATTGCATCCGCGGCATGAGCGAATCCTCGAATTGCTGCAGCGCGACCGGATGGTTGAAGTCGTCCGGCTCTCCGACAGGCTGGGCGTTTCGGCCGTGACCATCCGGCCCGACCTCGACTCCCTCGACCGCCGAATGTTGCTGCGGCGCATCAGAGGCGGAGCAACCTCGGTTCAGGCCGCCCGATTCGTCCGGCCTCTGGAACTGCCGAGCCAGAGCTTCGCCGAAGAGAAGGAGCGCATCGGTGTCATGGCAGCAATGATGGTACGCAACGGCGAGACGATCCTAATCGACGCCGGAACGACCAAGCGGGCCATGGCGCTGGCTCTTCCCCAAGACCTGCATGACGTGGTGGTCATGACGAACAACCTGGAAATCGCCATTTCCCTTGAAAACCATGCTGGCATCACGGTCATGGTTACTGGCGGACCGGGCGCAATATGTGCGTCTGAACTTGACCGGAAGTCGAGTATTGCGAAAAGTTTCGCTATAGCCACCAATGTAAGTATAATGACCATAGTCGGGGCCGAACCCCGGCAGAAAACAACAAACTCAGGGAGTATCCAATGAAATTTACCCGACGCACCGTTCTGGGCGGCATGGCTGCCACGACGACGCTTGCCACGCCAGTCGTTCTGCGCGCGCAGACGCGAGAGCTTATCATGGTCGGCTACGGCAATGACTCCGATGCGCCGTTGATCGCCGCAGGCGAAGAACTCGGTCGCCGCAATCCCGGCGTGACGCTCCAGGTGATCGGTGGCCTATCCGCCGAGGCGCTGGCGCAGATCAAGGCCGCGCGCGGTGACTCTCCCTATGACCTTGCCGTCATGGGCTCGCCCGCGATCATCAATGCTCTGGCCGAGGATGTCCTCATTCCGCTCGATTTCTCGAAGATCCCGAATTCGCAGAACGTCGATCCGCGCTTCATGCCCTTTGGGTACGATGTCGGCCAGCCGATCTGGTTCGAGGGGATCGGCATCGCCTACGATACGGCGAAGATCTCCACGCCACCGACCACTTGGGGGGAGCTGTGGAGTGGCGACTACACTGGACGGATCGGCATGTGCCGCCCGCAGTCGAATCTCGGCCTCGGCGTTCTCGCGGCGACCTGCGAGTCCTTCGGCCGCCCGCAGGACGATATGGCCTTTGCTCTTGAGAAATGGCTCGAGCTTGAACCGTTGGTGGGTCGCAGCCCGCCGCTTCTCCAGCAGATGATCGAGCGCGGCGAGGTCGATCTCGCTCCGCTCTGGCACGTAAACACCGCGCTGGCGGCGGCCGCGGGTCTCCCGATCGGGTACGTCAAGATCAGGGAGCCAGGGCCGTTGATGCTGCCGACAAATATCGTGCAGTTCGTCAATACTGCAGAAGGCACCGCCGACCTTGTGCACGAGTTTGCAGACATTCTTCTCACGCAGGACATCCAGAAGATGGCAGGAAGCGCGCCGATCTACTTCGGTACCGTCGTCGAAGGCATCCCGGTGCCTGCCGATGCCGCGCCCTACGTCCCCTCTACGCCCGAAGAACTGGCCGACACCACGTCCCTTGACTGGCCTGCCTTCGCGCCGCTTCGCGGTCAGACGGTGGAGGCATTCGACCGCATGTTCGCCGGATGATGAAGGGGCCATCTGGTCCCGCGACGACAGTCGCTTCGGCGGCCCCGGTGCTTCGCATCGGGGCCGTCAGCAAATTCTTCGGCACATTCAAGGTACTCGAAGACTGCACGCTCGACGTGGCCGAGGGCGAGATCGTGACACTCCTCGGCCCGTCCGGCTGCGGCAAGACCACGCTTCTCCGCTGCATCGCGGGTTTCTGGGAAGCCAACGGCGGCACCATCGAAATCGACGGGCAGCACATGTTCCGGGTGCCGGTGAACCGCCGCCCCGTGGGCGTGGTATTCCAGAGTTACGCGCTCTTTCCTCATCTGACAGTAGCACGGAACGTTGGTTATGCGCTCCGAATGCGCGGCCTGCCGCGCGCCGAGGCCAAGGCTCGTGTTGCCGAAGCGCTCGATACCGTGTCACTCACCGGCTTTGAGGACCGCTACCCTGCGCAGCTGTCCGGCGGTCAGCAGCAGCGAGTTGCCATCGCGCGCATTTTGGTCATGGAGCCGCGTGTTCTTCTCCTGGACGAGCCATTCAATGCTCTCGACGCCAAACTCCGCGGCACGATGCAGGTCGAACTGCGTCTGCTCATAAAGCGGCTCGGTCTCACCTCTATCTTCGTGACCCATGACCAGGAGGAAGCACTGACAATGAGCGACCGGATCGCCGTCATGCGCGCCGGTTGCATCGAACAGGTCGCGGCGCCGGACGAGATCTTCGATCGCCCGGCGACTGCCTATGTCGCCGATTTCATCGGCACCTCGAACTTCTGGAGCGCGAGGGCCGAGGGAGGCCTAGTCCGGCTTCCCGACGGTCAGACCGCGTCTACAGTGCTCAAGGGCGAGGTCAGGGTCATGGTTCGCCCCCACAACCTGCGGCTCGATGCGGCAGGGCAGGGACCGTGGCAGGGCAGGGTGGCGTTCCATCGCTCCGTGGGGCCTCTTGTCGAATACCATGTCGAAATTGAGGGCGGCATGACGCTCAGGGTAGCGACGATGCGCCAAAGCGCGAATCGTCCAATCCGCGATGATGCGTCGGTTTCGATCGCCGTTGTCGATCCGGCGCTCTGTGCGGTCTACCCGGGCTGATGGCGAAGGCGAGTTTTCCCAAACTTGCGGCACGCCCCGGTGTCGGCGAACGTCTGATTGACGCCCTGCTCTCCGGGCGCGGGATCTGGCCGGCTGTCCCGGCGATTGTCGTCCTGACCGTGGTCGCGGTGATCCCCTTCATAGTTTTGCTTTCGCTCGGTTTTTCCGACTTCGTTGTGTCACGCGGCGAGATTGTTTCGCAGACTTTCTCGCTCGATCACCTCTCGAACGCGCTCTCCGATTCGCTATACTGGACCACTTTCCAGCGCTCGCTGACGCTCGCTCTCTCGACGACGGCTCTCTGCCTGATCTTCGGCTACCCGGTCGCCTACCTTTTTCTCGTGGGCGGACGCTGGACCAAGCGGCTGATCCTTGTCTTGACCATCGCGCCTCTCCTGACTAGCGGGATTGTACGGACCTATGCTTGGCTCGTGATCCTCGGCGGCCGCGGCGTGGTGAACTCGACGCTTGCGGGGATGGGGCTCATCGATCAGCCGATGAGGATCATGAACACGCACTGGGCCGTGCTTATCGGCATGGTGCAAATCCACCTTCCCGTCATGATCCTGCCGCTGATCGCGGTAATGAGCCGACACGACGGGCGCCTCGTCGAAGCTTCGGAGAATCTCGGCGCCACCCGGCTCGGAACCCTGAGAACGGTAATCCTGCCGCTCAGCGTACCCGGGATCGGTACCGGCGCAGCCTTGGTCTTCACGCTAAGCTACACAACCTTCGTTGTCCCCCAGATCCTCGGTGGCGGAAACTACCTGAACGCAGCGACAATGATTTACGAGCAGGTCGTCTACTCGCTCGAATGGAGCAAGGGGTCGGTCAGCTCGCTTATCCTCATGTTGACCTGTCTCGTCATGCTCGTGGCCATCGCACTCGTCACGAATCACTTCACGCGCTGGACGAGGGGGAGCGACGCATGATCCGCCACCGCCTATTCCCGCTCTCGGACCTTCTCGGTCTCGGGCTCATCCATGCTGTCGCGATCTTCTCGCTCGTGCTGCTCGTGGCACCCTCGATCATCGTGGTGATCATCTCGTTCGACACGCGCGCTTATGTGAGCTTTCCGCCAGAGGGTTTCACCTTCCGCTGGTATGCGGAGGTCTTTGACAAGGGTGAACTCGTCGAGGCGATGCTGAACAGCCTCCAGGTCGGGCTGACTGTGACGCTGCTCTGTATCGTTCTCGGTGTTCCGACTGCGCTTGCCTGCGTGCGCGGTCGCTTCAGGGGCACAACCGCGCTCTCCGTCTTCGTTCTCGTGCCTCACATGGTGCCCGGCATCGTTCTTGGCGTCGCCGTGCTCTTTGCCGGCTCGCTCGTCGGGGTGGTTCCATCAATCTGGCTCCAGTCGATTGCAATCACTGTCTTCATTCTGGCTGTCATGGTGCGAACCGTGCAGAGTCGGCTCATGCGTCTCGACCCGGCGCTTGAAGAGGCGGCGGCGAACCTTCGGGCCACTCCCTTCCAGAGCCTCAGAACGGTGACACTCCCCCTTCTTATGCCCGCAATCCTCGCAGGGGCGGTCTTCACCTTTGTCGAGGGGTTCGACAATCTCTCTGTGGCAATTTTCACGCACGGATTCCGCGATCGACCGCTGCCTGTCGAGCTTCTCGCTCTGGTGCAATACACCAGCTCGCCTCTCGTCGCGGCGGTCTCCGGCGTCCAGATCGTCCTTGCGATTGCGGCTCTGGTGGCAGTTTCGATGAGCATTGGCCTTGACAACGTGAACGAGTAGGAAACTTCAGATGCTTGGCGGGTGTCTTGCTGTCGATCATGGTGATGCAGGACATTGCGCCTGCCGCCGGCAGTGCCGGTCGGTCCGCTCGGCCAGCAGCCGATAGCCCGGCGGCCATCACAGAGCCAGGTTGAGATCGAGGTCGACTTTCATCGGCGCCGCCGCCGACAAGGCGTTCATGTGGTACTGCTGCACCGCCTCCGAGGTGACGTTCTCGAACACCATCCGCCTTGCACAGCGGTCGATCAGGCCGGCCGGCCGGTCGTCCAGCTGGGTTGGTGATCAGCAGGTTCGGCCGGTCGCGGCCGAGACCGGCGATGGCGATCCGGCGCAACTCGCCCTCTTTTCCCCTGAGCCGGCCCCTGTCGTCGAGAATGCGGGGAGTCCTGTATTTGGGGCCGACATTCGACAGGCTGATCCTGGTCCAGCCAACGGCCAGCCGCCCCTCCGGCCAGCCGAGATTGGCGTAGATGGTCAGCTGGGATTCGAACGCCAAATCGCCCGGCCAGCCTCGGTCCCGGCAATTCCCATGGCTAGTCGGGTCAAGCCCGGCAATTTCGCGAGTGGTCGCCTTCGCCGGCCACGCCGGTTCGGAGGCACGCCATCATTGAATGCGCTCCGCACCATATGGAGGGACGCTCGGACTTCCCTTTTTTCGCGTTTATCGCCAAGCCATGTCGGACTGCCGCGTTCGCAGGCACATTGACAATTTTCAAGGGCCTTTGATGTAAGCTCTTTGGCTCGACCATGGATGCGCTCAATGGCGAGTGAACTCGCTGGTCGACCGGGAGAAATGGCCCCGCCCGCCAGCAAACCCTCGGCCCTGCCGACGGCGACACGCCATGACAGGACGGACGAGAGCATCGCTGCGGCGATTCACCTCGTGGACGGCGCGATCGCTGCAGCATGATGGTCAACATGCCCTAAACCCCGCCTTTCGTCCAATAGGGAATTGTGCGGGAGTCAGGCAGGCCGGACGTCTCGGAATGACGGAATCGGCGTTTTCTGATCCGTGTGATCCGGAACCGCCCGCCGCAGTGCGGATCCGGGCAAGCAACCTCGGCGTCCGTTGACATCCAGTCATTCGGGTCAGTGTCGCGCTGCTTTGCGGGCAGTAGCGGCAGCAATGCCGCCAGCGCGTACATTGATACCTTCTGGTCGCCAGAAAACACCAGATTCTCACCCTCCACGGTGAAGAACTCACCTTCGATATGGCGGCAGACCGGCTGCCGACCGTCCAGAACGACCTCGACCTTCAGATCGTAAAGAACGAATTCATCATTTTTTTCCAAACCGAAACCCCATGTGCGTGCACTCCAGACCGGCCGGGACAGGAGCCCGGCTGGAATCGGAGTTGAACACAGGACCCCGGGGGAATTCAACTGCGAAGCGACGAGCCGATGCGGTTCATCGACCTTGACGTTCAATTCCGGTGACACGATGCCGGTATGCGGAAGGGCGAAGGACTGGCCGCAATCAATTCCGGAACCTCCGAAATTGGCCGCGGCGCGCTTGCTGGTAAAGCTCTTGATCACGGACCAACGCGACATCAGACATTACGTTATGTCAAGTGCCTGGAAAACCGGAAGGAATGCGGCCTTAAATCTTGATGCAGCCGCTGCGCCATACCTCTGTAACGGCGCATGCAATGTGAAACGGCATCAAGGTCTTTATCGATGCTGTCGCTGATGCGGGTGGCGGAATCCTTGACAGTGTTCCGGGCGAGATGGGCATAGCGGGCGGTTGTCTGAACCTGCGAGGAACCGAACTGCTTCTCGATCATCGGCGAACATTCGCCCGGAGCCAGGAACCAACTCCGCCGAATCTGTGCAACTCTCAAACTCGGGATTGCAAAATTGCGCTCGATCAGCGCATCGAGGTCTGGTTCCGTTGCGGCATCATGTCATATGCGGAGCAGGCAGGGAACTGAAGGCTGTCCGGTCCGAGAATCCGGAGCTTGCCAATTGTGGCTTCACGGCTGAACAGCAGGTACTGCGGCAGCTGGGCGAGGCGTTCGCGGCCTTCTTGCGCCGCATCGGGTGCGGCGAGACGCCCGGCTTTCCCGTGTCCGGGCCAGGAGCCGGCATGCGATCATCAACTCTTCGAACTGCCGCGTGACGGTCTCATCGCGCCCGTCAGTGGACACGTCTACCGCCGCCATGGCAAGCAGCTGCCTTCAGTCACGGGATCATTACGGAAAACAAAGGCGTATGGAACTGGTGCCCGAACTTGTCGCCTTCACCGGAACTGCCACTTGGACGGAGTCTCCGGATGGTGAACTTGATCGCAGTTGCAGGTTCGATCGCCGAAAAGTGGGTGACACGATCAACGTCCGTACCGGACGACCGGGCAACTGACACTGCGTTGAGGACGTCACTATCGCGGATTCGCTCAAAGGTCTTCCGGTCGCGTAGGATTATGTCAAACGTGACGTGGTCTACGCCCGATTCATGACGGAATAGTCAGAGCCACCACGCCTTGTCGGCCTGCGGACCGGCGACATCCTCGTCAGGACTCCGCAATCCTGTGCAGCCGCGCGATACCGGAAATCCGGCTTCACGTTCTCGGACGCCATCACCGCGGAACGGACCCGGCTCTGGCTGGCTGATGTTTTCCAACTCTCCGAATCAGACCGTGAACGGAACAAGATTCTGCGTCCGCAGACGCCGATCATGCCTTCTGTGGCCCCGTGGCCGAACATGACAGGCTCAATGTCCCTCCGGAGAGGATCCTGCGTATGGTTGAAACACTGTGTTTCGCAGCATGATCGCGCGAAGTCGAGCCAAGTCAGGGGGGGGGGATATGCATACTCTCTTGAATGGTGCCGGGGAAGGGGCCACTTCCCGGCATGTTACCGATGCTCGGCTATGGCAGCGTGCGCGTGGACAATTCCGGACTGGAGCTAGCTTGTGTTCGGCAATAATTTGATGACAAGCCAAGACCAGTGATGAATCAAAATCGTATTATCAGTATGCTACAATACGGCAATGGGCAGTTCGGGCGAGCAAAACACGCAACAATACCAGGAACGATGCCGACCAACTGCAGCATGCCATGTGACTGCTGGGACCGGTTTTTCCGGTATCCGTGCCTGAATGGCGCTGCGAATTTGAACAAGAAATCTCAAAGTGAATTGTGGCACGCAATGATTCGGTCCGCCCCCTCGCGAACCAGTTCAGGACGCTCGAGCCCGCACTGACTGAGCGCTCGCGAACAGCGCGCGCGAAAGGCACAGCCTTGCGGCGGATTATGCGGATCAGGCAATTCGGTTTCGCGTCCTTCCGGGGCCGTGAGCGGACGGCCCACGACAGGCGCACTTTCCGCCAGGAGTTTCGTGTAGGGATGGCGGGGTTGCGAAAAAACCTGGATCGCTGGACCGATTTCCACGACCGATCCGAAATAGAGAACGGCGATGCGATCACTGATCGCCTCGACCACAGCCAAATCGTGACTTATGAAGAGATAGGTGAGATCGAATTTCTCCTTGAGATCGGATAGCAGGTTCAGTACCTGCGCTTGAATCGACACGTCCAGTGCCGAAACCGGCTCATCGAGGACAAGGATGCGGGCGTCGGCTGCCAATGCCCGCCCGATTACGATTCTCTGGGCCTGTCCACCGGAAAATTCGTGCGGATAGCGATCAAGAAAATCCAGGCGCAGGTTTACGGCGGAGAATATCTCGGCGATCCGTC
This sequence comes from Albidovulum sp. bin36, assembly GCA_002238565.1. Lineage (GTDB taxonomy): Bacteria > Pseudomonadota > Alphaproteobacteria > Rhodobacterales > Rhodobacteraceae > JAPPFL01. The sequence goes on from MPMP01000023.1 coordinate 28,920, forward strand.
TTGCGCGCGCTGCTTTCGACATGCCGTGCAGATGCTTCAGCGGCGCTTCCATGATTTGACGGATGGTCCTGCGTGGATTGAGGCTGCTAACCGGATCCTGGAAGACGTACTGAATCCTTCTGCCAAAGGCCGCCGGGTCAGCGGTGTTCAGTGGCTCTCCCTCTATCTTGATCTGTCCGCCGCTTGGTTCCAGAAGCCCTACCAACATCCTCGCCAATGTCGACTTGCCGCAACCGGATTCCCCTACGATGCCAAGCGTTTCTCCCTTATTAATCGTGAGTGTGAGAGGTTGAACTGCGCGCACATGCGCTCGTGGCGGCCCTATCAGCCGTTTGCCGACGGCGAAGGTCTTGTAAAGCTCGGTGACTTCGAGGGCGGCAGTCATCGGGCTGCGTCCGCTGTCCGGAATTCGGGGTCGATGCAACGTACAGCTCGCTGAACAGCATTTGCCGTAAGGGCAATCTCACCGGTGCGGCAGGCTTCCTTGGCTTTGTGGCACCGTTCGGCAAAGGCGCAGCCTTCGGGCAGCCCGTCCAGAACGGGCGGCAGCCCTGGTATTGCAGCCAATCTGTGTCGACCTCGCCCCAATTCCGGAACGCAGGCCATCAGTCGCGCGGTATAGGGGTGCGCCGGTGCGTTCAGGATGGCATCGGTCGGACCCTCCTCGACAATGCGGCCAGCATACATCACTGCAACCCTGTTGCAGAGCTGGGCGACGACGCCGAAGTCGTGAGTGATGAATATTATCGCCAGCCCGCGCTCACGCTGCAATTCACTGAGAAGGGACAGGATTTGAGCCTGCACTGTTACGTCGAGAGAGGTTGTGGGCTCATCCGCGATGATCAGTTCGGGGTCATTTGCCAGTGCCATTGCAATGCCGACCCGCTGTCGCATGCCACCCGACAATTCGTGTGGATATCCGTCGAGTCTTTCCTCTGCATTCGGGATGCGCACGGATTCAAGGAGCTCGACGGCATGTTCACGGGCCTTGGCCCTCGGCATCGCGTGGTGAACGCGGATTGCCTCAACCAACTGCGCGCCCACGGTGTAGAGCGGGTGTAGCGCGGTCAATGGATCCTGAAAGATATATGCCACTCGGTCGCCTCGCAGGCGGCGCAGCGTTTCGTAGTTTGCTCCGATCAGATCCTGCCCCGAGAAATGCGCCGCGCCTGCGGTGATCACGCCCGGCGGAGAGGCAACCAGCCCCATTACAGAAAGCGCTGTCACCGATTTCCCCGAACCGCTTTCCCCGACGACCCCGACGCACTCCCCTGGTCTCACATACAGGTCGACCCCGCCCACGGCCTTGTGGATGCGGCCATTGGAGTGAAACTGGGTCTTAAGGCCGCTGAGCGCCAGAAGTGCGGAGGTTTCCTTTGCGGGAACGGGTTCCTCTCGCCTTACAAGGGTACTGGGCATCGGGCGGCTTAGTGCACCTGATCTCAACCGCGGATCCAGCGCATCGCGGACCCCGTCGCCCAGAAGGTTTATAGACATGACGATGACCAGGATCATCGCTCCTGGCACGATAGACGTGTGAGGGTTTGTGATGAGTGCCGAGCGCGCCTCGCCCAGCATCGAGCCGAGATCGGCCTGCGGCGGCTGGCTTCCGAGTCCAAGGAACGAAAGCCCGGCGGTTTCAAGGATCATCCAACCAACGGTGGTGGACATGGCGATGACGATCACCGGGACCACATTGGGCAGAATCTCGGTCAGGATTATCCGGGCATCGCCCATTCCTGAAAGCCGCGCCGCATCGACGAACTCCGTATGGGCAATGCTGACCGTCACGCCCCTGATGTTGCGAGCAAAAAAAGGAATATTGACCGCGGCCACGGCGATCAATGCGTTGATCAGCCCCGGACCGAGAGAGGCAACAATCGCCAATGCAAGGAGAATGTAGGGAAAGGCCATCAACATGTCTACGCCGCGCATGATGACATTGTCGGTTCGACCGCCGTAGAAACCCGCAATGATCCCAATGGCCGCGCCAATTGCAGCGGCGATCAAGGCAGAGGCGAAACCCACAGCAAGCGACAGTCGAACACCCCATAATAGTCGGCTGAGAAGATCTCGACCAAGATGATCGGTGCCCAGTATGACGCTTGCTGCGAAGGGGCGCTTGAACCGATTGGCGGTGTCTGTCACATCCGGGTCGGCCAGAGGCAAGAGTGGCGTGACAAGCGCCAAGACAACGATCACCAGCATGACCACCAACCCGGCGAATGCCAGCCGGTTGCGGACGAGCAGGCCAAGGAAGCTCATGTCTTGATCCTTGGATCAAGCAGGCTCTGCGCCAAATCCACTGCAAGGTTGAACATCACATAGCAGGCCGCAACGAAAACGACTCCACCCTGCACCAGCAGGATATCGCGCTTGAGGATTGCATCTACCAGCATCCGGCCTACGCCGGGCCACTGAAAGACGATTTCGACATACACCGCGCCCGAAAGGACGAAGCCAGCCTGCACGCCCAGCACGGGAATGATGCTGACCATTGCTGCTCGGAGTGCGTGCCGCCAGATAACGCTGCGCTCATGGACGCCCTTGGCGCGCGCGGTGCGAATGAAATCCTGACGCAAGACCTCCAGCATGGCAGACCGCGACAAGCGGGCAATGACACCGGTTGCGACCGCTGCAAGCACCATTGCGGGCAGTGTCAGATGGCTGATCAGGGACGGCAAGTCGCGTTCTCCATAGATCGGCCACATGCCCGAAACCGGAAACCAGCGCAGGTTCACCGCGAAGACAAGAATCATCATCATTCCAAGGAAGAATGACGGAATTGATATTCCCAGGAGCACTGCGAACGTGATCGCCTTGTCTGCCAGCCCGTATTGCCGCGCGGCCGAAACTGTGCCCGCCGCAACCCCGAGAACGGAGCAGATGACGAAAGAGGTGCCGGCAAGGACAAGTGTCGCATTGAACCGTTCCAGAACTTCATGGAGCACGGCACGGTTCAGAGAGAAGGATCGCCCGAAATCACCCTGCAGCATATTGCCGAGCCAGATGAAATACCGCTGTACCAAAGGCTTGTCGAGACCAAGGTCGCGGTTCAGTTTCTCGACATTTTCAGGGGTGGCGTAGGAACCGAGGATGGCCATCGCCGGATCGCCGGGGATCATGGCCATGATAAGGAAAACAATGATTGAGATGCCCAGAAGCACCGGAATGGCCGAGACAAGCCGTTTAAGTATGTAGTCTGCCATTCACGCTCCCGGGAGACAGGTTGGGCAGCCGCGATGCACGTGCCGCGACTGCCCCATAGTGCTTAGTTCTTGGTTACCTCGTCAAGCAGAAGGAAGAATGACGGCTGGAGCGAAAAGTTTCCTACCCGGTCAGAGGTTACGGCGTTTTGCTTCCAGTTCGCAACGAAGACCCATGGTGCGTCTTCGTGCACGATCGTCTGCATTTCCTGGTATAGCCGGGCGCGTTCGCTCTGATCGGTCGAGGCTCGGGCTGCCTCCAGGAGCTTGTCAACAGCGGGATTGGAGTAGTAGCCCGAGTTGAATCCGCCCTTGTCCGGCCAGGCTTCGGTCCTGAGCGCGAGGAATGGAAGAGTGTCGGGGTCATTCGTCATCCAGGCCATTTCTGCCATGTCGGCCTTTCCTTCGAGGCCCGGGTTCACCTCGCCGAGAAATGTGTTCCATTCGTAAGTCTCGATGGATACGTCAAGTCCCACAGCCTCCAGGTCGGCCTGAATGGCGGTGCCCATGGCAACCGGATCCAACATGCCCGACCCGCCTTCGGTTACGAAAAAGGTCAGCTCGGCCCCTTCGGCCCCGGCCTCGGCAATCAAGGAACGCGCCCTGTCTGGATCATAGGGGTACGGTTCGAGGTTTTCGTTGTAGGCCCAGGCAAATGCCGGTGGCGTCGGACCCGCGGCGACTGCAGCGGTACCCTCCAGAACATCGTTGACGATCGCCTCCTTGTTGATAGCGTAGTTTGCGGCCTGCCGGACGCGGACGTCAGCAAAGGGTCCTTCCTTTGCGTTCAGGATGAGGAACCAGACATGGGGGCCTGCCTGCTCATGAACGGTGAACGCGTCGCCCTGGAATTCCGACAGCGAAACAGGGGGCACTTCGACCATCAGATCAATCCCGCCTGCCAGCATTTCGGCTGTCCGCGTGTTGGCATCGGTTATCGGACGGAACACAACCGCCTGAAGTTCCGGAGCTCCGTCCCAGTAGTCGGGGTTGGCTTCAACCACGACCGCCTCGTTTGAACGCCACTCGACAAATTTGAATGCGCCGGTACCGGAGGGATTGCGGCCCACTTCCGAAGCATGCGTTTCCACGGAGGTCGGGGAGACGATCAAGCCCGTCGGATAGGCCAGGTTCGACAGGAATGGAGCATAGGGTGCGTTCAGGGTGAATCTTACGGTCATCGGATCAATGACATCGACTGAGTTCACCGCCGAGAAAAAGAAGGCCAACGGGAAAGGTCCGGTGTCGTGATGAGGATGGTTCTCATCAAGCATTCGGTCGAAGTTGAACTTAACCGCCTCGGCGTTGAAATCGGACCCGTCGTGGAACTTCACCCCGTCGCGCAGGGCAAATGTGTAGATCGTGCCGTCGTCGCTGATGGTCCAGTCGGTTGCCAGTGCCTGTTCGACCTCAAGCGTGCCATCCTTGTAGCGCACGAGTCCGTCAAAGACGTTCATCAGAATGCGAAAGTCGTTGACTGCTGTCACGGCGGCCGGATCAAGTGCTTTGGGTTCTGCAATCTGGCCGACGATCAGCACATTTTCCGGTGACTGGGCCTGCGCCGTCACCGCTCCTAGGCCGAGAGCCGCTGCCGCTGTAGCTGCCAGCAGCGCACGGCGAGTCATTTCCGAATGTTTCATTGGATGATCCTTTCTGTTATAGGTCGAAATTATCATGATTAATTGCTTTTTTCAAATTATCATGACAAATTCAACAGGAATGTCACTGGAGTGTCAGTATGACCTATTCGATTCTGACATATGACCGGGAAACAGGCATATTTGCCGCCGCCGCCGCTACGGGCAACCTGTGTGTGGGCGGCTGGGTGCTGCGCGGAGACATTGAATCGGGATTGGTGGCTTCTCAGGGCACGGCACCCAGCACCTTTTGGCGGGATGATGTCCTGCGCCAGATGCACGGTGGCTCCGATGCCGGAATCGCGGTTGCGAATGTAACCCGGACCGACCCGGGCCGAGGGCACCGGCAGATCATCGCATTAGACCGAAAGGGTAGCGCAATGGGATTCACCGGCGGAGAGAGCATCGCTTTTGCTGATCACATTTGCGAAGATGGACTGGTGGTCGCAGGAAACATGCTCACAGGCCGATCAGTTCTCGACGCCATGATTTCGGCAGCCCGAAACCGCCAGGCGACTGTCGTCAACCGGATGTTGACGGTTCTGGCGGCCGCCGATGCGGCAGGTGGCGATACACGCGGGCTGGTTTCAGCGGCGCTTCTTATCCTGGATCCGCACCGCCCGCCGCTGGACTTGCGGATCGACTATCACAACAATCCATTGGCGGCGTTGAAGCAGCTTTGCGACAGGGCTCATGGCTTCCCCTATCATGACTGGCTGGGCAAGGTCCCCGTCCTGGCTGACAGGTCCAGGCACCCGTAGAACTGCAAGAGTTCATTCGTCCATGAAGTTCCGCATGAGTTGAGCCTCCTGCGCGATCATGATCTTTTCCGCACCTTTCATGTGCGATGCCATGATCGTCCTTGCCATGGCTGAATCGCCGTCGCGAAGGGCCAGAACCAACTCCAATTGATGCTCGCGGCCTCGTTGCCAGAGTTCGGCGCTTGGAGGATCATACAGGCGACGATACACCGTCAGATCGGTGAGGATTCGGGCCATGAACCCGATCACGAAACCCAGAAGCCGGTTTCCCGCGAATTCTGAAAGCCGGGCATGAAAGGCAAGCGAGGAGATATGCTGTTCCTTCTCCTCTTCAGGGCTGCCCGCCGGTTCGGGGTGGCGTTCGGCCAGAAACTGGAGTTCTTCCAACTGAACCTCCGTCAGCTTCCCGGCGAGGCTGGCTGCCAGTTCCGGCTCCAGTGTCTTGCGCATTTGGTAGATGTCGGAAATCGACAGGTTCTGGAAATAGAAATAGTTTGCCAGGAGCGATCTGGCCCGCTCCGCAGAAACCTTGTCGATGAAGCTGCCTCCACCCGGTCCGGTTCGTGTCACAATCAAGCCCTGCGCTTCGAGAAGTCGCATGGCTTCACGCACGGTACCCTTTGATACTGAAAACAATTTGATCATCTCTGCCTCGTTTGGCAGCTTATCGCCTTGCTTCAGGTCTCGCTCGACGACCCATTGCTTGATCTTGTCCGCCACGCGAACAGGCCGCGACTGTTTCGGACGTGTTATGAACTCGCTGGTACCATCCATTTCAGGCTTCGTTTCTCATCATCGTGAAAACATAGAGAAGGGTGGGGTGAATGTGTAGTGCAACGTTCATCATGACAAATGGAAACGGATGTGGATTGGGATGAAGAGGCAAAACTGCGGTCCGGATCACACCCCCAGAACTGGCTTCCAGAATCACCGGGTCTTCGGTAACATACTTGACGAGGCAAAGGTTCAGCCCAGAGTAACATTCTTAAGTGAGGCAATACGAACTGTCACCTTGATTGTCGCCCACTAATTCCTTCCACGTCACCCCGTCCACGCCTGCCGCCGCATCCTTCTTCAGCATGAAACAGGACGCTTCGAGCACGTCCGCTGTCATATGGTGCAGGAGCGCGGTGAGCTTCTCCTTCGGTTTCCTCGTGGCTGCTCGCCGAATCCGTTCGGCCGCCTGTGACATGCGATCACGGCCCTGGCGCCGATAACGCCTGATACCCGTGCACGGGTTGCTGTTCTCCGGACGGCAACCGTAGACCTCGGCCTAGTCCATGATAACGGACAGCACCGGCGCCGAACGGTCGGCGGCGACAGGCGTCGCATGGAGCGACATGAACCAGTCCCGGACATCCTTGAGGGTGATGTCCGCGATCTGTCGCCCCTTGAACCGGGGCAGGATCTGGTTGCGGAGATATCCCCTGTTGACCCTCGGAGCGGAAGGTTTCCAGTGGCGGGAATAGCGGCGGAAGACTTCCTCCGCGACGGTCTCGAACAGGGTATCGTCCGGCGACATTGAAGCTGGCTGGCCCTTTCGGATGGCAGCGAGCGCTGTTCTTGCCGCATCGCGTGCTTCGGCTAGGGACATCCGGCCCGGCTCACCGATGAGTCTCCAGATGCGCTTGCCATCGAACTGAGTATGTATGAAGAAACGTTTACGGCCCGAGGGCATGATCCGGACGCCGAAGCCTTTCAGGGCGGCGTCACGGACATCCCGTGCTGATGTTTCGGGTTTGAACGCGTTTATTCGTGCTTCCGAGAGTCGTGCTGTCGGCATGGCTTCCTCCTGCAATCAGTTGCAGATGCGGAGGATTCAGTGACGAAACCTGGACGCATCTGCGGGTTGAGGAAGGAAAAAAGACGCTATAACATAGCGTTAGCACCGCCGGTGCGTAACTAGGTGTCAGTCGCTTTGGATTATTTGTTTCGAGCGCAAATCGAGTAATGCGCGCGAATTAGCTGGTACTTAAGCGTAGGCGCAAATCCAAATTAGCCCGGAGGTTGACCTAGATGCAGGCGCAATATACTATGCCGCCAATTCTTCTTCACGGCGAGTTGGCGGAGTGGCTACGCAGCGGATTGCAAATCCGTCCACACCGGTTCGATTCCGGTACTCGCCTCCAAGAAGCCGAGCTTCCTATTGAACTAGCACGGTCTTGCTCCTCGTTCCACAATGGAATCGATGAGCAAATGCGCAGCAATGCGGGAAAATGGAACTCGGATTCGAAACTATAAACAGGCGGGAAGTAATTTTCCCTCAGTTTTACTCGTTGCTGATTCCAATTATCGGCTGCTGTTTACTTCCGTGTATTAAATTAACCATATCATTCCAGCCTCCGCCTGCATTTTGGTTTAACTCGGCGATTCTACTCAATCGGAAATAGAATTAATCGCGTTGAATGTTTGCCTGTTTGAAATCAAAATTAAAAGTCCAGAAGTGAATTTAATTGAAAGAGTCGGGGATTCTTTTCGAACGGCAGCAATTTCTTGCTTTATGCCACTAGAAAATTCCGATTAAATTAGTTAATAATTCGTTAATTATGAAAAAAGCGGAGGAAATCAATGACTCATAATATTGACCTTGATACGTTATCTCTCGAGCAACTCAAATCTCTACAGCAAGACTTGGCTAGGCAGATCGAAAGTTACGAGACCAGGAAAAGGAGCGAGGCCGCGAAGAAAACCGCGGAGTTTGCAGCCCAATTCGGGTACTCATTGGAAGAACTATTAGAAACCACGAAGTCGAGGACGAGTAAGTCGCCGATGACAGTCAAGCCGAAATACAGGAATCCCGAAGACCCGAACGTAACTTGGTCGGGTAGGGGGAGAATGCCGGTATGGATGGTAAAAAAATTGGAGGAGGGCGCGAATGCAGAAGATTTCCTGATCAAGAAAATATAACTTCCTGAATAACTCGATCCCGTATTTCCGTAAATTTTTGATCGGGAATCGGTCCTGGGCGCCGACCGTAGGTATTCGGCTAGCCGCAGTTGACGAAAATTATTGCCGCCTCTAGGCCATCGGCAATTGCCGCAAGCCTCGGCGGGATTATAAGAATTTCGACGTTATTGGACAGGAATGCAATTACTTGCCGACCGGAATAGCTTATAGGAAGTATTGGAAGCGGGCGAATCCGGCTATTTGAACCGGAATTATTTTTTGTCCTGCCGATCACGGCTAAAAAGCCGAGCAAGAATAGGAAGGGAAAGCAAAAGTGAGCAAAGATTTGCGGAGCAATCGAATGAAAAACGGCAGCGGATTTATCGCTGCGCTAGATCAAAGCGGTGGTTCCACGCCAAAGGCGCTTAGCTTGTACGGAATCGATTCCGGCATGTACGGTAGCGAAGCGGAAATGTTCGAACTTATGCATGAAATGCGAGTTCGCATCGTTAGTTCGCCAAGCTTTTCCGAGGAAAAAATTATTGCTGCAATTCTGTTCGTAAAAACGATGGACAGCCAAATCCACGGAAAGCCGGCCCCGGCCTACTTGTGGGAAGACAAGGGAGTAATGCCGTTCCTTAAAGTCGACGACGGGCTAATGGGCGAAGATGGCGGCGTGCAGCTAATGAGGCCGATTCCTGATCTTGACGGGCTGCTCGCCCGGGCTGTTGAAAATGGGATTTGCGGTACTAAAATGCGTTCGGTTATTAACTCGCCCTTCAGGAACGGTATCCAGGCAATTGTCGATCAGCAGTTCGAATTGGCTGAACGAATATTGGCTTTTGGCCTAATACCAATCGTTGAACCGGAAGTGTCAATCGGCAGTCCGGAGAAGCGCGATTGCGAGAATATTCTAAAGTCGGAAATTCTTCGCCGTTTGGACGGAATGGTCAATGAGCGCGGCATCGTTTTGAAACTCACGTTGCCGAGCGTTCCGAACGAATACAGAGATTTAATCATGCATGATAGAGTATTGCGCGTCTCAGCGCTGTCCGGCGGATATAGCTCCTCCGAGGCTTGCTCATATCTCGAAGCGAATAACGGAATGATCGCAAGCTTTTCCCGGGCGCTGACGGAGGGATTGAAAAAGAACTTTAGCGAAGAAGAATTCGAAAGAGTACTTAGTTCGTCAATCAACAAAATCTATCGGGCATCTTGCACTTGATTCCCTGCAGGAATTGGAGGTCGAGAAGAAATGCCCGCAAAATCCGGACAAGACGGGGCGCATCTAGATGCAAGATATCGCCAGGGGCATGCGCGCGTAAAGACTGCGAGCCGGGAAAGGACGAATCTCGCGGCTGAGAAAGGTGTGCCTTTTTGAACGGATTGGAAGCTGCCGCCGTTTTAGAAGGTTTGGTTGCCGAGTTTCGAGAAGCTCTCATGGAGTTGCCAAAAGAAGAAATAGGGAGCATGCTCAAGGATGCGCTATCCTTGCGTGAAAAGTAGGAAGTTCAAGCGCCAGCCTCGTTAAAGGCAAGTATAGAGGCGCCTTTCCAATTTCGCCCGAGCGCAAATCCGTTCCTTGCGGCCTAGGCCGACATTTGCAAGAAATGCTAGGGGTTCGAGGATAAAGGAAACATGGCAAAAAAACTTTGGGAGCCGTCGCCCGAAAGAGCGCGAGCGACGCTCATCGCTGAATTCATGGAAACGATTGGGCAAGGCATCGCCGGCGGCAAGACGGACTACGATGCTCTTTGGCAGTATTCCGTGGATAACTCCTCGGATTTCTGGTCATCCGTTTGGGATTTCTGCGGCGTGGTCGGCGAAAGAGGCGGCCGGGACATGATTGCGGCGGACAATTTGCTGGATGCCCGATTCTTTCCGGATGGAAAATTGAACTACGCCGAAAATCTCCTGCAATTCCGAGGCTGCGATACCGAACTGGTATTCCACGGCGAGGGAGGAATCCGAAGGTCGCTGAAACGCGACGAACTGCGCGGAAAAGCTGCGCAATTGCAAAAGGCCATGAGGTCGGACGGAATCGGCGCAGGCGACATGGTATCGGGCATTGTTCCCAATCTTCCCGAAACCGTTATCGCAACGCTTGCGACGGCAAGTATCGGAGCCGTCTGGTCGTCCTGCTCGCCGGACTTTGGAGTTGGAGGCGTACTGGACCGTTTCGGGCAAATCGAGCCGAATCTTTTGTTTTGCTCCGACGGATACGATTACGGCGGCAAGTGGTTCGATTCGATGGCCGAAGCTAGGAAGCTGGCCGAAAAAATGCCAAGCATCAAGCGGATTGTCGTATTGCCCTATTCGGGTGGCGAAATCGATGCGACGCGCGCCGGGAAACTTGGCGTTTCGCTAGATGACTACGTAGGCGGCTACGAGGGCGGAACGCCGGATTTCGAACGAATGAACTTTCGTTCGCCGCTTTTCGTCATGTTTTCGTCGGGAACCACCGGGCTGCCGAAATGCATCGTGCATTCGGTCGGCGGCACGCTGCTGCAGCATGTCAAGGAACATCAGCTGCAATGCGATTTAAAGCCGGGTGATCGCCTGATGTACTTCTCGACTACCGGGTGGATGATGTGGAATTGGATGATCAGCGCTTTGGCATCGGGCGTATCGATTGTGCTTTACGACGGCTCGCCTTTTCGCCCGGACGGTTACAGGCTCTCGGAAATCGCGGAAACGGAAAGGCTTACGCATTTTGGAGCCTCGGCAAAATACTTTGATTCTTGTGCCAAGGCAGGAGTTCGGCCGTGCGAACGGGGCGAATTAGCCGATTTAAGAACTATTCTGTCGACAGGGTCTCCGCTTTCGCCGGAAGGATTCGAATACGTTTACGAATGCTGGAAGAAGGATGTTTGCCTCTCCTCGATCGCTGGCGGCACTGACATCATAGGCTGCTTTGTCGGAGGAAGCCCGGTTAGCCCGGTATTTAGAGGACAGTGCCAAAAGCGTCATCTCGGAATGAATGTTCAGGTCTTCGACGAAGACGGGCGCGCGGTCGAGGGTCGGCAAGGCGAACTTGTTTGCGCTTCGGCGCACCCGTCTATGCCAACGGGATTTTTCAACGACCCCGGCGGCAAAAAATACCGAGATGCGTATTTTAGCAAATTCGAAAGCGTGTGGCACCACGGCGATTGGGTGGAGCTAACCGCCGAACGCGGCTTGATTTTCTACGGTCGTTCCGACGCCACGTTGAATCCGGGCGGTGTTAGAATCGGAACCGCCGAGATCTATAGGCCAGTCGAACGCATCGAAGAAGTTCTCGAAGCGCTGGCGATCGGGCGAAGATCCGGCCACGACACCGAGATCGTATTGTTCGTGAAGTTGAGGGACGGAGAGATTTATTCCGAAGACCTCGAACTGCGTATCAAATCGGAAATCCGAGCCGCCGCTTCGCCTCGCCACGTTCCCGCAAAGATTATCCCGGTCGCCGACATTCCCCGAACCAGGTCGGGAAAAATCGTCGAGCTGGCGGTCGCCAATGTCGTGAACGGATTGCCGGTCAAGAACCTGCATGCGCTTGCTAATCCGGACGCGCTCGAACTTTTCCGAAATATTCCCAACTTGCAGGAGTCTTGAAACTATCCGCGAGGGCCGGGGCCTGCCGTAAAGACCATATTCCCGATAGTCGAACAGTCGGCGCGGTAGCAAACTTGCGCGCGCGGGGAAAATGCCCGAATCGCATCCGAAATCCAGATGCCGCCGCTTGAGCGCCCGCCCATGGAATTCAAGAAAAAGAATTGTGAGTCGAAGGCTGCCTACCGGTTGCGATTGATCGAAATTACGTGCATCATCGGACGAGCGGGCAAGCGCCTGCGACTGGGCGATGGAGGGCCACGTGCGAAGAGAAAAATTCGCAGCGATCAGAACCGCGATGGTCGATAGCCAAATTCGGCCCTCCAACGTTACCAAGTATCCGATTATCGACTCGATGATGGCGATCCCGCGCGAGGATTTCGTGCCTAATTCGCAAAGGGAACTGGCCTATGTCGACGGGCACATCGATATCGCGGATAGGCGAGTTATTCTCGAACCGCGAACATTTTCGAAAATTCTGAACGAACTCGATATCGGGTCGGACGAGACGGTGCTGGATGTCGGTTCGGGGCTCGGCTATTCCGCCGCCGTGATCGCAAATCTTGCGCAAGCCGTCGTCGCCGTGGAGGAAATCAAGGAATTGGCGGTCGATGCAAAAGACAGATTGCTGGAGCACGATATTCATAATTCAGAAGTTGTATGGCAGCGGCTCCGGAAGGGTTCGGCCGAACACGGTCCCTACGATGTGATCGTACTGGAAGGAGGCGTGGAAGTTTTATCAGGCAGCCTTGTCGAGCAGTTGAAGGAAGGAGGGCGAATCGCCTGCATATTCGTCGAGGGTTCCGTCGGCGAATGCAGAATCGGGATAAAGCGAAGAAATTTAATCGCGTGGCGCTTCTCATTCAATGCAATGGCTCCGGTAATGCCCGGATTTAGCAGGAAGGAAGAATTCCTGTTTTAACGATGGGATTCCGGTCGCCTACGGAAAGGCGTTACGGGTATGGCGGTTATCATTTCGGCAATGGCCGGCTGGCCGGCAAGAATTTCCGCGTTGGGAGCGGCATTCGGATTCTTTGCTGCGGCTCTTGGCGGCGCGGCGCAATCGGAATCTCTTGCGGACGCGCTTATGGCAGCCTATCGGAGCAGCGACCTGCTCGAAGCAAACAGGGCGATACTTCGAGGTACGGACGAGGGAGTCGCTCAAGCGGTAGCCAATCTCAGGCCGACTTTATCACTGGTCGGATCACTTAACCGCGATTGGAGGTCGGAGCAGGGCGGCAATTCTGCGCTTGACCAGACAACGGGCTCGCTGCAGCTGACGCTCGAATATCTCCTATGGGACGGCGGGTCCAGGATCTCGTCTGTAAAGGCGGCTGAAGAAGCGGTTCTCGCAGGGCGCCAGACACTCAAAAGCGTTGAGCAGGACGTTCTTCTCAATGCGGTAGCCGCATATCTCGATGTTCGCCGCAGCATTGAAAACCTGGCTTTGGAAGAAAACAACTTTCGCGTTATTTCTCGCGAACTCGACGCCGCTCGGGGTCGATTCGCGGTAGGCCAGGTAACCAGGACGGAAGTCAGCATGGCGGAAGCGAGGCTGGCGGCGGCAAGAAGCAGCCTGGCTCTAAGGCAAGGCGAACTTGAAATCGCCCGTGAAGAATACAGGCTGTCCACCGGTCAATATCCGGGAGATTTAGAGCCTACTCCCGCTCCGCCCGCCATACCCGCATCGCTTGAAAACGCCGTTGAAATTGGAATCAAAAGGCATCCTTCGATTATCGCCAGCCGCCATGCCGCCAATGCCGCCGAGATGGCTTTTCGGGCGGCCGATACGATTTTGTCGCCGCGCATCTCCCTGGGCGGCTCGGTCGGCACGCGAAACACATTCGAAAGCATGGGCGGCTCGGTAAATTCGGCGGGAGTTTCGCTCACGGCGGTTATTCCGCTGTATGACGGCGGCGGTGGATTTGCAGGCATTCGGAATCTCAGAGCCGGCGTAGACAGAGCGAAGGCCGATCTGCAGCGTAGCGCGAAGGTAGTTCGCCAGAATATCGCATCGGCCTGGGCGCGGCTGAAAATCGCCGAATCATCCATTGAAGCCAGGGCCGAGCAGATTGAAGCCTCGGAACTGGCGTTTAGGGGCGTCAGAGAAGAAGCTTTGCTAGGAGTGAGGTCGGTTTTGGATGTACTCGATGCCGAACAAACCAGGCTTGCGGCGGGTACGGATCTGGCGGGCGCCGTCAGGGACAGGGAACTCGCGGTATATGCGCTTCTTGCGTCGATCGGGCTGCTGACCGCGGAGCATTTGGGTCTCGAAGTGGAGCTTTACGACCCGAGCGAAAATTATCGTGCCGTGAAGTCCGCTCCATTTGCAACCGAAGTAATAAAGCGTCTAGGCGTGGGTTCGAATTAATCCGGAAAGTAGCGCCGTCTCGATTAGGCGTGGCCCAAAGTGGAATTGCCTTGATTTCGCGCGGGCGCGGGGCGACAATCGGATAGGAAGTGCCGCGAGGCGGCAATGCCCGGACGGCGCGATTCGTTTAGGAAGCTCGGTTGCGGAGAAATGGTTTTTCGTCGCCTTTTAACGCCAATGGACCTTGCGGACAGCGATGCCGACGCGGCGGCTTCGACGCGGCTTCGCTTGATCGGCTCTTCGGACGACCGTTCTTCAAGAAAGCATGGCGGCATTCGGCAGCGGTCGACGGCGACGATTGCCCGCACGTCCTCCGGACGGACAAGATTGCTGCTGTCCAATCCCGTCAACGCGAACCCGAATCATCGAGAGATTCTTGCCAAGAGCGCAGACAGGGTTGCTTTGCAAAACCTGATTTTGGATCCAGGCAAGCCGGCAAGGCTGAATTAGTCGACTTCGGCAGCCTGCGGCGGGAAATGAGCGACGGGCGACGCGGCGGCCGAGACCTCGGCTAGCGGCAAATAGCGCGGCTGCGAGCCCGGATAATTGAAGCATTAACTTTATGGCGCGGTTTTGCTATTGGCGAGCCGCCCGAAGTCATTCAATACGCGGAAATGTGAAGTTCAATGGAAAAAACATTCAACGCCAGCGAAACTGAAGCCCGAATTAATAGCAAATGGGAAGAGGCCGGCGCATTCGAAGCGGGAGCGAACGCGAAGCCGGGTTCAGACACCTACTGCATCATGATCCCGCCGCCCAATGTAACGGGCTCGCTTCATATGGGCCATGCGTTCAACAATACGATTCAGGACATACTGATTCGCTGGCACCGCATGCGCGGCTTCGATGTGCTATGGCAGCCGGGACAGGATCATGCGGGAATCGCAACGCAAATGGTTGTCGAGCGAATGCTGGCTGAAACTGGACAGCCTTCCCGCAGCGAACTCGGACGAGAAGAATTCCTGTCCAAGGTTTGGGAGTGGAAAGAGCAGTCGGGCGGTGCAATCATCAACCAGTTGAAGCGCCTTGGCGCCTCATGCGACTGGTCCCGCAATCGCTTTACGATGGACGATGGATTCCACGACGCGGTTCTGAAAGTTTTTGTCGATCTCTACAATAAGGGTTTGATCTACCGCGGCAAAAGGCTGGTAAACTGGGACCCGCATTTTAGATCCGCGATTTCCGACCTTGAAGTGGAGCAAATCGAGGTCGATGGCAGTCTTTGGCATTTCCGCTACGGGCTCGAAGGCGGCGCGTCCTACGAGCACCCGATCGCCGTCAACGACGACGATTCCGTCGAATGGGAAACTCGGGACTATCTCGTTGTAGCGACGACAAGGCCCGAGACGATGCTCGGCGATACCGCAGTTGCAGTGCACCCGGACGACGCCCGCTACGAGAGCCTTGTTGGAAAATCCGTGCGTTTGCCGCTTGCCGGCAGATCGATTCCAATTGTCGCCGACGAATACGCAGATCCTGAAAAAGGAACGGGAGCCGTCAAGATTACGCCCGCCCACGACTTTAACGACTGGAGCGTCGGGCGGCGCGCCGGGCTGCCGGCCATCAACGTCATGGATAGCAAGGCATCTATGTTTCTCGAAGGCAACGAGGAATTCCTGGCCGGCTGCGATCCCGATGCCGAGGCGATGCGGCTGCATGGAATGGACAGGTACGAGGCCAGAGAGAGAATTGTTGAACTAGCCGAATCTCAGGGATGGCTTGCCGGCATTCAGGATGACAGGCACATGGTTCCCCATGGCGACCGGTCCAAAGTCGCGATCGAGCCGTACCTTACGGACCAGTGGTTTGTCGATGCCGCGAAGATCGTCAAGCCGGCGATCGAAGCCGTCTCGACGGGCCGGACAAGGATTCTCCCCGAACAGTATTCGGGAACCTATTTCCGGTGGCTGGAGAATATCGAGCCTTGGTGCATATCGAGGCAGCTGTGGTGGGGCCATCAAATCCCGGTTTGGTACGACGAGGACGGAAACCAGTACTGCGCGCCTTCGGAGGATGAAGCGATTGCCCTGTCGGGCGGTAAGCGGCTCGTTCGGGATCCGGATGTGCTCGACACCTGGTTTTCTTCCGGTCTATGGCCGATCGGAACATTGGGATGGCCGAACGACACGGCCGAGCTCAGGAAATATTTTCCGACAGACGTTTTGGTAACGGGTTTCGACATTATTTTCTTTTGGGTCGCCAGGATGATGATGATGCAGCTCTCGGTTGTCGGGGATATTCCGTTTCACACGGTCTACGTTCATGCGCTCGTGCTCGATTCAAAGGGCAAAAAGATGTCGAAGTCGCTGGGCAACGTTATCGACCCTCTCGAATTGATCGAAAGGTACGGAGCCGATTCCGTGCGCTTTACGCTGGCGTCCATGGCAGCGATGGGCCGCGACTTGAGACTGTCCGAACAACGCGTGGCCGGCTATCGAAACTTCGCGACCAAGATTTGGAATGCTGCGCGTTTCGCTTGGATGAACGGATGCGCGCGCGATGCGGACTTCGATCCTGCTTCAGTTCGGCACGAAGTCAATAAATGGGCCGCGGGCGAAGCTGCGCGAACACTGGAGTCAGCGAACGCGGCGCTGGAATCATATCGGTTCAACGATGCCGCGAACTGCCTCTACGCCTTCGTTTGGGGAACTGTCTGCGACTGGTACGTCGAGTTCGCAAAGCCATTGATCGCTTCGGAAGATCGGCCAATAGCCGAAGAAACCAAGGCGTGCATGTCCTGGATGATCGACCAGTGCCTAATAATGCTTCATCCGTTCATGCCATTCGTAACCGAGGAGCTTTGGCAGCAGATTTCGCCGCGAGGCAACATTCTTGCCCATCAGGACTGGCCGGAATACAGTGCGAGCGAGCTCGAGGATCGAACGGCATCGAAAGAAATCGGATGGGTAATCGCCCTAATCCAGGAAATCCGTTCCGTCCGCGCGCAAATGAGAGTGCCTGCGGGCGCGGTTATTCCGATCCACTGCGCCTCGCTGGCAAGCGAACGGAAAGATGCGTACCAGCGCTCGGATCCGCTAATCAGGCGATTGGCCAGAGTCGGGAATCTGGAATATTCGGCGACCGATCCCAAGGATTCGATTACGGTCGCCGTGCAAGGAAGCGTATTCAATCTCGCGCTTTCGGGCATTGTCGACATCGCCGCCGAAAGGTCGCGCCTGCAGAAATCACGCGACAGAATTCAAAATGAGATCAATGCTCTGAACGGACGACTGGCGAATCCAAAATTCGTGTCCTCTGCGCCGGAAGAGGTCGTCGAGACCACTAGGGAGAAGCTCGCGGAAAAAAATGGCGAAGCGGGAATTATCGACAAAGCGATAGAGCGCCTGGCCGGCGTGGCGCGATAGCGAATTGGGACTGCGATTCGAAATATTGGAATCCGGCGGACACGGATTTTTCCGTACGGCCGGCGAGCGCCTTGCGACGCGTCGAATCCATGTGCGGCCGCAATCCTGAGATAGGCGAAATGGACCAGTTCGAACGAGAATATGTTGAAGCCCGCTTCGCGGCGGCTCGACTCATTCGCGAGCCGGCGTCGCGCGCGGAGCCAATTTCTGCATTGGAACCCGATTTTGCGCGATGCGCCTTCGGATTGCCGGAAACGGGGCCGCAGGCTTGAATACCGACATCGATTCCTATCCCTTTTCGCCCTACGAATTGGCGAAATGGTATGTCCGGACCTATCTGAAGCGCTATGCGGCTCACATTTTCGTCGCGTTTGTTTTCATGTCGGTGCAAGGAGGCACTCTTGGCCTTCTCAGCTACATGATCAAGCCCATGTTCGACGATGTATTCTCGTTGAAAAAGGTCGAACTGCTTCACTGGGTCGGATTGCTGGTGCTGTGCCTGTTCGTCATCCGCGGATTGGCAGGGTTCGTGCACAGGGTCATTACCGCTTGGGTCGGCGAGCGCGTACTGCTTTCGCTTCGGGACGATTTGATGCGCCATGTTCTTACCCTCGATTCCGTTTATTTCGATGACAACCCGCCGGGAAAGCTACTTGATCGGATTCTCGGCGACTCGATTGGATTGAATCACGCGTGGTTCGGAATTGTCTCGACCGGGATTCGCGACGGAATTTCCGTAATCGTGCTGTTCTGGGTAGCATTCTCCATCGACCCGCTTTGGACCGTCGTTGCCATCGCCGGCGCTCCTCTCTTGATTTTTCCGATTATCAAGGTGCACGGCTTCACGCGAAAATTTGCAAAGACGCTGCGCGAGACTTCAGGCGAAATTGCTTTGAGGCTGGATGAAATCTTTCATGGCATAAACGCGATCAAGCTTAATCTGCACGAATCCCCGCAGATGGACCGGTTCCTCGACAAGAGCAGGATTTATCGCCGGGCGGCCGTGCGAACCGTTGCCGGGCAGGCTAGTCTTCCCGCTTTGGTGGATGCCATCGCGGGACTAGGATTCCTGGGGATTCTAATGCTTGCGGGCCGCGACGTGATCGACGGAACTCGAACCGTCGGCGATTTCATGAGTTTCTTTACGGCCGTCGTACTTCTATTCGACCCGATTCGGCGTCTCGGCAGCGTAACGGGCGCCTGGCAGGTCGCGCGCGTATCGCTCGTCCGCCTGCACGAAGTCTTGAACAATCGACCGGCTATAGTTAACCCGATTCATCCCGAACCGCCGCCGGCGGATCTAGCCGGCTCCGATATCGTATTCGACGATGTAAGCTTTTCCTATGGCGGATTGGCCGTGCATACGGGGCTTTCGTTTCGCGCGGAGGCTGGAAAGACGACAGCCTTGGTGGGCGTATCGGGTGCGGGCAAGACGACGGTTTTCAATTTGCTTACCCGGATTGTCGATCCCGATTCCGGCACGATATCTTTCGGCGGGCGAGATATCTCCTCGATGGACATAGCGACGCTCCGAGGTTGCTTTTCCGTCGTGTCCCAGGATTCCTGGCTGTTCGACGAATCGATCCGCGACAATATTCTTCTGGGCAAGCCGGATGCCACCGAAGCGGAACTGGAAAGGGCGGCGGAGGCCTCCTTGGTGCTCGAATTCACGGATAGCCTGCCCGAGGGCCTGGACACGCCTGCCGGCGTTAGAGGAGGCAACTTGTCCGGCGGTCAAAGGCAGCGCGTAGCAATAGCCAGGGCGCTCCTGCGAAACGCTCCGATCCTCTTGCTGGACGAGCCGACATCCGCGCTGGATTCTCAGTCCGAGGAGATCGTTCAGCAAGCGCTGTCGTCACTTATGAACGGAAAAACGATTCTGACTATTTCGCACAGGTTCGCCAACGTAAGAGACGCAGACAAAATTCTTGCACTTGACGGCGGCATCCTAGCCGAAGAAGGAACGCACGAGGCGCTGGTCGTCCGCGGCGGCCTCTACGCGCGCCTGTGCGAAACCCAGTTTCTGGAAACGAGATAGGCGACTATCGGCGACTGTATTTTTCCGATATGCTTTCCGGCTTTGCGCCAAGCTGATGCCTTGCGAAGAGAGCGAGGTTGCCCAGCCCGTGCCGCAGCCATCCTCGCTCCTCGTATCGCGAGGCGTCGGTGCTGGCTTTGCAATTGAGCATTAGCATTCGACCCTTCAGGCGCTTTGCAACGGCGACATCCTCCATGACAGGAATTCGAGGAAATCCGCCTATCGAATCGTAAAGCTCCCTGGATAGCAGCAGGCCCTGATCGCCGTACGGCAGGTCGAACACTCGCGATCTGAAATTCGCCCATGCCGCCACCGCTCTGGCCGCGCTACTGTTCGAATCGAATTCGAGCTTGAAATACGCCGCTTTTTCAGGCGAACCCTCCATGTGCGCGGCGACTTCCGATGTCCAGCCGGGCGAAAGACGGGTATCGGCGTGCAAGAAAAGCAGCCAGTCGCCCTTCGCGGCGGCGGCTCCCGCGGCTAGCTGCGTTCCTCGTCCCGCCTCGCTCCTGACGAGCACGGCTCCGACTTCGTCGGCAATTTCGGCGATCGCGTCCCGAGATCCGCCGTCGCAAATAACCAAATCCCGGATCAGTCCGATATCCAGGCCCTCGTAAAGGCTGGCGAGCGTTCCGCCGATCAGGCTGGCGGCGTTTCTCGTCGGGACGACGACTGAAATAGGCGCGTTCAATTTACAATCGCATGAATTGCGGCCCGGTTCGCCGGGGCGCTGCCGAAACAATCCGGCATTCGGGCCTGCTATCGGCAACACTGCTAAACGGACGCATTTTCGAGCGCTCCGCCAACGCGAAAAGGAGAAATCCGCCTAGCCAGCCCGGTGGCGTTATCCGTTTCAAGGAATACGCCGGACATCGTTGGATCGCCGGTGGCGGGCTGCATTCGCTTTCCCGGCATGCCCGACACGAATCTCTGGAGCGGTTCCGCCGCGTTCATGCCTATTATGGAATTGTAGTCGCCGCACATGCCGACATCGGAAATGAACGCGGTTCCCTTTTCCAAGATTCTCGCGTCCGAAGTCGGAACATGGGTATGCGTTCCCGCGACGATCGAGGCCCGTCCGTCGCAAAAAATTCCAATGGCCGCCTTCTCGGATGTAGCTTCGGCGTGAATTTCCACGATGGACGCATCCACCGACGCGCCGAGACGATATTGATCAAGTATCGAGCCGATCAGTTCGAACGGGTCGTCGAACGGCCGATTCATAAACACTCGCCCCAGCGCGACCGCGACAAGAACCTTTCTGCCGCCGGTCCGGAATACTCTGGCACCCGGAGCGGGCTGCTTCTTGGCATAGTTCAGAGGAAGAACGATACGCGGCTCCCTTGACACGAATTCAATCATGTCTCGCTGGTCGAACGCATGATCCCCGAGCGTGATGCAATCGGCTCCGCCTGCCAGGATCGCCTTGGCGTGCGCAGGCGACAGCCCTAGCCCGCTAGTGGCGTTTTCGCAGTTCACGGCAACGAAATCGAGATTCAGCTCGATGCGCAGCTTCGGAAGCCTTTCAATCACCGCGCTGCGCCCCGACCTGCCGACGACATCGCCTAGGAAAAGAATTCGCATCGAATTTACCCTTTCGGTCCGTCTTGCTCCGACCGTCGGCGATTGTCGAATCGGATAACTTCGTCTTGGGTGGCGACGGCATCTAGGCGGCGGTCGCCGGCGGCGCTGGGAATGTTGTCGAATTCCTGTTCGGCAAATGCCATGCCGACAGTCAGGACGCCGTTTCCTGCATTCAGTTCGGCGATGGTTCGGTCGTAGAATCCGCCGCCGTAGCCGAGGCGATTGCCGCGGCGGTCGAAAGCCAGGAGGGGAACGATCAAGAGATCCGGGCTCAGCCACTCTCCCCGCGCCGGGACCGACGTTCCGAACGCGCTCGGCTCCAAGTTCGTGCCGGGCCGCCATTCTCGAAAGCGCAAAGGCAACTCGGAACCGACAACGACAGGCAGGCAAATGCGTTTTCCGAGACGATAAAGCTCATGCATCGCGTTCAGCGGTGAAATCTCAGATTTAATCGGCAAATATGCCGATAAGACAGCAACGCCGGGCGTGCCGCGAACGTGATCGATCAGGAATTCGCACGCTCGGCTACTCTTGCATTGCGAGAATGCCGCTCGGCGGCGGGACGACGCGTCGGCCCGGGCCGCCTGCTTGGCTCGAGTCGTATCGCAGCCGTTTTTAACATTCGATTCGGCGACTGGCATTGGTTTGCGCATCCTAGCGGGCCGATCGGGTCAGGCGCCGAGCGTCTTCGCGAGATTATAGCCGGACCCGCCCGACAGTCCCGGACCCGGATGAGTCGATGCTCCGATATGAAATAGCCTCTTTACCGGAGTCGAAGCACCGCCCGAATTCGCGAAAGGCCTCCAGAATAGCAACTGGTCGACAGTGCAGGCGCCTCCATAGGGATCTCCTCCAACCAGATTTGCATTTAGCGCTTCGAGGTCGGCGGGCGAGTAGGCCCGCCGCGCGAGCGAAATCTCTTGAAAGTTCTCGATTCGCTCCGCAAGAATAGATTCAATTCTATCGGCGAATGCTTCCCTGGTTTCCTGCGTCCAGCGCGAGCCGGTCTTAATCCGTCCCGCGGCGTCGCCTTTGATAACCCGCGGCGCGTCGGGAACCTGAATCCAGAGGACGGCCTTGCCCGGCGGGCAGCGCGACTCGTCGAGCGCATGCGGCTGGCCGACGCACAGGGTCGGAGACGCGGGCAGCATGCCGCGCTCCGCCTCATTGCAGGATTTGGAAACCGAATCTATGCCGTCGGCAAGATGAATTAGGGCGACGTCCTGTAGGCTCCCGGCCTTCCAGGCGGGAGGAGCATTGAGAGCGTAGTGCAGCTGGAAATTTCCTCGGCCATGCCTGAATGACGATGCCATGCCATGCTCGTCAAAAGAATGCTCCTTCAGGAGCCTGCCGTAAAGCTGTCCCGGCGCCACTGAACAGATAACCGACTTGGCAGCGTTGAAAACGCCGCCGGAGGCGGTTTCCACGCCGGTCGCACGGCCGCGTTTTACGATAACGCGCCGGGCGTCTTCGCCTCTGAAGATTTTTCCGCCGCGTTCGGCGATCAACGATTCGAATGCGCGTACCGCGGATTCCGCCCCGCCCTTGGCGACCGGCGCTCCCGCCGCTTCAAGAGCGAAAGCGATGACCTTGCCCATTTGGCCGCCGAAAGTGGACTCCGGAGTTAGCCCGGCATGCAGAACCCATGGCGCCCAGAGCGCCTGGACAAGCTCGGAACGGTACGAGGATTCGAGCCAGCCTCGAGCTGGAGCAAGCGAACTGCCTGCCCATGAGGACAATCCCTTGACGCTGCGCTTGAAAGCTTCTCTGGCGAATCTGCGCATGCCTTTGGCACTGCGGATTTCGCCGCCGAGCACAGAAAAAAGAAAATCCGCGTTCGCTTCCAACTCGCCCATGTCGGCAAGATGCCGATCGCCGTCGCCCTTGCTCAGCAAATCGAACGATGCGGCGTTGGCTTTCCTGTCCGTGCTGAAAACCAGGTGCGAGCCGTCGCTTCGGACAACCGCCGTCGGATAAGGCGAATGGCAGAATTCCAGGCCGTGGCGAGCAAGGTCGCCGCCCAGCTCGGCGAAGGCGGGCGAAGTTAAAAACAGCACGAATGTCGCCGCCATTACGTCGTGCCTATAGCCGGGAAGAGTTATTTCGGCGGTGTGCATGCAGCCGCCAAGACGGCGCTCCCTCTCAAGCAGCGCGACGGAGTCGCCCTTTCCGGCGAGCATCGCCGCGGCAACCAGCGAATTAATGCCGCCGCCGACGACGACATGGTCGCTGGAGTGGATTGTCTGCAATTTCGCTAGCTGCGGGCGACGAGGGCAAGCGCGCGGACGGGGCTGCCCGTGCCACGCACGATCTTAAGAGGCGCCGCGAAAAGGATTGCGCCCTTGGCCGGCAGTCGATCCAGGTGCGCGAGGCTCGCCAACCCGTACCTGTTGGCGCCGTGCAGCAGATTATGCGCTGGAAACGGCGGATTCATTCCGCCGGCGCACCCGGCGTCGGTTCCGATGCATTCGTTGCCCCATCCGATCGCTCCCTTTGAAAGGATGTATTCGATGCAGCCCGCATCCGGCCCGGGAGAATGCGGGCCGTCGGCTCCGGCATTCAGAAACAGCGCCTCGTCGTGGTTGCGCTTGTACCAATCGCTGCGCATCACGACCCATTCGCCTTCGGCGATCTCGCCATGCTTCGCTTCCCACTCTCGCACGGCGTCCGCGGTCAATAGAAAGTCGGGATTCTCCGCCACCTGAGCCGAGCAGTCTATGACATTGACCGGCCCGGCAAAATTCCGGGGAGGAATCGAATCCGTAAAGCCGTCTTCGAAGTCCTTGCCCGTGATCCAATGGTGCGGCGCATCGAAGTGGGTCCCCGAGTGCTCGCCAAGCACCAGCCAATTCCATGCAAAAAATGGACCGTCCTCGTCGTACTCCGAAATTTTGTGAATTTCTATTTTCGGCGTGTTTTTTGCGAAATCCGGCGGCAACTGCAGAATCGGAGTGTTCGGCCCGAGAGTCCCCGACAGGTCTACAACTTCGATTTTCCCGGACAAGAGCATCTCGCCGAGATTCTGGAGCGTGCTGGCTGCTGACATTGATTCGCCTTTCCAATCCTTCGATTCCATTTGGCCGCCTACGTTCGCCGGCCGCGTCCTATTGCCCGACTTGTTCCGCCCGGGCTATCCGACCGGGTATCGGAATTAATCGCAAGCTCTCGCCCCAGTTGCGCCCTTTGGCGTTAATTGAAAGCATTGTTCAGCGGTTTTACCGCCAATGAGGCACCCGCCGATTCAAGCCCCGGCTCTTTCGGAGCGACGGAAGTTCTGCACGGGAACATCGCAAAAGTCAATTGAAACGATTGCCCGCAACGCAGGCATCAAGCCGCCGAGCGATTCCAATGCCATTGGCTTGCCGGCTTCCTGAAGCAGCGCCAGATCGATGTCCAAATCAAGCAGCTGTCGCCATGATTCGTGCTTGTGAGCCATGTTCCAGGAAATGATCTTCATCGTGCTTCGCGCTTCGGGATACGGCGGCCAAGGACCCGCCACCGGCGTACACTACATCCGGAGGTCCATCTCGGCCGAATTCTGCTTCGGCTCCGGTACTTTTTGAAGAGCTGTTTCCAAATCAGCACGATGTGCCTCCGGCCCAGGCGCTGGAGACGGTCAACAATTGCTGCGGCATGCTCGGCGCCTTTGAACACTGGCAGCAAACCCGCGCCCAACTCGCCTCATCCCGGCCCGTGCTCATGGCCGGCATCATGGAACTGGGCTGCGGCATCGGCGTGCGCAAGATTTCCCGCATCTCATCGCGGGTCATTGAAAGCGAACTGGAACACGCCGTCAACTGGTGCTTCTCCCTTGAGAACATCCGCGCGGAGAACGACATCGTGATCAAGGCGATGGACGGGATGGAACTGCCTGATCTCCGCCGCAGAGACGGGGAATCGCTGCACACCGCCAGCGACGGGCGGAGATTCAGGGTTCTGGCCAGATTCGTGTTGAAATACACGCCAGCGGGCCGGTTTCGGATGGATGCAGAACGCTCTTGAACACCGGATTTCTATTTCCCGGCCGATCTGGCTCTTCCGAGGACTGATTTCAGACCCTTCAGCCCGAAGCGCACGGGCAATTGCCCATGAACAGCGCGAGAGAGAGCATCCCGGTTCGGCTTGTCGTCTCCTTGCCGCCTGAGCTGGCCCGGCTAGCGGTTGCCGGTCCGCAATTTGGCAGGATCGATCCTGGTCTCTCCATAGAGGATGATATTTCTCCACTCGATCAAGCTGATGTGTCGAGGTGCCCGAAAGGATCGCTGGGCGTGTCGCGCCTAGACGGGAAAGAGGCCGAAGCCATGGCCGCGATCATGAGAATCGTGCGTAAATAAGTAAGATACGATGACGCCGAACCATCGGAATCCGAATAGCATGATCTCGGCCTCGATCCACAAGACGTTAATTATGGGAGAAAAATCGAGCCTTGTCTTGGTATAAAAGGGCTGGATGTGATTTGGCGGTTTGGGCCGCAACCCAGCAAATCAACAAAGGTAACCCTTGACTATTTCTGCGTTGCCCCCGTATAATGGGCATGGCGGTCGATCAGTCCCCTGACGGGTAGCCTTCGGGTCCGCGGAGAACGTGGGGCACTCCTGATCGCCTTTTTCCGCCCGAGAGGTCTTCGCCGCGAGTTTAGAGATTCATCGAACTAAAGGAATTCCGCCCCCTTCCGCAAACGGCCCCTACCAGGCCCTCAAGGCTTTCGGGCAGATCATCAAATCGCTGTTCATCCTGCGCTATATCGATGATCCCGGCTTGCGGCAGGCGATCGAAATGCAACTCAACAAGGTCGAGCTGGCGAACCGGTCCGCCCGCGCCGTCGCCATCGGCAATCCCCGCGAGTTCACCCGGACCGAGAAGGAAGAGCAGGAAATCGCCGAAGGCTGCAACCGTCTGATCAGGAACAGCATCATCTTCTGGAACTATCTCTACCTCACGCAGAGGCTGGAAAGGTCGCCTGACGCTGAAACGAAAGAGAATCTGCTTGGCATGATCGCCGCCCGATCGCCGATGTCATGGGTGCGCATCAACATGCTTGGCGAGTACGACTTCTCCGACGAAAAACTCCGCGATGCCATCGGAATCCTCCCACTGAAATCGGTCGTCTGAAACGGCCTCGGATTCGGGGGCGCTGAAACAGGCGAATGTTCTGACAAACCCGGCGCTATGTCGAATTCACTGTGGGACTTCATGTACCTTTGTGCAGAGGAACCGGGGAATGCAGGCCCCGACCGAACTGCTGATGCATGTCTCGCCGTTCGGCTGGGAGCACATCAACCTGACCGGTGAATGTAAATGGCGAAAACGCCTGGCGCAGGATTTCGCCTCCTCCCGCAAACGACCCCTGCTACCGCGCGGCTTTTTCTCAAATCTGGACTTTTGCAACCTCGATCTCGCTCGCACGCTCGCGGACTTTGGCGATGTCGTAGCTGTTCTGCATCCGCATGAGGGTGTCCATCGACACGCCGAATGCTTTCTCGATCCGCAACGCCATCTCCGGCGATAAACGCGCACGTTCGTTCAAAACAGCCGATAGCGCCGCCCGCGTGACGCTGAGCGTCTGCGCCGCCGCCGTCACTGTGAGATCGAGAGCTTCAATGATCTCGTGCTTGACGAATTCCCCGGGATGTACCGGATTCTTCATTCGGATACCTTGCACCGGTTTCATGTCTGCCTCTCATTGATAATCCTCATAGTTGAGATCGACGATCTCCATCTCATCGCGGTCTATTCGGAACGTTATTCGCCAGTTCGCGGTAACAGCCAGACTCCAGGTTCCCCTGCGATCGCCGCCCAGTATATGGACTCTCCAACCTGGCACCGTTCGCAACTCCTCCTCCTGTTCCATATCCTGAAGGAAAGAGATGATGCGCCGGAGTTTCGGTGCAAAAGCGGGCTGCACTCCAACTGCGTTGTTCTCCGCAATGAGCCGACGCAGCCCCTTATGAACCACGTTCCTGATCTTCATTCCGGACATTAGCCCTTGCAGCCGTCGTTTAGTGTCAAGCTACGCTTTCCACAAGATCAGTTGTCCAGCGATCTCCCCATAGCTTCCTTGATCCGGTTGGCGTTCGCACTCATCATCCCTGTCCAGTGCGGGGCTATCAATGTATCGTACTTCAGTCCGTCGTTTCGCTGTCCTTCATCCATTCGCGCATGGCGCTGTGTTCGATGACCGTGGTCCAGAGGATTTTCACGCCCTCCCAGACCTTCTGCGTGCCCGGAAGGGGGTTGATTCCGGCAGGGAGAAGATTCGTACGCCAAGCCCCCAGAACATGCGTTCCTCAAGTTTTGCGAGGCGTTCGCCTGATTTACTCGATCGCGCCTCCTAAGCGATTTGCCGCCTGCTCAGCGTTCGACAGACAGTCGGCCGCGACACGGAGAAGACCTCTGCGAGACCGTAGGTTCCCGCTGGGATTCCTACTCCCGGGACAGCCTCATCGGAATCAATAGTAAGACTGTTGATTCTTGTGGGACGCTGAGCCAAATCCACTTCGAACGCCAAGCCGCTTTCGGATCGGATTCCGTACGCGATGGATGCCCCCGCTCCGCTTTTAGGCTCGAATTTCCCGGTAATGCCTCCTAACGCGTATCTTGAATCGCTCGGAGATACGAACATCGCGGACGCCACTGCGAATGGAATAAGCAACGCAAGCGCCGCAAGTAAATTGTTTTTCAAGACTTTTTCTTTTTGGCAAACTTCTACCTGATTACTATCCTGCGTAAGCCGAATTTTGGCTGCGCCGCTCGCGGATTCGCCGCCTGAAATCCTGGATGGCCTAGTACGGAAAGCTTTTTCGAGACCCGATCCGCCGAAACGGCGCCCGGGAGCGCGGTCGGGCGCATCTTCCGAGTGGATTCGCGGTCTTCAGGAGTGAATTGGCGGGCCGGTCCCGCCGAGGCGCATGGGATTCAGCAGCGGCGACGCGCCGCTAGCCTTCAAGCCGCCCGACAGTCCCCTCGCGGAGCAGCTTCTCCGGGATCGGTGGCGTGCGGGCCGCCGCCCAGGCGAGGCGGGGCACCATGCTCGGCAGGTCGTAGCGGCGATTGAACCGGTACTCGAACTCGCTCAGGTATCGCTGCGCGTACTTGCCCTTCATGGAGTGGTGGGTGCTCCGAAGCGCCGACTTGACGTTGCCGATGACGGTGTTCAGCCAGACGAATTCCTTGACGCGAACGGAAGCCTTCCCGCCGCCGGTTACGACCGGGGCGTGCAGGCCAACGGCATTTCCTTAAATTGAAATCATTGCGCCTAAAAATTTGGCGAAGT
>MPMP01000170.1 GCA_002238565.1 Albidovulum sp. bin36
GGCGCTTCCGATCCCGCCCGGAGCCGCGCTGGGCCCGGCCGACGGGCTGGACGGCGGCGGCTGGGCCGAGCAGGAATTCGGCGAGGCGCCGCTCGGCGACCGGAGGTTGACAAGGCGGCTGGTGCGGAGCGTAGAGATGCAGGCGAAAGCGCCGGGGAAAACCTTCTTCTCGGCGGCGGCGGGAGACTGGGCGGCAGTGACGGGATACTACAGGCTGATCGAGCAGCCGGACGAATCGAAAGTGTCTCCGGAGGCGATCCTGGCGACGCACCGGGCGCGCACCGAGCAGCGAATGCGCAAGCAGGGGACGGTCCTGTGCATCCAGGACGGGATCGACCTGAACTTCGCGACCCATCCCCTCCGCAAGGGGCTGGACGGGATCGGCAAAAACAGGAACTCGAAGGGCGCGCTCGGCCTGCATTTGCATAGCACGCTCGCGGTCGCCGGCGACGGAATCCCGCTCGGCGTGCCGCGGATTGAATTCTCCGGCCCCGGCGACGAGGGGCCGAAGCCCGGCAGGTGGCTGCGCGGCTGGCGGGATGCCGGCGAGCTGAAGGCCGGCCGCGCGCGCGTAGTATCGGTGATGGACCGCGAGGGCGACATCTTCGAGCTGTTCGCCGCCCGCCGCGACGAGGGCGGGCCGGATCTGCTGGTCCGGGCGCAGAGCGACCGCTCGCACGGGCCCGGAGGCTCGAAGCTGTTCGAGAAACTGCGCGGGGCACCGGAGCGGGCGCGGATGGACATTCCGCTCGAGTGCCTGTCGGCGCGGAACTCGGCGCGCGGCCAGTCCGCCTCGCCGGGCCCAGACGCCGACGTCGCCTCGGCGGCGCTGCGCTGGATGGAGGTCGACCTCGCGGTCCCGGAGAATCTGCGCGGCGAGTTCGGAACCCGCCCGTGCCGAATGCGAGCTGTCCACGCCTTGGAAGACCGTCCGCCCGACGGCGCGGAGCCGCTGGAGTGGATGCTGTTGACGACGCTGCCCGCCGGGACCGAGGCGGAGGCCCGCGACATCCTGCGCATGTACCGCCTGAGATGGCGCATCGAGGACTGGCACCGGATCCTGACGTCGGGCTGCAAGGCCGAGGAGGTCGCGTTCCGTACCGCCGAGCGGATCAAGCGGGCGGCGGCGATCATCGCCGTGATCGCCTGGCGGCTGGCGGCGCTCACCCATCTTGGGCGGCAAGCGCCGGATCTGGATGCCGGCCTGATGTACTCGGAGGCCGAACTCGCCGTGCTCGGCGACTTCGCCATGACCCGCAAGGCGGGGCCGCCCGAAACCCTGTCCGACGCGATGACGCTGGTGGCCATGCTCGGAGGCTACCTCAACCGAAAGAACGACGGGCCGCCGGGCCGCCAGATTCAGTGGGACGGCCAGATCCGCCTCGCGCAGAGGGCACAAATGGTCGAGGAAAGTAAGGCTCTGGCCGGGGAAAGCAGCGTCTTGAAGCTGCTTAGGACTGGAGACTTATGACTTTTGGGCAAGCTGCGGGAGCGGAGGATTTCATTGGATCGGACCGTTTTTCTTCTTCGCAGGCCGCGTCTAGAGAAAATTAATGCCAGAGGCGGATATTTAGTCGCAGATGGCAATTTAGGATCAATCATTTGGGAATTAGGATGGCAGAGCGAACGGATGACCGCCTTATTGTCGCGCTAGATTTTGCGACGCGGCGGTGCGCGGCGGACATGGCGAGCGAGCTCGAAGGCGTCGCCGGATTCTTCAAACTTGGACTGAGCTCTCTCGCATGGGGAGGGCTGGAATTCGCCGCCGAATTAAAAAAGGACAGCAAGCGAATATTTCTGGATTTGAAACTTTTCGACATCGGGTCCGTGGTCGCAAGAACGGTGGAAAGCCTAAATTCCCTCGGCGCGGATTTTTTGACGGTTCACGGTGACCCCGGCGTCGTCCGGTCCGCCGTGTCGGGCAGGGGCGATGCGAATACCAAGATCCTGGCGGTAACGTTTCTTACATCCGTGGACCGGCACGACCTCGACGCGGCGCTGATAAAGCGGGGCGCTTTCGGCGACCTGGCTTGCGAACGCGCAACTAGAGCAATCGATGCCGGCGCCGACGGGATCATCGCCTCCGCGCGGGAAGCCGCGGCAATTCGCGCGGTCCCCGGCGCCAAGGACAAGCTTATCGTTACGCCGGGAATCAGATTGGGCATCGGCGACAGGCATGATCAGGTTCGCGTCATGACTCCTTCGGCTGCGTTCGAGGCCGGAGCAGACCACATCGTCGTCGGACGACCAATTATTCGATCCGAAAATCCCGTCGATGCCGCCAAATCGATTCTTGCCCAGCTACCCGGAACGAGCAATCGGCCAACAGGCTAATCCGATGCAGAATTTTCTGGATTCGCCCATCGGCAGCGAGTAGATTGGACTTGAGCGGACGGCCAAGCGCTCTGCGCGGATGGATTTGCGAATGCCCTCCCTTTGCCGAGACTGCCTGCATAAATTCAGCGACGGCGCAAGCTGCCCTTCGTGCGGCTCGCCCAGAATTGCCGTCCATCCCGAGCTTTTCCAGCTGTCCGTTGCTCACATGGACTGCGATGCGTTCTACGCCTCGGTCGAAAAAAGGGACGATCCGTCTCTAGCGGACAAGCCGGTCATTGTCGGCGGAAGGAAGAGAGGCGTCGTATCCACGGCATGCTACATCGCTCGCATCCAGGGAATACGTTCAGCCATGCCGATGTTTCGAGCGCTGAGGCTGTGCCCCGATGCAGTGGTTGTCCGCCCGAGAATGGACGCATATTCGGCGGTTTCCCGCCAAATTCGAGATTTGCTGGACGAACTGACGCCCGCGGTCGAACCGCTGTCGCTAGACGAGGCGTTTATCGACCTAACGGGAACCGCCAGGCTGCATGGCGAGCCGCCCGCTCTGATGCTCGCGCGCCTAGCGGGCAGAATGGAAAGTGAAATCGGAATCACCGCCTCGATCGGCCTGTCGCACAACAAGTTTCTTGCAAAGGTCGCTTCGGACTTGGACAAGCCGCGCGGCTTTTCGATCATCGGCAAGGAAGAGACCGTCCGGTACCTTTCGGAAAAGCCTGTTGATCTTATCTGGGGCGTCGGATCTAGCACGAAAGGCGCACTGGAACGCGTCGGCATCAGGACCTTCGGCGACCTGCGCCGGTGGGATAGGAACGACCTCGCAAAAAATTTCGGAGCTATCGGAACGAGATTATGGCACTTGGCGCGAGGCGAGGACTCACGACGCATCAAGCCTAATAGGGCGGTCAAGAGCATTTCGTGCGAAACAACCTTCGAGCAGGACATTTCGGATGCAGATATCCTCGAAGGCCATATCTGGCGGCTTGCCGAACGCGTTTCCGACAGAGCCAAGGCAAAGGGGCGCTCAGGCCGAGTGGTAACTTTGAAAGTGAAAAGAAGCAACCATGCCGTCCTGACGCGACGCACGAGCCTCGCCCGCCCGACGCAAATGGCCGACAAGATATTTAGCGAGGCTCGCAATCTGTTTCAAACGGTTGCCGACCGGGCGCCGTTTCGCCTTGCAGGAGTCGGCATCAGCGAAGTGGAATTCGTCAACGCGGAAGAAAGCGGCGGCAACTTGCTGGATCCGCAGGAATCCTTGCGATTCAAGGCTGAAAAGGCAACCGACGAAATACGGAGCAAATTCGGCTCCGGGGCGATATTAAGAGGAAGGTCGCTGCGCTAGCCGGAATCCCGAGCGGGCAGTCGCGACAATGCTGCGAAACGGCGATCTAATTTATTCTCGCGCGGAAGCCATGAAGCTTGAGTGCGAAGCATTCACCGAATTTCTTCTGCGGAAGCTATGGCGTGTCGCGGCTTCCGCCATCTCAAACGAATGAAAATCTTTCGCTAGGCTGCATTTACACGAAATGGAGGCAGCTATTGCCGCTATTCCGCGGCTAATCGCAGATTTCCTTGTCCGATTCCGGCGAGACCTCGAATCGCGAGCCTAATGGCTTGCCGGACCGACCGGAAGTTGGCGTTGGGTCGGATTCTTTTCTCGTCCATATAAATGGATCTATCGATCTCGATCTGAAGAACATGGCGATCGCGCGCCGGCGAACCGTATTTCTCGGCGACGAACGCTCCCGCGTATGGAGAATTCATTGACACTCTAAATCCGGCGGCGGCAAGAATCTCGCGCGCCTCTTCCGAGATACGGCTTCCGCAGGATGCGCCGTGCAAATCGCCGAGGACGATTTCAGGCTTTCGCCCGTACTTTCGGGAAATCTCGGAAAGCGACTTGCCGGGCATAGAATGACAATCGAAAAGTATCGCTCGACCGAACAAGTCGATGCTTTCGTCCATTAAACTGGAAAGGCGCCGATGGTAGGGGCGAAAGATACCTTCGATTCGCCGCTCGGCCTCCACCAATCCGATTCTCTTTCGGTAGATCAGGCGACCGTCGCCCACGACCCGCGGAATTATGCCCAATCCCTGTCTCGTTCTCAGCTTCCGCACCGGCTCGGAAACTCCCGAAATCACTTCAGGATCCAATTCGGTCGGGCACCGGTTGACGTCTACGAACGCCCGCGGGCTTTTCGCGCATAGCAATGGGCATCCGAATTCGGGCGCGGATGCGAAAAGCAAGTCGACGAAAGCATCCTCGGACGACCTGAGCGCAGTCTCGCTCAATTGCGACTGCGCTTTGAAGCGAGCCGTATAATTGCGACCGCTATGAGGCGAAGCGAATATCGCCGCGCTGGTTCGTTCAAATGGCTTTTTGACTTCGTATGACGAACTCACGATTCAAGCCTTGCCCGAGATGACTGCCGATTGCCGAAAGCATATCCGAAATTTCTCGGATGTAAATTCCCGGGCAGGCCGCCGAACAATCGCCTCCGATCGCTGAACAGCTCGGGGCAGCCATTGCTTGCGCGCAGGGAGTCGCGTTCCGCTTCCGATTCAGAAGCTCGGAAACCGTCTTGCCGGGAACAAGCGTCGCATCGCAGCGCTTCGGTTTGCTGCGCGCCTGCATTTGTTTCCGCAAATCCTAAACGGAACTTCATACGGGCATTTTACGCATAACCCGTTGAAAAACAACGAAAATATGCGATTCAGAGGCCCTGTAGGTGGATTCTTGTTGCCATAACGCGCGCAGGCGCGGAGTCCGGCGCATCCGGCG
>MPMP01000171.1 GCA_002238565.1 Albidovulum sp. bin36
TGTCCGTGTCCTCGTCCTTTGACGACGCCATGCCGCTCGGCTTCATCCGGGGTCGCTTCGGAAGTTTCTTCAGCTCCCGGATCTCGTCGCGCAGGAGTGTGTTCTCCTCACGGAGTCCGGCCAGTTGCTGCTCCTGTTCGGCCAGTTGCTGGTTCCGCTGTTCAATCTGCCGATCCCGTTCGGCGAGCCGGTCGAGGGCCTGGGTGAACTGCTCCCGAAGCGCGGCGTTCTCCATGCGCAGGGACACGACCGCGGAGCGCTTCCGCGCATCGACTCCGGCCTCTGCGAGAAGCCTGCCCAGCCGCGCAGCCTCCCTCTCCAGCGCAACGGCCCGCTTCGCCGTCCGGCGAACCTCCCGCACCTCCTCGCGGGCGGCCTTCAGCTTCGCCCGGTTGCTCCTGCCAACGGCGTCCAGGCTGCTTGCGCGCTGCCGGGCCCGCACTTCCCGCCAGCGCAGCTCCTCGCAGCGGGCCTCCGCGTCCTCGGCCCGGACCCGCTCGCGCTCGCAAAGGAATTTCCAGTCGACCGGACCGGGAGCCGACGCCTCGGACAGCTGCCCGTCGTCGGCGACGCGCGGAACCGGCGGCGTCCTGATATCCTCGATGCGAATCTCCATGCGCAGCCAAATAGCACGCCGGATTTTTCGTTACCAGATCTAATTTCGCAGTGACCGAAATGACCCCGCGATGGACTGTCGCCACCGCTCGACCGAACGCCTGCGTCCGAATGTCCGT
This sequence comes from Albidovulum sp. bin36, assembly GCA_002238565.1. Classification (GTDB taxonomy): domain Bacteria; phylum Pseudomonadota; class Alphaproteobacteria; order Rhodobacterales; family Rhodobacteraceae; genus JAPPFL01. Next base: position 735 of record MPMP01000171.1, read on the forward strand.
CTGCGAATCATCCACGCCCCTTGGAAACACAAGTCGATTCCAAAGGGAATCCCCTCATCGGGAAAAACCACCAAACGTCCCGGAATACCCTGTCAGGCTAGATCCAATTCCCGGAAAGTTGCCCTATTACGGTCAGTCTAAAGGAATACAGGTTTACTGAGTTAGGAAAAAACTTGGCGCTGCCCTGTCCCGATCATCCATTGATACTTTGAAGCATGCGGATTCGTCGAGTTTTTCTGTCGGAATATATCTATGGAACCGCTGAAATTCCCCTCGGCGGCCTAGATGAAATCGTTTGTAAGAGGGTGCGAATCCCTAGACTGATGTAGATTTGCCTGTCGAGTTTAATCCAAAACCAACCCGTGTTTTGGAAGAAGATCGCGAAGAACATAGGTCCGATAGATTGCCGCAGCTTGGAAGAAGCGGAATACAGGCATGTTAACGGTGAGACGAGAAATCTGCTCATTTTTTAGGACTTCAATATCGTTCTTCCAGTGGTTTCCCCGATATGGCCGAATTGCTTCGGCTTTTGCGAACAAGTCCCCTTTCACGGCAGCTTCGCACCAGACCAAAGCCCGTTTTTCCCGATTAGTTTCTCGGGTCCTAAGTATATCTATTAATTTGGCACGAATGTCGTCGAAGTCGCGGCCGTCGTCTGCCTTCGTGTCCGATTTCTTTTGTCCAATTTGGCAAAAAATCTTGTGAAGTTCTTCGCAGGCTTCCAAAAAAGTAGCAACGTTGTCTCGCTCGCTTTTCGACTCCCTCCATTCCGAATGTTCGTACGAGAATTCCCATTGAAGGTAAGGATAGTCAGGATACTTCAATACTGCGCCATGTCCAAGTGCCCCAGTACCAGATTCAGCGGCGCCAGATTGCAGTCTATCCAAAAGCCTTTGCCTCCAGTTTCTGAGTCCTTCCATAGTGCTGCCATACTTACTCCGAAACCGCTTCTCCGACGCGTCATCCCTTTCGTCATTCTTAAGGCTGATTGAATTACCATTGACCATGTTCCAACGCGAGCTGACTCCGGAAAAGCCATAATGTGAGAAAGTATCTGCGTACACATGTGCCGCGATGCCGACAATTTGAAGTCCGAATGGTTTTTCTACTAGCGATAGACAGCTATCCACCATTTCCTGTGCAATCTCGCTGTTTTTGCGGCATACGAGACGTTCCGAGATGCTTTCGCCGTAGTTGCCCGGAAGAAAGTGGAATGGCAGCCAAACGGTTCGCTGGTCGTTTTCAAAGAGATCGGTATTGTCGATGTGAACGAGAGGATGTGCTGTTGGAATAATGTTAAGCCTGCCACCATCCTCAAAGGCAATAGCCTGTGCATTATCATCATTGTCGTCGACGAACTGGGCAGCTGTTGCAATAGTTTGAGCGACTTCTGGCAGCAACCCGGCTGCTCGCGCCATAGCGTAAGTTCCATAATAATGTAGATCGCTGTGCATTGAATTATTCCTTGGGTGGGGAGTTTGAACCTTCAGAAGGCTTCCGTCCCGCGAAGTAAAATCCTGTGACAGCTCCGGCCAATGTACCAAAGGCTGTAATCACTTGTTCGAAGTTGTCTCCCAATACGCTTGCGCCGAACAGAAGAACGTTTACAAACGAGCCAACAATCAAGAGAGCTAGCATTGCTCGCACTGAACCCTCCGGAAGATTCAATCCCTTGAGAGTCCCATCGGTCGAAGAACGTGACCGCCACGCTGCATAACCAGGGGCTACTAGTAGAACCAAAAGCAATAGGATAAATTCAATCAAGAAGAGTGGTTGATTGAACAGGTTGCTTGAAGCATGGGATGCAGCATCAGTTGCTTGCTGCGCGTATGCAGATTTGACGAACATCACAATCTCCACTTTACCTATATTAAGTTATCCAGACTAAAATGTCCTTAATCGACATTCTTTATCAAATGTAACTGCTCAGGCCCCGCTGTCGCGGATTATTCGTTAATTTCGTAGCGCTTCACGCTTTCCCGGGTGCCGGCGACCCGGGGAAAGTGTGCCCAAAGCCCGCAAAGAGTTTCAGAGAAAAAATAATCTTTAACAGTAAGCGTGCGGTCTCGGAGTGGTTAAGGGTTCGTCCGTGGACGCGCTTCCAGTCCTTGCGCAGCGGTTTGAGCCAAATGTCCTTCCACGGCTGCTGACACTCCCTCCTTAAATCGTTTCGGCCCCGGCACTTGGCAGCGCCGACACGGATCCAGCAGGCCGATCGGCCGGCTTGTACGCCGCGCTGCTGAAGCGATGCTTCTCGACGAAGGTTTCCATCCTCGGAGCCGGGCCGCAGGCAATTTGGACGAGCTTTGTTTGATGGTTCTGGGAAGGCGCGTCGGTACCGGTTTTCCAAATTACTACCCTTGCTGTGTAACACAACATAAACCACCGCGTACGCCACAACCGAGCATCGAGCGCCCGATTTGAAAAATAAGGAGCCGCGGCGGAATTTCTCGTAGGCGAATGCGCTCCCTTTAGCCGTCGCGGCGGATGCGCAATCTTTTTCTTCGGATGTAGTCGACGGAATTCGCCGCGGCTGTTTCGCTGGAGCAGGCTCATTCCGCCTGACGGCGCGCCTTCCGAAAAAGGAAAGGATTTCCTGCGCGTCTGCGTTTCGCGCCGGAATTCCGCCGGTCGCGAACGCTGGACGAATTTGCGCGGGCCGTCGGCTTCCGAGCTTCGACGCGGGTAGCTACTTGCGAAAGCCGCTGCGTTTAGACCGTTCGCGCTATTGCAAACTCCGCCGGAAAGGAGATCGTTGTTCTTTTCAAAACTGGTAAGATCTCGGCTGTTAGTACGTTTCGCAATCGACCCTATGAAGGCGCGCATTAACTTCCGAGCTGCATTGGAGGAAAAGCCGGTCTTCCGTCCGAAGTCCAGTGCGATAATTACATTCCTGTTCCGCTCTGGAAAAATGAATTCCTTCAAAGAAATTGTGAAGGTTGGATTGGCGGCTTCCGAAAGCGTTGATGTCGAAATCGGCCTCTGCTTGCCGAGGCCGGGGCGATGCTCTCCTAAGCGGAGCGATTCCAGGTATTCCGAAAAGTTCCGCCCTTTATGGAATTGCGTCTTAATTTCGGGCATCGGCTATTCGCTCGCTTGAATTCGGTGTTCGACTAAATAATCACTTAATGTTCTATAAAGGCAGATGCATATTCTTCAAAGATTTCAATTGAATAAAAAATTAGGGAATTATACGCTTAACTAGCCACGACTAGCCATCCGACTATCGTTCACATTTTTCCGGTTCTAGACCTTCTTTACATACCAAAAACTGTACGGCACTTTCTATTTCTTTCAATGTGGACGTATTGGCAATTACTTGCTTGGAGATTTCTGTTGTGAATTGTTCTATTTCTTTCAATGTGGACGTATTGGCAAATACTTGCTTAGAGATTTCTGTTGTGAATTGCCTTAAATCGATTTGAGCAGTTTGCAATCTTTGTTGGGCAAGTTCCAAGTCTCCGGCTGCCGCCATGAAAAGCCATACAAACGTTACAATAGCTGAAACCAAACCAACGAACGCCAAAACTGCCGTGCTTGTCGCTATAGATGGAATTGGAATTTGCATTGTTCTTTGCTCAGCCATCATGATTCTCCCTGTCAATTATCTATGCCATGGCAACAGAAGAATCAATCATTATTCGTAACTGCTCAGGCCCCGCTGTCGCGGATTATTCGTTAATTTCGCAGCGCTTCACGCTTTCCCGGGTGCGGTCCGTGCCTGATGCAGTGCGATCATTGCGGCGGCATCTCCGGCGAGCGCGATCTGGATGGCGACGAGAGGATTGTAGCCGAGTGCCGCCATTGAGTCCAGATAACTGGAGGCCCGGCACCAGGCTTTGGTCTGGAGTTGGGTCCGGAAGCATCCCGAGACCTTGATCTTGACCTTTGCCATCCGGATCTTCTGCTCTCCGGCATTATTCGTGAAGCTGACATCCGGGTTGGCTGTGAAGCGCAGGACGGACTCTTCGTGCATCTCGAGGCGCTCGTGCAGGCTGTGCGCGCCGGACTTTACGATCCGTCCGCGTTTCCCTTTCGGTCGCGGCGGGGTTTCGGGCAACTCCTTGCCGCCCTGGGTGAGGATGGTCCGGTAGCGCTTGCGCACGGCCCGACGCTCGGTCGCGGTCAGGGTCTTGGCGTTGCTCCTGTTGACCCTGTGGCAGGCCTCGCGCAGCAGCTTTTTCATCAGGCGCGCCCAGCGGAAGCCGTTGGAGTTCACGATGAAGGTCAGTTCGCGGAGCAAATGCGAGCCGCAGAGCTGATGGGTGCACTGGTCGTAGACAAAGTACGCCCCCCAGCAGTCGTGCACCAGGGTCCCCGCATAGCGGGGTATGATGCCGATGTCCTCGATCGCCTCCCCGCCGCGCTTGGG
>MPMP01000024.1 GCA_002238565.1 Albidovulum sp. bin36
CCCCGGCCGATCCGCCGTTCCGGAGGACCTGTGACCAGGCTGCGGCGAGGAAGTCCTCGCGCCACACCTTGTCGATAAGGGCGTGGAAGCGCCGTTCGGGTTCTTCCTTCGCTTTCGCATGCAATCTAGTCTGGAGTTTCCGAACCGAAGTTGGCTCTGTTAGATTCGCATCAGTAGCCATGTCCTGCCTCCTTTCCAGATCATTCTCGAATCAGGGCCCCTTTCCTCCGCAGGCATTACCCCGCATCTCCGGTACTACGGACCCATCCGCCACCCTGCCGACCCGGCCTGCCCCTCGCGGGGTTCCGGTTGCTGCGTGCGCAGCGTCGAGCAGGGCTTCCCGTGTTGCTACTTTCTTCATCTTCCATGCGTGCTGGCGCCAATACCCCGGCGGAAGCAGGTCGGTGCATGCATCGCTCTCTTCCCGGCCCGCCGTCGGCCTTCCCCTAAATGACGGAGGGTCGGCTTCCGCATTGTCCTTTTCGAGGCCTGCTCGGCGTTCACTTCGCGTTCCGGCCCGCATGGTCGCTGAACTGCCCAAGGCAGTCCTTTGACACCGAGTGCTTCAATCCATGTCGTTACCTCCACGAACCGCCCGGCTGCTACTAGCTGGAGCGATAGTTGCTAGGCGGGATTCGCACCCGCTAGAAGAAAGCGCCTTTACACGGCGCACGCTCGACCGAACGCTTACGCTTCTCGGTCCTTGCGACACAATTCGGCTTTGCTTGAGAAACTTGAACTTTTCGCTAGCGCGGCGCTCAAAACACGCCGAACGGGATGCTCCAGAACTCCGCCGCGCTACGAGCCTACGAAAAAAGACGGCAAGCTTTTGCCGCCCGCCCCTTTCGATTTCAATGGGACCGCGCATTCAAGAAATGCCAATTCGCCGACTTCGCTCGAATTTCCAGGCCGGATAATTTGCAGCCGTAGCGGCAGGCGAATGAATGGACCGGGCTTGCCGGGGCGGCTGCGAGGCTCCGCAGCGGATCAAGGCGATCGCACCTCCGCGGACGGAAATTCGTTTTGAATTCGCTATCGGCGGCCGAAAAAATTCTCTCGTTTTCGCTTGCCGAATCAACGAGCGGCCGCCGCCACTAGACTATCCAGGGATGATCGGATGCGTTCCTCGGAAATGCCTCGCGTTATGAACACTAGGCGGGAGTCCCGATTCTCGTCGGGCCATTTCGCAAGGTGCATCGGCGGATGAACGACATGCTGGACGCCATGGATAACGACGGGCGTAAGCGAGCCCTTGACGTTGAGGATGCCCTTGACGCGAAGAACGTTCTCGCCGTGAGCATGCAGCAGCGCGGTTAGCCAGATGCCGAATACGGTCCAATCCAGCGGCCCCGGCTCCACGATGCAGAAGGAGCAAATTCCGCTTTCAAGGATGTGACCCGGGCGCTCGCTTGTCTGGCGCCTCAGCAGCTCCAAGATTTCCTCCGCTCGGCGTTCGCGGTCCGCCAAGCCGCCCGCGATCCAGCAAGCGGCATCGGCATCGCTGCCGTCCCGGCGGCCGATGTCGGCGGCTCCGTTGATTGCTCTCAGCTTGCCGCGTAGCCGATCCTGGGATTCCTGATCCGCCAGATCGCACTTGGTCACGACGATTCGATCGGCGACGGCAATTTGCTTTATCGATTCCGGCTGCCGTTCCAGAGTTGCCTCCCCGCTTACCGCGTCGACGGTGCAAATGATGTTTCCTACGCTGAAATGGTGGCGCAGCATCGGTTCGGCAAGGAGCGTCGAAACCACGGGCGCGGGATCGGCAAGGCCTGTTGTTTCAAGAACGATTCGGGAAAAAGGCGGGATTGCTCGTCTATCCGATTTTTCCTGTAAATCCCGCAGAGTATTCTGCAAGTCCGACCGGATAGTGCAGCAGACGCACCCGTTCCGCATCAGCAAAACGCCTTCCTCGACTTCCTCGAGAAGAAGATGGTCCAGGCCGACTTCGCCGAATTCATTGATCACCACGGCCGTATCCGCATATGCCGGGTCGACGAGAATCTGTTGAAGAAGCGTCGTCTTTCCGCTGCCGAGGAAACCGGTCAGCACGTGCAGAGGCTTCATCGAACGCCGCTCTTCAATGCTTCGATATAAGTATCGTCGAGCGGATCGAGGGGATGTCCGCGCATTCTTTCCACGGCGGCCCAGACGGCTTGAATGTCATCGACGATTTCCTGCCGGCCCGTCGGCGAAACGACCCGGTAGCTCTTGCCCTCCCAATCCGATACCTTGATTTTAAACGGCGCAAGCGCGGTGCTAGCCACGCGTGCGCGCCCCTCTCTCTCGCGGCGAACCGGCTCCGCTTCTTCCATCGTAAACGCCTGCGCGTGCGCGGAAACCTCGGTCCAGTGCGAGGTGCCGAGCAGACCGCAAAGTGCGCACACGCGAGCGTTCCTAGACCGTCAGCTTCTCGGATTGCGCCGAGCAAAGTCGTCGGCGATCGCGTCGAAGGTCGAAAAGCGAACCCCGTCATGGCCGCTGATATACTCGAACAGGCGCTCCAGCATCAAAAGAACCTGCGGCTTTCCGGAAACGTCCGGGTGAATCGTCAATGTGAAAACCGCGTAGTCCATTTCCCTGTACACCCAGTCGAACTGATCTCGCCACATTTCTTCGAGGTGCCTCGGGCTTACGAATCCGTGGCTGTTGGGCGATGCCTTGATGAACATCATCGGCGGAAGGTCGTCCAAATGCCAGGAGGCGGGTATCTCTATCAGGTCGGTTTCCTCGCCCCGCACCAGAGGCTTCATCCAATCCGCGGCCGTCTTGGAAAAATCGATCTTGGTCCAGCTGTCGCCGACGCGCACGTAGTGAGGCAGGAAATCGTTGCTCATCAGCGAGTGGTCGTATTTGATCCCCTTCTTGAGAAGCAATTCGTTGGTTACCGGCGAGAATTCCCACCACGGAGCCACGTAGCCGGTCGGTCGCCGTCCGCAAAGCCCCTCGATCAGTTCGATCGCCCTGTCCATTACGTCTTCTTCCTGCCGGGCGGTCATGGCGATGGGATTTTCGTGGCTGTAGCCGTGCATGCCGATCTCGTGGCCGGCATCCGCTACGGCCTTCATCTGATCGGGGAATGTTTCAATCGAATGCCCGGGGATGAACCAGGTCGTCTGTATCTCGAATCGCCGGAAAAGTTCCACGAGGCGCGGCGAGCCGACTTCGCCTGAAAACAGTCCGCGCGAAATGTCGCAGGGGCTGTCTTCGCCGCCATATGATCCTATCCAGCCTGCCACGGCGTCGACATCGACGCCGAAGGCGCAGTAGATTTCCTTGGTAGCCATACTGAATTCTCCTCGTCTTTCGGCGCCGTACCAAGGATGCCGCGGCGGTCCCGGTCGCGCCCGTAGGGCATCAAACTTTACCGCATCGGCGGAATGGCTGCAAAAACGAATTTTTCGACGCGCCTGGACGGACAGCGCAAGCAGCTTGCCGGATTGCATCCGGCAATCGGCGCGGCTTGGCGATACGCTTCGACCCGGAGCCATCAAAGTCGGAAACCGGCAATCGGGATGTCTTGCGAATGGGCCGGAGGGCATCGAATTCCGCATCGCGGCGAGCGCGCAGGCCGCGCATGGGGCTGATCCCGTTTTCCGGTTGCCTCGACTCCGTCACTTCAAGCCATTTTGCCATTCAATGCGTATACATAAAGTCGCCGAACTTAATCCAAATATCTAATTCGCGAGGCGACAAATCCCGCCAAGCATCGCGATCTCCGGATTTTAGGAATCGCCCCGAAACGCTACCAGCGCAATTTATGTTCAGGCGACCCGCGAGAGCCTCCTGATTGCAAGGCGCTTGCTTCAAGAACAACGGAATGCGAACAGGCTATCCACGTTACCGCGCCGCAAGCCGTCCGGGCTACTCGGGCGCAAGGACAGGCATCGCCGAAGCTCGGCCCGCGAGCATCGAAAGAATTCCCGGACATTCCGGAAAGTCGCGAATGCCGTCAAGCTACCCGCGCAATGCCGCCTACGCCGAGACTATCGACGGATTCCGGAATAGCGCGCGGAGGAGAAGAGTTCCGGCTAGGGGAGCAAATCCGGGATGCGCGCCCGCATAGTCCATAATGGCCTGCTTCCCATGGATAAGCTGGCGACTAGCCGGTACGAGCTAGGGCTTGTCCGTTGCTTGCGAACAAATGAATGTGCTTCGGATCTATGGCGACGCGCAGCGGACCGACAGACGGGCGCTCGTCCGCGCGGCTTTCGATTACAAGTGGGCCGACGGGATGATCGGGCGCATGGAGAAGAGTTGAGCCGCCTAGGTTCTCCGTAAATGTAACTTGCGCCTCGAATTCGAAAGCCTCGCCGGACGGCTCTATGAAATTCTCGGGGCGAACGCCGACGGTGACCGGCTCGCCGGGCTCGATATCGAGGCCGCCTGCATTTAACGGGAGCGCCTGGTCCGGAATCCCCTTCAGCCCGATTTCCGTCGAATTCGCATCCGCTTTCAATACTTCGCCGGACAGGAAATTCATGCGCGGCGAGCCGATGAATCCGGCGACGAAAAGATTTCCCGGCCGGGAATAAAGTTCGACCGGCGTGCCGACCTGCTCGATTCTCCCGTCTCGCAATACCACGATCCGGTCGGCCATCGTCATAGCCTCGACCTGATCGTGCGTAACGTAGACCATCGTCGCCCCGAGCTGCTCATGAAGGCTCGAAATCTCGAGGCGCATCTGAACCCTCAGCTCGGCGTCCAAATTGCTAAGCGGCTCGTCGAATAGAAATACCTTCGGATTTCTGACGATCGCGCGACCGATGGCCACGCGCTGCCTTTGACCGCCGGAAAGCTGCTTGGGAAGCCTGTCGAGCAATTCCTCGAGCCGAAGGATTCGCGCCGCCTCCCGCACGCGCTCGTTCCTCTCGGGCTTGCGCATGCCGGCCATGCGCAATGCGAAGCCCATATTGTCCGATACGTTCATATGCGGATAGAGCGCGTAGGACTGAAAAACCATCGCCACTTCTCGCTTCGCGGGATTCACGCCCCGCATCGAGCGGCCGTCGATCGAGATTTCGCCCCCGGACAGATTCTCCAAGCCGCAAATCAGCCTTAGAAGCGTAGACTTGCCGCATCCCGAAGGGCCGACGAACACGACGAGTTCGCCCGAATTTATCGAAAGATCCACGTCGTGGACGACCTCCAGGTCGTCGAAGGACTTGCGAACGCCGCGAAGTTGAACCTGGCTCATTTTACCTTTCCTAAATCTATATCCCCGAAGTTCCGGCGGCGGAGGCCCGATTGTCGATTTTTCGCGGCATCGGCGAAGGCGGTCTTGCGGGGCTCCCCGAGATGCGCCGCCGCCCGGTCAGACCCGGAACCGCGTGCACTGGACGAATTGCAGCGGCTCGGGGCCGTCGTCCCATTCGTGATAGCAGCAGACCGCGGCTCCGTCGGACGCCTGCGCGACCGTCGGATAGCCGATATGCTGGAAAACGCCCGGATTGCTATTGTTGATGGCGCCCGCGGCGACGCCGTAGGCCGCCTCTCCGCCAAGGCTCGACGCCGGCTTGTCCTTCAGCGAGCTAAAGGGAACCCCGCCTTCGCGAATTACGAACTCGTCGGCCACGTCCCAGGTCAGGCCGTCTTCCGAAACGATGCCTCTCACGCCGTAAGGCGGCCTGCGGTAGCCGTAGACCATCAGATAGCGCCCGTCATCCAGCGCGATCATATCGGCGGGATAGCCCCAGATGTTCGTCCATTTGGGAGGCGTCCATGAAAACCCGTCATCTTCCGAAACCGTCATCACCATGTTTTTTGCGTCGCTGCTGGGATTGACGTGGGTTCGCATGAAGCAGACCAGCCGTCCGCAGGCGAGGCGAAGGACGGCGGGCTCTTCAAAGTCGATTATCGAGGCCGGATCGTAGGCGATCGTGGAATAGTATTCCCAGTTCGCGCCGCCGTCGTCGGATCTGATCAGCGCCGAACGCGTGGTTTCTCCTTCTCCTTCCTCACCGTAGCCGCGTATTCGCCCGTAGAGGCCCATGAGAAGCGGGCCGGAAGGAAGCTGCCAGCAGCCCACTCTGCATCCGCCGTGCTTAAGCGGGCGAACATTGCAGGGAATCGGTTCGCTCCACGTCTCGCCGCCGTCGGAAGATTTAAGGACGAATGTGCCCAGCCAGCCTTGAGTCTTGAATGCCCAGGTCCAGTCGCCCCACCGCTCCGTCCAGGGATTGCAGCGCCATGAAGGCTGCTCCGGCTCGACGCCGCGCTTGAAAAAAGCCGTGATGGTCAAATTTACGATAAGCTCGCCGTCGCTCGTCTCGCAGATGCCGCAATCCCAATTGCCCGTTACATCGGTCCATGGAAGCACGATTTTAGGCTCGGACCATGAAACCCCGCCGTCTTTCGAGCGCGTAATTAGAGTTTGGCCGCTATCGTGGTGGAACGGATAGCGCTCTTCGTTGAAGACCGCGAGAATGTCGCCGTTGGAAAGCGTGCGCGCCATGATCTGATTTACGCAGTGTTCCGGATGCCGGAATATTACATGGTGATGGACATCTTCGATTCGAGCCATTTTGTAGGTTCCCCTTCCTTGAAAAGTTCGCCGGTGCTAGCCGCCCGCACAATGATCGGCGATATGCACGCCGATGTTCTTGATCCTGATATAGTTTCGAATGCCGGCGATGCCGCGCTCGCGGCCGTAGCCGCTGTCCTTCACGCCGCCGGTCGGAGCCTGCACGCCGCCGATGAACCAGCCGTTGATCCAGACGGTTCCCGCCTCGATTCGCCGCGCGAGCCTAAGCGCCCGGTCTATGTCGCTCGTATGAATCCCCGCGGCCAGCCCGTACGGCAGGCTGTTCGCTATCGCGAGCGCCTCCGCCTCGCCCGAAAATCCGAATGCTGAAACGACCGGGCCGAACGTTTCTTCGCGGGCGAGCCGGCAATTGACATCGACGTTGTCGAAAACCGTAGGCTCGATGAAATAGCCCTTCGAAACGCCCGCGGGCCTGCCGCCTCCCAGAAGCGCCCTAGCTCCCGACTCGAGCGCCTGCGCAATGTGGCCGTCGACTTTTTCCAGTTGCTCCGGCGATACGAGAGGTCCAAGATCCGGATCCTCGAATCCGTCGCCGACCGTCAATTCGCGCGAACGCTCAACCAGCTTGCGCAGGAATTCATCCTTGACGCCGTTTTCCAGCAGCAGGCGCGAGACCGAGGAGCAGACCTGGCCGGAATTGTCGAACGCCCCTTCGACAGCGGCGTCGAGCGCCCTGTCCATGTCCGCGTCGGCAAAGACGATCAGAGGATTTTTCCCGCCTAGCTCCAGAACGACGGGCTTTAGATTCCTCCCCGCCGAAGCGCCGACTATTCGTCCCGTCGCGACGGAGCCGGTAAACGTGACCCCGTCTATCATCGGGTGGCCGACCAGCGCGGCCCCCGCCTCGTCGCCCAGCCCGGTCACGACATTCAAGACGCCGGGCGGGAATCCCGCTTCCGAAGCCAGGGCGGCGAATGCCAGGGACGTAAGCGGCGACTGCTCGGCCGGCTTGAGCACCGCCGTGCAGCCGGCCGCCAGAGCGGGGCCGAGCGAGCGGGCCGCCATGCCCAGCGGGAAATTCCACGGCGTTATATGGGCCGTGGCTCCCAAAGGCTCGTGCTCGGTAAAATCGAGATACTCGGCGCCGAGCGGCACGGACGAGCCTTCCATTTTATCGGCGGCGCCGGCATTGTAGCGAAGCGTCGCCGCCGCGCCCGCGACATCGCCCCTCGACTGGCTCAGCGGCTTTCCGACATCCAGAGTTTCCAGCGTCGCCAGCAATTCGGAGCTTTCTTCCAGCTTGTCGGCGAGCGCATATAGCAATTCGCCTCTTCGCTGCGGCGCGGTGCCGCCCCACTCGCCGCCGAGGGCGCGGCGCGCGGACACCGCCGCGGCGTGGACGTCTTCCCGCCCGCCGCGCGAAAAATTCGCCGCGGGAATTTCCCGCGACGGATTCGTCGAGACGAGAGTCGCGCCGGATAGCGCATGCCGCGCCTCGCTGTCGATGAAAATCGAGGCGATCTCGGGCGCGCGGCCGGATGCGCCCGCCTTGCCGCGCTCCGCTATGTCCTTCAGGACGCTCAAGGTTTCGGCGGCGGCGCTCATCGGCGTTCCGGCATCACTGGTTGATTCCACCCTGGGAAATTCCCTGGATGAAGTATTTCTGCAGGAAGAAAAACAGGGTGAGGCTCGGAATCGAAAGCACGGTCACGCCCGCCATGGCTACGGAGTAGCCTTCCAGCTGCGTATGGCTGCCGACAACCGGGGCGAATACCGCGATCCCGACAGGCAAGGTTTTCATGTTCTCGTCGAAAATGACGAGAAGCGGCCAAAGGAAGTTGTTCCAGTTCAAAGTGAAGATGATCACCGCCGCGGCGATCATCGGCGCGCGGGCGAGAGGCAGCGCTATGAGCCAGAAAAGACGGAACGCGCCGGCCCCGTCGAGGCGCGCCGCTTCCACGAGCTCGCGGGGAAACGTCAAAAAGAATTGCCGAAAAATATAAATCGAAAAAACATTGGCGATCGTCGGAAGTATAAGCGCCTGGTATGTGCTGGCCCAGCCGATCTTGATGAATGCGAGAAGCATGGGAATGACCGAGACCTCGACGGGAATCATCAGCGACGCCAGAAAAATCATGAAGATGGTCGCCCGGCCCGGAAACCGGAACTGAGCCAGGGCGAAGCCCGCCATTGCGCCGAAGAGTACGCAGATCGCGGTTGAGGTGACCGCCTGGACGAAGCTGTTGATCGTCCATCGAATGATCGGATACTCGAAGACTTTGATGTAGTTGTCCAGCGTCACCCTGCGGGGAATCCATTCGATGGTTTGCGTCAGGACATCCGCCGGAAACTTGAAAGACGCGGAAACCATCCACAGGAACGGCGACGCCCACATCAGCGCGACGCCCATGCCGACAATCCAGATCGGCACGTCGCCGAGGCGCATTCCTCTCCTTTCGAGCCAATCCCTCACGACGCCATTTCTCGAATCAGGTAGCGCTGCACAATGGTTAGAACCAGAATGACGACAAACAGGGAAATCGCGAGCGCCGAGGCGTAGCCGAAAAGGTTTCGCACGATCGCGACGCTGTATATGTAGTGAATCGGCGACGATGAAGCGCCTGCTGGCCCGCCGTTGGTCATGACGTAGACCTGGCTGAAAATTCGCAGCGTCGATATCAGCTGCAATGTGATCACCATCGAGAGAACGGGCCTGAGATGCGGAAGTATGATGAACCGCAGTCGATTCCACGGCCCCGCGCCGTCAACCGTCGAGGCTTCGACCAAATCCCTTGGAATATCCTGCAGCGCCGCGAGCAGCAGCACGAATGCAAGCCCCAGATCCCACCAGATCGACGCCATGGAGACTCCGATCAAAGCCCATTCCGTGGACGTGAGCCAAGGAACTGCCGAGATTCCGAATTTTCCGATGACGATGTTGAAGAGGCCGTACTGGGTATCAAGCAAATAGACCCAAACCAGGCCGATTACGGTCGCGGAAACAACGTTCGGCGCAAAAAACAGCGTTCGCGCCAGCCCGCTCAGCGGATAGGACTTGTTCACGAATAGCGCGAATACGAGGCCCAGAACCGTTACGCCCGGCACGATGATCAGCGCGTAAAGAATTACGTTCCTGAACGCCACCCACACCCACTCGTCGTCGAGCGCGTCCACATAGTTTTCGAATCCGACCCATTTCGGCTGGCCGATTATGCTCCATTCGGTCATGGAGACGTAGGCGCCGAATAGTACCGGCGCGATGTTGAATAAAAGAAACGGAACGGCGAAAAAAGCGACGAACAGATATCCGATCCAATCCAGCGGCGGCTTTTCGCCCTCGACCGGAATTCGTCGCCGCCCGCCCGAATCCTCCGCAACCGAGGTCATGTGCGCATCCGCCCGCATTTATGCCGCATTCGGACCGGAATCGCGCGGAGCAGCCGAGCCGCCCCGCGCGAAACAATGCGTCCGTCAGCCCTCGTCGAGGCCTTCTTGCCACCTCTCCGCAAGCTGATCCATCGCTTCTGCGGGAGTCTTGTTGCCGACCCATACGCCTTCCAAGGTGCGAGCAAGGTAATTGCCGCCGGAATAGATCGTGAATTCCGGTCCGGCCATCACCGGGACTTCCGGTATCGTGGCGAATTCCATGCCTTCGACGAATGCGCCGCGCACGCTCCAGTCGTGTCCCTCCGTCTTGTAGTCCGGCCTCGCGAGGATCGACTTTCTCGGGGAGGCTCCACGCCCGACCGTCGTCCACAGGAAGCTGTTGTCAGACAGCCATTTGACCGCTGCGAGCGTGGCCTCGTAGCGTCCCTCGTCCTGCTGCTTGTACAGCTCCAGACCGCCCATCTCGAAGTAGGTCTTGAGTTCGCTGCCGATTTTCGGGAACAGCGAGGTCTTGAAGTTCAGCCCTTGGCCCACATAGCCGTTCAGCGTCCACGGCCCGGTCCAGAAAATCGAGCCGTTGCCGGATCCGAAGGCCTTGTAGCGGTCGGTGACATCCCGCGTCGAAACCTTGTGCTCGTCGAACAGGGCCAGCACCCATTCCATTGCGGCGATTCCGGCCTCGGGATTGACGGCGGCGGTCGAAAGGTCTTCGCTGGCGCGCCGGAATCCCATTTGCTCCGCGACGATTCCCCAGGTCACGGTCGGCTGGACGCCCGAGCCGGTCATAAGAATGCCCGACCTTGTTATGGTGTCGCCGTCCATCCTGGTCATGGCTTTGCCCCAATCGATAAGCTCCTCGCCGGTAGCGGGCGCCGAATCGACGTCTAGCCCGGCTTCGGCTACGTGATCCAGATTGATTTCCGGCTGGAGGCTCATGAGGTCCAGGGGAACCATGTACATTCCGTTTCCGTATTTGGCATAGCGCGCCGCCGACACCGAGAGATCGGTGAAATCGGCAAGGTCGAGGCCGACTTGGCCCGCGAGGTCGTCAAGGGCCACGATTACGCCGTCGCGAACCATTCTCGCCCTCGTGCCGGCGATGCCCCATCCGAAGTCGGGCGCCCTTCCAGTAGCGGTCGCCGCCAGAATCTTGGTATCGTACTGCTCGGAATTTACGACCTCGAGGCGGATTTGAACGCCCTTGTCCTTGTGGGCCGCGTTGAAGTCTTCAATCATCTGCGCCCAGATTTCGCCGTCCGAAGCCCCCAGCCAGCTCCAATGAAGAATTTCATGGTGGCCGGATGCCAGGACGGGAGATCCCATCAAATAGGGCGTCGCCAAGGCCGCGGTAGCCGCCGCGGCGGATCCTTTGATTATCGTCCGGCGGGACAATGTTTTTTCGGCGAATTGCGCCGAAGCCTTGTCGTTGCGTTTTTTCGACATTTACTTCTCCCTTGAAATAGTTGTTCAGTTGTCTATAGCTCGAAAATTGGTTTTTCGCTTATCTCCAGCACCTAAGATTTCACCGACCTCCGCCTAAGCGATGAATGCCTGCCGGGCAAAGTGATGCTAAGGAATTCATGATTGACCGGCGCCGAAACTCGTCGGCGCTTTTCCCTCCCTCGCCCGCGCCCGGAACAAACCGGGCTATGGCTCCTTGCCGCATAGAATGCACGAAAAAGCGAATAAGTCAATTGAATTCTCGGCCCTTCGGCGCAATCGAAAATTGCGGCCCGCCGAGTCCGAATTTCGCGAGCGTCGATTTCAGGTCGAAAGCCGGGACTCGGCTGGGTCGGCGCGAAACGGAGCCAAGCGTCGATGCGGCGCCTAGTCGGCGAACCAATTCGCCCGCCGGTCGAATCCAAGATGGTTCAGGTCTGCGCGCCCTTTGAGTCGCCGGCCAAAAGCACCTGCACCGTTCCGTCCCTTACGCGCGCCTCCACCATTCGCAGCCCCCGAGTCGCCGGGGCGGCTTTTGCTTCCCCCGTGCGGGCGTCGAACAAGCCTTGATGCAGCGGGCATTCAATATGCAGCCCGTCGAAATAGCCGTCGCACAAATTCGCATTGCCGTGCGTGCATCTCGCAAAGCTGACGAATATTCCGTCCACCGTATCGTATACGGCTAGCTCTCTCGCTCCCAGCTTGACCGGCGTCGCGTCGCCGGGCTCAAGATCCTCGACGGCGACGAGATCTTGCCAATGCCTTGCTCGTGTCATGCGCTGCCGGCGTGTCGCGATCCTTTTCTCGGGCTTTTACCCAGAACCTGCGAGATTATGTCGATATGCGCGCCAAGATAGCCGCGCTTTTCAACATAGATGTAGCCGTCCAGCTTCTTGTGAAGCTTCGGAAGCGCATGGAATGGAACCGAAGACGCGTAATGATGCTCGGCATGATAGTTCATATTCCAGCAAAGAAACCGCATGGGAGCCGAAACGAGGTTCGTTCGCGTGTTTTCTTTCATATCTCGAATGTTCGGACGCCCCACATGTTCGGTCATGCGGATCGCTCGCATCACGGGTTCGCCCATGAACACCGGCAGCCACCAGTACCAAACGGCTCCCCACCAGCCCGTCGCCATGCTCGCTGCAAGTACTGCGGCATATATGAGAGCCATCGCGCGCGCCTCGTTAAAGACCGCCCTGTGTTCTTCTTTCGGTATAAAGCCGCGTTCGACATCGTTCAGCCTGCCGATAACGTGCCTTCCGAGTTCGCCGAACTTGGCCCTCCAGTACGGTACGGACGAGATGAAGGCGAAATATTTCGAAAGCGCGACAGGCAGCTCAATGAGCTCCGGGTCCCTTCCCGTGAGCTGCGTATAGGTATGATGGTCGCAGTGTTCATAGCGGAAAAATTTGTTCGGCAGCATGATCACCAGGCCGCAGTAATTTCCGATCAGCTCGTTAATCCAGCGACTTCTGAACGCAGTGTAGTGAACGCATTCGTGCTGAAGCGAAAAGTGATGCACAAGCACGATTCCGTGCAGTAGCATGGCCGGAATTAGCCACCAGCTGCCCATCGAAAGCCAAACTAGGAATCCCGTGCAGGCGGCGACCAGCAAGAACGCCGCAAAATGAACCAGCCCGGGCGTATTCGAGCGTTTCATTAGCCGCTTAAGTTCTCGACGGCTAAGGGCTCCGTCGTTCAATGCTTGGGTGATCGGCGTTAGCACTTCCTGGGACATTGGGCACCGGCTTTTTGATTACGTGATGATTCGCTTGGAACCGGATTGAATTCTACCATCAAGATATAATTTTCGCTAGAATTAAGTTATCTTTTCATATCGCTCCGCATTGGCCGAGCGATCACGGTAAGGAATTCGACTTCGCTGGTCAAAAGTTCAACCGGACCGTGAGGCGCGCGGGTTTCGAATGTCAAGCTATCGCCCGGTCCGAGTTCGAAATCGGCATCGCCGCATCGGTACGTCATCGTACCTTTCGTCACGTGAATAAACTCTATGCCCGCGTGTTGGAACCAGGGTTCGCCCGTGGACGGTCGCTCGAGTCTAATTGCGTAGGATTCGAAAAGAGTGCCGTCGGAGGCAACGCGCCCGATCATTTTGTAGGCGTGCCCGTAGGTCGATCCAGTCCGCTCGATTGAAATTCCTTCTCCGGAACGCACGAAGGAAATCTCCCTTTGCTCGACGGTCGAGGCAAAAAAATTCGCAACCGGAACGCCCACCGCGACCGCGATCGAATTCAGCGTAGATATAGAGGCGGAGACCTGGGCGCGCTCGATTTTCGAGATCATGGCGGCCGAAACGCCCGATGTATTGGAAAGCTCCTGCAGCGTAAGCCCCGCTATCGATCTGGCCGCCCTCACTTCCTCGCCGATCGATGCTTCCAAGGTCCTCGGTCTGGCAGCAGTCCCGCCGGCAGGCATCAAATTTGCCCTGCTCGGAAACTCATCGCCATCTTGCATTTACGTGGCGCAAACGGAGCTGAACCGAACCGCATTCGTATCGACTTCAAATCGACTCCGCTCCCAATATCCGGAATTCTTTTCATCCGGGCTTCCAATTTGCGGGCGCCATCTCGAACCCTTCAAATTCGAATGCCGGCGAGACCGTGCATCCTACCAGAGTCCAAGCCCCCATGGAGCGGGCGCTTTGCCAACTATGCGCAGGAACGGCGACTTGCGGCTCGGCTCCCGGTTCGATTCCCAATAAATGCTCCGAAACATTTCTAGCATCCCGCGATATTCTCAATTCAAGAGTAGCGCCGCCGTAGTAGTGCCAGATTTCGATCGCATCGACTCGATGCCATGCGGAAAGCTCCCCCGCCCTCAATAGGTAGTAGATCGCCGACACGGCGCCTCGCCCACCATCCTCGCTGCAGGACCGGAAGGTTTCCCGGTAGTTCCCGCCTTCGGGATGGGGAATTAATCCGAATCTTGAAATCAATTCATCGGCGTTCAAATGACTTGCTCCCTTCGACTCTTCCAGTACGATTTCCTTTCAGGCACCACACATTGTCAAGCCGACCGCGTCTTTTCCTATACGAAATTAAAAATCGCAGCGGCGAAAAATTCCTCCTGCTCCTGCAAGACGTCAAATCGCGACCGAGCCAAACTGTCGACCATTCGCTCGACGAACAGTAGCTCTCTCTCTGCATTTTGAATAAATTACATCTGATTTGCGTTAGAGGGGCGGCATTCCGAATGTCGTGCCGCCGGCAAGCAGGGCAGGTCGTAGTAGACTGGTTCCCGGCCATGAGAAGGAAAGGTCTCGAGGATGCGCAGGGCGCATCCCCGATGCAGCTCAGCACAGGAAAGTCGCCGGCAGAGCCCTCAATCGCGCGATGGTCAAGGTTGATGCCGATGTTGCGCTGAACGCTTGCGCTTTATGACGGCGGCGCTCCCGAAAGTGGCTCGAAATGCACGTTTTTCGGCGACTGCGATGCAATGATCGCCGGGCTAGGCCCCCGATGCCGCCTTCGACCCAATTCCTCCCAACCCGATTTAATCCGGATAGGATGCAAGACATATGCTGCCCACGGAAACTTTCGCGAAGCTCCTTCGCGAATCGAAGAGGACCCGCGCCAAAGCCGGCGAGTTCACCGCAGCCGAGCAGGCCGTGAGTTAGGACAGGCCACCCGCAAAGGGACAGCCGAAATCAACCGCAAGCGCGCTCGAAGTTAAGTAGCTCATTTGAAAATGTATATTACGGAAGCTCAGGGAGCCGGGGACAACAAACAGAAGATTGGAAAAAACTTGGCACCCGGCGGTGGAATTCTTCGAGCCGTGCAAGATTGCGACGATTCGAATCCAACTTTTGTACCGTTGATTAAGGAGCGACTAGGAATCGCCATTCGACGATCGCGTCAACCGGGATCAACCGTAGTTTGGAGGAAAAAGCCTAAACAACGAGCGTCAGATAGCGATCCTCGCCGTCGAGCGCGGTCTTGCGAGCCAATCGACCCGATTCACTTGCTTTGCAAAGGCATCGAAAAATATACCGAACGCACAGCGGCCGATTAAGCATTTCGCAACTTGCTCCAAGTTCGCGCTTCCCGTTCCCTTGGTTCAAACCGATGCCGCTCCAATGTCAATGCCCGTTCTATCAAGTGCGCCGAATTCATTCTCATGTATTTAGGTCGGCCTCGTTTGCGCGTGCGATCTCGCATGGATTCCATTTCCTGCTCCAATGCTCGTCGGTCTGCACGTGACCGAAACGAACGCTCTTGCAGACGTTGCTCGAAAACTCGTGCGCCGGGAATCCTCGCGCCAGGCGCATCACGACCCCCTCCCGATTGCCGCCGAGCACCGATGGCTCCGCATGAGCGAGCTCCACAAACTCCCGAATCTCGGACACGGACTGGAATTTGCCTTTGAATAGGACTGGAACGACTGGAATCAATTTCCGGTCGGCGTACGCACGCAGATCCGAAAATGATGCGAATTCTCCATTCCGATTCCTTAGCGCAAATGCATGGAATGTTTTGCTCTCCGGTACTGGCTCGTACTCGATACTGTGCACGCCGTATATGTCCTCTCCATAGAGAAATACATCTGGTTCGGTTATCTTCCATGCGTGATGCTTCTTAACCATCGCATTCCACTTGGCGTCGCTCGGTGTCAACACGCTGCGACCGTAGACGCTGCCTTCGTGCAGCAAAGTATTACTGCCGTCCAGTTTCTCGGTTACCACGACCGGCACATCTACAAAGCGGCTTGGGTCGGGGTGCACGGCGTCATTCCGACCGACCGCTGGCGAATTCGGCCAATAAGGAGTCTTGGGGTATTTGGCATACGGTGAAATCACGGCGCGAGTCTCATACGCTCGAAAACCTTGTTGGCTTGCCGAATCCGCCGCGGAATCGAACGGCCATTCGGCCGAATGTTGAATTCCGTCTTGATACAGCAAGAAAGTGATAATGCTCGCTAACCTTGATTGATTAGAAAAGGAAGCAATTTAATCCGTCAGGCTCTTTTAATAGCGTGCTGTGGACAAAGCTGCTCAACCTTAACGCCAAGACCGTCTATCAGCGCCTTGTGCTCGATATAGTCGCTGTCGGTCGCGTTCAGAATCACAGCGTCTGCAATCAACGCAACGACAAGAAATTTGCGATCCGACCGATCAAATTCGTTCTCCGGCAGCTCTTCAAATCCTTGTCTTTCGTTGTCACACGGCGTTACACCTATCCGTTGCATAGGGTTTTCCAATACTGACAATCGAACAAATACTTGAAGAATGCGTCCCCCATCCCCGGCTTTCCTGAATGGTTCAGCCAATTTCCATATTCATCAACAATCAATCCAATACTATCGATTGCAACTATATCTTGATAGATTATTCTTTCGAGCTTCTCATTGCATCTAAGCTGACATTCAAAATCCACATAGGCTGCCCGCACAGGCTTTGAGGAATTCGCGCGGCGCTGGAAACATCGTGGTTTTTTCTTTCGCCAAAGACGCGTATACTCCGGCGGACACCACAACGCTTGGCCTCAGGAACGCCCTCCATCCATGCAAGAAGACGCGGCAATTATCGAAATCCGGAATCTCGACAAATTTTTTGGAAAATTCCAAGCTCTCGCCGATGTCAGCCTGTCGGTCAGATCCGGCGAGCGCGTCGTCATTTGCGGCCCGTCGGGATCCGGCAAATCGACCCTGATTCGATGCATCAACCGTCTCGAAGAGCATTCCGCGGGGCAGCTAACCGTCGACGGAATCGAGCTCGACGACGAGACGAAGAATATTCGCGCCGTGCGAATGGAAGTCGGCATGGTGTTCCAGCAGTTCAATCTTTTCCCGCATCTTACCGTGCTGGAAAACCTTACCGTGGGACCGATGCGGGTCCGAAAGATTTCGAGAAGGAAAGCCGAGGAACGGGCGCGAAAATACCTGGAGCGGGTCCATATTCCCGAGCAGGCGGAGAAATACCCGGCGCAGCTGTCGGGCGGGCAGCAGCAGCGCGTCGCGATCGCGCGCTCCCTTTGCATGGAGCCGCGGATTATGCTTTTCGACGAGCCGACGTCGGCGCTCGACCCGGAAATGATCAATGAAGTGCTCGACGTGATGGTTGAACTCGCCGAATCCGGAATGACGATGATTTGCGTGACGCACGAAATGGGATTCGCCAGGAAAGTCGCCGACATGATGGTCTTCATGGAAGAGGGGCGCATCATCGAGAGTGCGCCTCCCGCGGAATTCTTTTCCAGCCCGAAAAGCGAGCGCTGCCGCATGTTTCTCGATCAGATTCTCGAGCATTGAGCGGCATGCCCAATTCTTCGACGCGCTCTCTTCAGACTCAGTCGCCGGGCTATTCGCGCTTTATCGCGCAGATGAGCGCAGGCAAGCGGCTGAGCTTCTACCTGAAGTCCAAGCCGGCTTCCGTGGCCGTTTACTTGATCGTCGTATATATCATAGTGCAGGCCGCCCTGACCGGCGCCGAGGCAATGGGCTACACATGGCGCTGGTACCGCATCCCGGACTACCTCTTCCAGCTGACCGACGACGGCTTTCAGTGGGGCGAAATCTCGATAGGGCTGGTGAAAACCCTCCAGCTGTCCGTGCAGGCATTCGCTCTTGCCGTCGTTTTGGGGCTGATCGTCGCGCTTCTTCGGCTTTCGGGACTGCTGGTGGGCACCGGGGTCGCCGTCGGGTATCTCGAATTTGTTCGAAACATGCCTCTGCTCGTGCTGCTATATTTATTCTACTACGTGCTGGGGCCGATATTTAAATTCGATCGCTATACGGCTTCGCTGCTTTGCCTGGCCGTGTTTCATTCGGCGCTGGTCTCGGAGATTTTCCGAGCGGGCATAAACGCGGTCAATATCGGCCAGTGGGAGGCCGCCAAATCTATCGGCATGTCCTCGGCGCAGGCCTATCGCTACATAATTCTTCCGCAGTCGATAAAGTTCATGCTGCCGCCGATGACGGGCGAGGCGGTTCACCTGATAAAAAGCTCGGCGATCGTAAGCGTCATCGCCGTGGCCGAATTGACGACCATCGGACGCAACATAATTTCCGATACGTATCTTAGCTTCGAAATCTGGTTTACGATCGCTGCGGTATACATGGTTGTCACGCTGATTCTGTCGGTGTTTGTAACTTTTCTTGAGAAGAAGTACGCCGTTGCAACCTAGAGGCAATGCCTCTTCCAAAACTGAAGGAGATAAAAATGAAACTTGCAAGACGATTTTTCGGCCTCTGGCTGCTATCGGCGATGGCGGCGGTCATCGCATTGCCGGCATCCGCCCAGCAGGCGAGCCAAGCCCTGTCGAACGAGAGCGTGATCGAATCGATCAAGAAGCGCGGCGTGATCAAAATCGGCCTTTCGCTGTTCGTGCCTTGGTCGATGCGCGACAAGAATGGAGAGCTTATCGGCTTTGAACTCGATGTCGGACGAAAGCTGGCCGAGGATATGGGAGTCGATGCCGAGTTCATTCCGACGTCTTGGGACGGAATCATTCCCGCCCTGATCGCCGGCAAGTTCGATGCCATCATCAGCGGCATGTCGGTAACCGCCCAGAGGAACCTGACCGTCAACTTCACCGATCCCTATGCGTTTTCGGGACTGGCGATTCTCGCGAACCAGGAGATGACGGAAGGATTTACGCTTGAGGACTTCAACAGCCCGGACGTAACCTTCTCCGCGCGCCGCGGCGCAACCCCCGCGATCATGATCGCGAAGCACTTTCCCGAGGCCGAGCTGCTGCAGTTCGACGAGGACGGAGCATCCTCGCAGGAAGTCATCAACGGCAACGCTCACGCCACGATGGCTTCGCAGCCGACGCCGAACCGCTACGCCAGGGACTATCCGGACGTTCTCTACGTTCCGTTCGATTCCCTGTTCGACCCGCGCGGCGAAGGATTCGCAATTCGCAAGGGCGACCCCGATGCCGTCAACTACTTCAACAACTGGATAGCGCACCATTGGCGCACCGGATGGCTGGACGAGCGGCACGACTACTGGTTCGCCACCGAGGAGTGGGCCGATCAGGTCGCGCAATAAAATCGTAGCGGCCCGCCGAAAAATGGCGGCGGGCCGCCTCCCGCCCGCGTCGAAAGCTGCCCCGTGAAAAAGATTCGAAAGAAACTGCACTGGCTCGACTTCGTGCTGATAGCAGCGCTGGTCGGCATTTTCGGCTATATCTGGTTTCAGATTGAAGGCAAGCTAAACTACAATTGGCGCTGGGAAGTCATTCCCTACTACATGTTCCGCTTCGACGAGGAAAAGGGCCGCTGGGTTTCCAACATCCTTATCCACGGCCTTGTTACGACAATTAGGATAAGTATTTACGCAAGCGTACTCGCGGTCATTCTCGGCACGATTCTGGGCCTTGCCAGATGCGCCAACAATCTGGCGATTCGCATGCTTGCTCGAACCTATCTCGAATTCCTCCGCAATATTCCTCCGCTGGTCGTTATCTTCATCTTCTTCTTTTTCCTTTCCGAACAGCTTGTCGCCGCATTCAATATCGAAGGATGGGCGCGCGGAATCGCGCGGCAGGAAAACAACGGTATCTGGGTTTTCTTTTTCGGCGACATGCGCCGATTCCCGTCAATGATTTCAGGAGTCATCGTGCTGGCCCTGTTCGAAAGCGCCTTCGTCGGCGAGATCGTGCGGGCCGGGATCGAATCCGTCGACAGGGGGCAGCGCGAAGCGGCCCGGTCGCTCGGCATGAGCTGGTACGCCGAAACCCGCTACATCGTTCTACCGCAGGCATTGCGGAAAGTGCTTCCGCCGCTCGCCAACCAGTTCATTTCGCTGATAAAGGATAGTTCGATCATTTCGCTGATCTCGGTTCAGGAACTGACCTACAAGACGACGGAGATCGTTTCGTCCTCCCGCATGATATTCGAAGCGTGGATTACTACGGCGGCGCTTTACTTCATTCTTTGCTTCAGCCTGTCGCTGCTTTTCCGATATCTGGAGTCGTCGTCCAAATTGGACAAAACCAAGGCTTAGCCGCATCTCGCTCCGCAATTCAAGGGAGGATCCCATGCTGCAGGCGGTCGATGATCTACCCGCTGTCGACTTCGCGTCGAAAGCCTACAGAATGCAGCCGTTTCCGATACTGGCCGACTACGCCCGGCGGTGGAAGGTCGCGCGCAGCGTTCGAGGCGTCGAGATATTCGACTACGAGCTTTGCCGCGCATCGATTCTCGACAGGCGGCTCGGAACCGGGCACCCGAAGCTCATGGAGGTGCTCGGCCTGCCGGAGGGTCCTGCTCTCGACTACAAGAGCAAGTCCATATCGTTCTACAACCGAGGCGAAAGAAGGCGGAACCTCCGGCGGCCGATCGTAAAGCTGCTCGGCGACAAGGCGTCTGAAAGGTTCAGGCGCGACATACGCCGCATCGTTGCCGACGCGGTCGAGTCGCTGCCGACCGATCGCCCCATCGACTTGATCGCCTCGCTCTGCGACAAGATACCTTCCTCGCTCTACTGCTACTGGGTGAACGCGCCCGAAACGGACTGGGAATTCATAGCCAGGACTTCGCACATCGTTCAGCAAGTCCATACGCGAGACTCCTCCCGAACACGGGAAATCGTCCAGGGATTCGAGGAATTGCTCAGCTATATCGACCATCGCATCGAAGATCGCCGCAGCGATCCGGGAAGCGACCTGATCTCCGATTTAATTCGCGAGGCGGACGCCGGAAACCTGTCCGACGACGATCTACGGAACTGGATCGTCAAGCTCGCCGAAGCGAACACCGACAATTCCTCGCATCAGATCGGGATCGCGATAATCGAGCTCGCGTCGAGACCCGAAACCTGGGCGCGCCTGTCAAGGAATCCTTCCCTCGCTCCCGCCGCCGTCCGCGAGGTCATGCGCTACCGCCCGCGTTCGATTTCCACGTCCCGCGAAGCGCTGGCGGACATGGAGATGGCCGGATGCGCCGTGCCGAAGGGAACGCCGGTTTTCGCCAATTTCGGCGCGGCTCACTGGAATGCCGCCTACTATCCGGAGCCGGAACGGTTCGATATCGACCGACCCGCCCAGCCTGCGCACTTGAATTTCGGAGGCGGCGTCTTCTCGTGCGTCGGGCGGTACGTCGTCACTATCGAGGTCGAGGAAACGATCGCGCTACTTGCAACGAGCTTTCCGAATTTGCGCCTTGAAAAGGCGGGCTTCGACCATTCGCCGATGTTCACCTCCGTAACGGATCTCGTTGCCGAGCTGGACCCCTCCTAGCCGAGTTTCCCGAATTCCCGGCTCGATGTCTGCCGAGGATCCCGCGCGGCCGAATCGGCGGGCGCAAGGAGTTTCGATTTTGGCGATTTCTCGCCGCGGGCTAGCCCCGCCAATTGCGTTCGGAGGCAATCCGGACCAAAGTAATCGGGCGGACGAGGGGTGTTCGTTCGGAACGATCCGCGCCGCCTCAATCAAAGAACAATGAAGGAAGCGTCAGCGACAGTTCCGGAATGAAGGCGACGAGACCGAGCGGTAGCAGCATTAGCGCAAGAAACGGTAGCACGCCGCGGGTAACTTCGGAAACCGGCGCCTTGGAAACTCCGGAAAGCTCGAAGAAATTGAGCCCGACGGGCGGCGCAAGCATCGCCAATTCAATGTTGATTACCTCGATGATGGCGTAGTGAACCGGGTCGATTCCGAATTGGCGAAAAAGGGGTATAACCAGAGGAGCCGTGATGAGAACGATCAACAGGCCTTCCAGAATGGTTCCAAGCACAAGCATCGCCAAATTCATGAACAACAGGAATTGCCATGCATTCAATTCAGTGGATATCACAAACTCGACAAGCTTGGCCGGCATGCGCGTTTCCGTTAGCCAGTGTCCGAACAGAAGCGCGGCGACAACGATGATTTTGATCGATGCGGAGCGCCGCATCGCGACGGCCGTAATCGGAAGCAGCTCACGAATCGTGCAGCCGCGGTAAACGATTGGCGCCGCCAGCATGGACAGCAGTGCGGCAAGGCCGCCGGCCTCGGCAATGGTCGTATAGCCTCCGTAAATCCCGGTGAAATTAAGCGAGGGGATGGCAACCGCCGGCAAAGCCTTCATGTTTGCTACTGCGAACTGCCATAGCGACGGCATATCCGGCCGCGGCAAGTCCTTCATGAACGCATAGAATAGCATGCCCTGGATTAGCCGGAACTTTCAGCAGATCATCCGCCCCTTCTTTCGTCCAACGCGTTGAATCGAAACGGTTTTCTGCCGCCAGCGGCGCGGACTTGCTGGGATTCTATCTTACATAAGAAATCCCTTGACTTCGCCGAAATATGCTTGTAAAAGCGTATCAACAGGCAGAAAAATACTTACATAAGAATGTCCATCCGAATCGACGAGATCCCAAACCAGTTCGGAACCAAGGCCGTCCTCCTCAGGAAGACTTGGTGCGAGGGACGGCGCGTCCGGCACAAGACCATCGCAAACCTCTCGGGCCTCGATCCCGCCGTCGTCGACGGGTTCCGCGCCGTGATCAGGGGCGGGATCGTCCTCGACGACCCCCGCAAGGCCTTCGCGATCCGCCGGTCCCTGCCCCATGGCCACGCGGCCGCCGTGCTCGGCACGATGAAGCGGCTCGGCTTCAGGCGCATCCTCGGACGCCGGGCGGAACGGAGCCGGGACCTCGCGCTCGCCGCCGTCGCGGCGCGGATTCTCAGCCCGGCCTCCAAGCTCGCCACCGCCAGGGCGCTGGATCCCGAGACCGCGTCGACCAGCCTCGGATCCCTGCTCAAGCTCGGCCCCGTCGCCGGCAACGAGATGCTGGACATGCTCGACTGGCTGCTGGAGCGCCAGCCCTGGATCGAGAAGAGCCTCGCCAACCGGCACCTGAAGGGCGGGAACACGCTGATCCTCTACGACGTGAGCAGCTCGTACCTGGAGGGACGGCGCTGCCCGCTGGCGGCGTTCGGCCACAACCGCGACGGCAAGAAGGGGAAGATGCAGATCACCTACGGGCTGCTCTGCGCCGCGGACGGCTGCCCGGTGGCGGTGGAGGTGTTCGCCGGCAACGCCGGGGACCCGTCCACGGTGGCAAGCCAGGTGGACAAGGTCCGGAAGCGCTTCGGCATCGACCGCGTGGCGCTAGTGGGCGACAGGGGGATGCTGACGACGGCGCGGATCCGCGGGGACCTCGCGCCGGCGGGGTTCGACTGGATCTCGGCCCTGAGGACCGGGGACATCCGCAAGCTGCTGCGCTCGGCCGCCCCGGTCCCGCTGGCGCCCGAGGCGCTGGTTCCCGACGCGGTGGCGGAGATCACGGGCCCGGACTTCCCCGGCGACCGGCTGATGGTCTGCCTGAACCCGAGGCTGCGGGAGGAGCGGCGGCGCAAGCGGGAGGATCTCCTTAAGGCGACGGAGGAGACGCTGGCGGCGATCGCGGCCGCCGCCGCGCGCCGGAAGCCCGGGCCGGCGAACCGCGACCAAGCCATGAAGGCCATCGGGCGGGAGGCCAACCGACGCAAGATGGAGAAGCACTTCGAGATCGCGTTCACGGACGACGGCATCTCCTGGAGCCGGCGGGAGGGGCGGATCGCCGAGGAGGCGCGGCTCGACGGCGTCTACGTGATCCGCACCAGCCTGGAGTCCGCGTCGCTTGGTCCGGAGGCCGCGGTGGAGGCGTACAAGTCGCTCGCGGCCGTGGAGCGCGCGTTCCTCGCGATGAAGACTTCGCGGCTGCGGATCCGGCCCGTGCACGTGTACTCCGAGGATCACGTTCGCGCCCACGTGTTCCTCTGCATGCTCGCGTACCACGTGGAATGGCACATGCGCCGCCGCCTGGCGCCGATCCTGTTCGAGGACGACGACCGCGAGGCCGCCCGGGCGCGGCGGAGCTCGCCGGTGGAACCCGCGAAAGTCTCGGACAGCGCGAAGGCCAAGGCCGACACCAGGCGCACACCCGACGGGCTGCCGGTCCACAGCTTCACGACGCTTCTTTCCGACCTCGGCACGCTGACGCTGAACTACGCCTCCCTTCCCGGACGGTCCGACAGCCGGTTCCTACTGGCCTCGGAGCCGACCGAACTGCAGGCGAAGGCGTTCGCGCTGCTCGGCATGGACCCGGATCGCGATGCTTACATAAGCATGACAGCCTGATTCCGGCCGAAACCCTGTTGTGCATGGCCAAAACCGTCTTCCGGGTCAGGGAAGTTCCGATTAGCCCGGGACCTACGCCCGCAAGTAAAAGGCGCGGAATGGAAATCTCGGCGATCAACCCGTAGATCACAAGTATTATCGACGGCGGAATTAGGATGCCGAGCGTTCCCGACGCGCCGACCAGGCCCAAAGCGAACGGGCGGTCGTATCCCCGCGACAGCATCGCGGGCACGAGAATTGTCGCCATTGCTAGCACCGTCGCTACCGAAGAACCCGAAACCGCTGCAAAAACCGTCGTTGCGCCGACGCAGGTCAGGGCTAGACCGACTTTTAGCGCGCCGAAATCGACCGGCCGAGGCCGCGATGTCGACATTAACCTTTACGACACGGCGCTTTACAACATGAGCTATCTGGGCAACTGGGCTCTAAACTCCGACTATGCTCCATCTAGAATGGAAAGGTCGGCGCATGCTTCGCTGGTTCCGTGCCAGCTGTACCGGGCCTCGGACAGATGGCTGTACATCATGTGCAACAAGGAAAAGTTCTGGCCGCTGCTTTGCAAGGGGCTCGGACTGCCGGAACTAGCGCACGACAGGCGATTCGCCAGTTTTGACCTCCGCCGCGAGCGCAGGGACGAACTGACCGAAATTCTCGACGGAGCATTGCTCAAGCATCCGGCCGACTACTGGATCAAAAGGCTTGGCGGCAAAGTGCCCGTTGCCCCTGTTCGAACACCTCGGGAAGCTCTGATTGATGGGGATCTGTCCGATTCCGGTCGAATCCAAACCTTGAGTCTTGGTTCCGGCGCCGAATTCCGAATGCAGCGGAGCCCCATCCAAGCCGGCGGGAGCAAGAAATCGGCCCCCTGCCCTCCGTCCGGGGCCGATACCCGCCGATATTTAAGCGATGCCGGGTTCTCCAAAGAAGAAAACGACGATTTGGAGCGCCGAGGCTGTATTTGATCCATGGCCTACACACTACCGAAATACCTTTTGATTGCGGACCGGTTGTTGCACGATATCTCGACCGGGAAACTTCCGGTGGGCAGCATGCTGCCGACCGAAAGCAAGCTGACTCAGGCTTACGGGGTCAGCCGGCATACGGTTAGAAACGCGATTCAGCACCTTCGCGCCAGAGGCCAAGTCAGCTCCCGCCAGGGCAGCGGGTCCGTCTTGGTTTCGCGAGAACCGAAGGGAGGATTCGTCGAAATCGTCCAGTCAATCGATGAATTGATCGCCTTCGGCAAGGAGACGCGCCGCGAATTCGTCTGCAAGAAACTGATCGAAGCGGACGAGGCGGTGGCCAGGATGTTTCGCTGCGAGCCGGGCCGGAGCCTCGCCGAGGCGACCATGCCGAGAATTACGACCGGCTCGGAGTCAAAGCCGATTGCGTGGGTTGCAATTTGGCTCGACGCGCTATTCGAGCCTGCGGCCGACGATTTGGAGCGCGAGCATCTCTCCGCCGCCGAAATCATCGCCAGCCGGTTCGGTCAAAGGACCGGCTCGGTTGTGCAGACCATTCAAGCCGACATGCTGGATCCGAAAATCGGCAAGGCCCTCGGAGCCGACCCCGGCAGCGCGGCATTGGTGATTACCAAGGATTACACGACAGGACCGGAAGATCCGCCGCATCTTGTTAGCAGATCCGTTTACCCGGCTGGCTGGTTTAAGGCGGTGTCGCGCCTTGTCGAGGCGCCTGTCGACATATCTTGAGCCTATTTTGGTGAAATTGCGTCCAAGGCTACAATAAATCGAAATCAAGCGTATAGAACTTAGTATCGACGGGTCTAGGCTTTTCGCTGGCCATGAGTGTAAGTCCAAGGCTTGATTTCCTCCAGGGCAGTGAAATCGAGTTTCAAGCCAGGCGGTTTTTTAGCTTTGATCTTTTCGATGTGGCCTTCCGGCACGAAGTACCAGATGCGCAGTTCGAAGTCTTGAGGGATTCCAAGCCAGCATTCAATTGATTCACGAATACTTGGCATTCGATCCGCATAATTTTCGAGTTTCTCTTCTATCCTGCTCCAGCCGCGTGACCAAGTTACCTCGCAAAGAAACACTTCTTTATCATTCAAACGCACCGCGACCATGTCAGGCCAAAGACATTCTTGGTCTGAATGTTTGAATTCCGTCACATGCGATGTCCGAAGATAGTACTCTTCTGCCAGAAGAGTTCGGCCATCGGAAACAAGCCATTGGGCGACTACAGATTGGTAATAATCCATTTCTTACCACTTTGCATAGTTTCATCTGCGATTATTTGCTTGTTTCAGTTGGCCAAGGCAATTATGCAGTTGACTTCCTATCAGCTGAAGAGCCTGCCGTAGACGACCGCGGCCACCCGAATGAATATCGCCACTTTCCTCGATTTTCAAGGCAATTCTGTCCGCGGCGATTCGCTCATTCAAGTGATTCGTTTTCGCTTGCCACAAACATCGGCCCGACTTCAATTTCACTATCGTGCGGGGGCAAAAGGGCATGCCTTTCGGGGATTGGGCGCCAATGAGAACGCTCCCGCGCAATTCCTGCAACTTCCGGCACGACCACTTCTACCTGTTCAGTTCGATCTGTCCTGCGACCGGCGCGTCTGCAACCGGGCCAAGACAGTCGAGATGAACCTCCCTTTCGATAGCAGACCTTTCGGCCGCTGTTTCCAAGGGCTGCCAAGCGCTTGTCGTGCTCGACCGGACCGACCATCACCAATCGAAAGACTAGGCGGCCCGTTAAGACTTCGTTGACAAGGCCGCCACCCTACAGCTACGAACTGAACCCGGAGGAGCGGTTGTTCTCGTTTCTCAAGTCGCGGCACCTCCCCAATCGAGTGTCCGAAACAGCCAAAGCGGTTGTATAGACGGCGGAGGCCGTCCGGCACGAATTCGACGGGAAGCCGGATCTCGTCTTATCCATAGGGAACAAAAATAGGGCGAAACTTCAATGCAAGATGCGGACCGCAAGGGAATGCGATTGGCCTGGAATGATCTCAAAAGGCTCAGAATGCCAGTTCGCTTCCTAACGGAATTAACCCGGTTCTCGGCTCCTGAATACCGTGAAATCTTCATATTAGCCGTTCATGGTTAACCATCCGAACATTCAGCCCTGAAAGCACTAAAATCAACTATAACAGAACCTCAACCAACCCTATCTCCGCAAACAATGATTAGAACTTTAGTCCCACGGAGGCGGGCGGCGTGGCAAGAACCTCGGGAACTCTGCTGTGGGCCACGATCCAATCACGCTTATAAGGGGCGATCCAAGAGGTTATCTCCAGGACGCTTTGGTAATCTTTTTTTAGATGCCGGGAGAAGATCGGCTCATGATGCGCAATCCGGTTCCTGAATGCTCGAAGGAAGTTCAGAGGCGCGTGGACCTTCTTGCGCGAAATTCTGGCTGCGTGCGGAAACGCCGACCTGAGAGCAGGCCGCCAAAGCATCATTTCGTAATTGGCCTTTGTTTTTGTCTTCCTATTTTTGATCCCCCCTGGTCCTAGCAGGGAGACTCACAAGCCGAAAGACAATGAAGCGACCACCTGCGACAGGTCGTCGGGATATTTATTTTTACGAAGTTCCCGTTTGGTTTGGTCTATTCGAGCAAGACAACCGCTGTCGAGCCCAGCCCTGCTATTGTCGTACCACGCCTGCCTGTACACGGCTGCTAGTTCTCGGTTCATTGCGTTTCGGAGCGCAACCTCCAAAGCTTGCAACGGTCCATATAGAAGGCGGCACTGATGGACGTATTCCACGTATAGAGCCTAACCGCGTCGGTGCGGTCGCCGCCCGTTGCTTTCAGATATGTTCCAAGCCGCCCTGCCGAAAGCGAGATCTCCAACTCAGCGACTATCTCGGTGTCCAGTTCGAAGTCCTTGACAATTGGAGTGGGGATGGTCATATTTGTCTTGTTAGCCTTGGACCCGCCTCTGCCGTAGGTATGCGCCCAAGGCTCAGCTTTCTTGGAAATCGCAGTTGTTCAGCTTGCACTAGCGGACGGCTTGGGATTCGGCTTGTAGCCTCGCTTCTCTACTGCTTTGCGTTCGCTTTTCACTTTTTCTTCAACCTTGCGGAATTCCGGTCTTAATTTTTTAAGACGCTCGACAAGCCCGGTCAGATCATAGGTGTTGGTTGTCTTTCCGCCATTCGCTGCATAGCGCTCAACCCTTTTGACCAAACCGGCCTGCTCCAATTCAGCAATGTAGCGTTGCACCTGTCTCTCGCTTAGTCCCAGCCTCGCTGCCGGAAGTTTCTTCCCAGGGTGAGGTTTGCGAGCATCATCCCACCAGAAATCACAAAGTTGCAAAAGAAACGCGAGTTGAGTTGGGTTCAAGCCGATTCTTTGCTGTGCTCTGAGGATCAAGGACGGAACAATTCAGAATCCACGGTCCATGACCTTCGTGCCCCACTTTTTGTCCGAGGCCCTGCCAGTATTGGAACGTCGGAACTGGACAACATTCTCGTTTTTAATTTTCCGGACATGCGAAAATCCTTTTTCTGTTTTTCTGTCGCTGTGTGAAATATTGTTTGCGAAATCCGGTATTTCAATGCGTAACCACCAGCAAATTTCGACATCCCGGTCAAGTCAAATTTGTCTCCCCCGCCTAGCAACCAGCGTCTAATAAAGAAGGAATCCAATAATCCAGAATCCAGTGAAGGAGGACGGACAAGAATAACTTCAGGTCCTAGGCAAAAATGACCGGTATGCGCGCCAATAAAATTTCTATCGCGGATCGAATTCGCGTTCTGGCCGATGAAAGCGTCCCGCCTCGGTAACTGCCGGGATTGTTGCCAAGCAAAGAATATCGAAGAATTTCCTGCCCGAAGTTCAGTTCAAATTCGCGGCGCATTTGCTTTTCGCCATTAACTCGGCATACGAGTTGCTCCTGCGAAACCTGTTGAAAAACGCGTTCGCCACTTGGTCGCGCGTCGCGGCGCGCGTGCGGCAGGCTTCGGAAAATTCATGAGCGATCTCGGGCTAATCCTTCCCGTTCCCGAATGCTACGCAGCGAGGATTGAATATGTCGCCGTTGGAGCCAAAGTCTCCTGGAAAAAACGCGGGCGGACCAGACGAACTCCTTGACCCGCACCGAGATTCTCCCGCGACCGGTCGCCAAGCTCGCTGCCAATGAGGACCGCCCGTCGCTGTAGGATTCGTGGCCCGACGCAACGCCGCAGCGGAAACAGTTCCCGGCCGGCTCCAGGCGGAAGCCGACTTCGGAGCCCGGAGTTCTGATTCGCCCAACCGCTCGGGCTCTGCCGCGGGTCGAAAAAGGCTTGGCGGAATCCAAGCGGCGAAGTAAAAGCAATAATCTTGCGAGCATGGTCCGCTGTGCCCTTAGCGCTTGAATCAAAGCACCACATATTGTAAATTTTAGTGGCAATATTCTATCCTTGGCCGATATATAGTTCCTTTGCCGACTTTTGGGACAAGCTCTTAGAAGGAATAGCTGCCGCCGTGCCGCATCCGAATCTTCGCTATACACGCGGCTTGCGAACTACGGAGCGCGGATCGGAGCCGTACTTTGCGATTCCATTCGCAAATATATTTTCTATGGTCAAAACTGGAGGAACTCGTTGGCTAAACGGATTGAAAATTCAAGCATCGAGCCGGTCTCGATGCCCCGTGTTAACTGGCGCACATTCATGCGAGGCCCAGAATCGGTGCTGGCCGGACAGCTGGTGGGTCTAGAGTGTTTAACAGCGAGCGACGACCGAGCCGTCGCTCTCGCGCGCGCATTCGTTCTGGCCAAACATGGACAAGCGAGCGAAGCGCGAAAGCAGCTGGAGACTATTCGCAAAGATCAATATGCAGCCGGCTGTGCCGATTCGGATAGCCAGTTCACATTGGTCGACGGGCACGTTCGAGTCTACGAAGACCAGCCTTTTGTAAAGGGCACTAAGGAGCTCTTGAACCGGATACTTGAATCTTCCAGGCCGGATGACCTCGTTGGCCAAGCGCTGGCACTCAACCTCTTATGCATTCACGCGCTTCATATGGGCCATTTTGACCGCGCTCAGGAATATGCGGAAGGCGCCATTCGCTGCTATAGGCAAGGCGACGCGGTTTTCGGCTCGTTGCATCTCCACGCTCATCTGGGCCAGATCAAGCTAATGCGGGGCGACCTGGACGGGGCCGCTTCGCAATATGCCGAAATGCAGGAACGTTTAGACCGGTTGCCCGACGATACTTCCGCATTGCTTGCTATCTGCCGCACCCTTCGCTCGGAAGTCGCATATGAAACCAACGATCTAGTGCAGAGCTCAACGCTTCTTGCACATGCTATGGGCAGCGTTGAGGAGGAGGATGCATGGCTCGATGTCCGCGCGGCCGCCTATCGGGTACGGACGCGACTGGCCTATATCCGCTCGGGTCTTCCCGGCGCGCTGACAGAGCTCGCTCATTGCGAGAAAGTGGCCGAGGCGCGCAAAATGCCCCGCCTATTGAGGCTGATGAAGATCGAGAGGATTCGGGCTCTTACCTTGAGCAATGAAATCGGCGCGGCGAGGCGGATTATGCGAGAAATCGACCTGACATTTGAAGCCTACGACTGGGATACGGGACAAGACTGGGCCCTGCGGCAGGGAACGGCCGGCGTTGCGATTGCCCGCTGGCTGGTCCGGGCGAGAAGATCGCGCGACGCACTGGCATTTGTCGATCCGGCTGAAGACTTCGCCATTCGAGGGGGACAACTGCTGACATTGGCCAAGCTAAGGATCATCCGCGCTGCGGCTCATTGGCGTCTAAACCAGAAGACCGACGCAACCGCTGCGCTGCTGTCGGCATTGCGGCTTCTGGGTCGGCAGCCGTTCCGCCGGTTCATCCTGGACGAAGGCAACGAAATTGCGCAAGTAGTTCAGGCCGCGCTGGACGGTGAACGCGTAATCGTCGCGCCTCTACCGGAACAGAGGCGAAAATTGTCGGAGTTAACCTATTACTGGGCGACGCACCAAACCGGCGGACCGGCGGCTTTGTTCCATGACCGCTCTCAAGGCAGGCATGGTCGGGCGAATGGACGGCAGCGCTATCTGGAACTGGTCGCGCTAGGTCATTCCAACAAGGAAATCGCTCAGATACTGGGCGTTTCGGTCGACACCGTGAAGTACCATTTGAAGAAACTTTTCAAT
The DNA here is from genome assembly GCA_002238565.1 of Albidovulum sp. bin36. GTDB lineage: Bacteria > Pseudomonadota > Alphaproteobacteria > Rhodobacterales > Rhodobacteraceae > JAPPFL01. Next base: position 31,491 of record MPMP01000024.1, read on the forward strand.
GACTTGGATGCGACAAATCGGATGCAGGCCGTGCGGCGGGGGCAAGAACTCGGAATAATTCGATAGTCGCTACCCGCATGGGTAGTATCTCGGAGCCAAATCAGCGGTCATAACTCGGCTATCTCTTATTGAGCGAGATAGGGAGCGCGACTTGAGCAATATCCGAATTGTCACGCCGATAGTATCGGGCGGATTCCGAAATGATGCCCCATTGCGTGGAACTCTCCCATCGGACTGCGAGTTGAGTCAGACGTTTCTGCGCAACGGTCCGGAATCAGTTGAATCCGCAGTGGATGAAGTGCTTGCCGGCCCAGGGGTGATCGATGCGGCCCTGACCGCGGAGTCCGACGGCATCGATGCGATTGTCATTGACTGCATGCTTGATCCGGCTCTGGACGCCGCCCGCGAAGCCGTTTCGATTCCAGTTGTCGGCTGCGGCGAGGCCGGGCTGGAGGCGGCAGCATCCATGGGTCCGTTTTCGGTGGTCACGGTGCTGCAGCGCCAGGAACGCGCATTCCGCGGCTTGGCATCGCGCTACGGGTTCGCCGAAACGCTTGTTTCGGTGCGGGGAATTGGAATCCCGGTTCTGGAGCTTGAGAAAAATCGCGAGGCATCCCTTGCGGCGACCGTAGCGGAGTGTCGGGCGGCAATCGACGAGGACGGCGCCAATGCGATCGTGTTCGGCTGCACCGGGATGCTGGGACTAGCGCGGGACGCAGCCGACGGGCTAGGGATCGATCCCGCCCGGGTGGTCGATCCTTTGCCGCACTCGCTCAAGGTGGCGCATGAGGAGGTCGCCAGAGGGGGCGCTGTCGACAAGTCGCTCTATCCTGAACCGGAATCGAAGCGGATAACGGGATTCACCGGCTGGCCGACTCTGTTTGAATGGATGGCCCGCGGATCATGACAGCGAATCGGACCGGGCGCACGGCAGGACGCATTCCCGGCTTCCGGCGCCACGCGGCATGGTTGCTAGTGTCCCCGCTCCTTGTATTCTTCATTATCTTTTTTGTTATTCCAGTCGGACTCTTGTTCGTAAGCTCGTTCAATCCTCAGATTATCGGGCAAGTAGGAATTACTTCCGAATTGACGCTCGACAACTACTCCCGCTTCTTTTCACGCTCGAATTACATGGCCGCGGCAGGGCGGTCCGTATTGCTTGCCGGCGTTGTCTCACTGGTTACGCTGATTATCGCATACCCCATGGCGTTTGTCATCGCCAAGACCGAGCATCCCGGACGCAACACGATCCTGTTGATTATTGTCCTTGCGGCAATGCAGCTCGATATGGTCATCCGCCTTTACGGCATGATGGTAATTCTGGGCGATAACGGGCTGATCAACCAGGCGCTGCGCCTTGTCGGGCTGATCCACGCCGAAACATCCGCGCGTCTTATGTACAATTTCGGGGGTGTAGTCGCTGGCTTGGTGCAGTTCGCGCTGCCGTTCATGATCTTGACCCTCGTCGGAGTGATCCGCAGAATCGACCCTAGTCTGGAGGAAGCTGCTCGAAGCCTTGGGGCGACGCGGTGGCGCGCTTTCATCCGCGTGATATTGCCGGCATCGATGCCGGGCATTTTGGCCGGCTCGCTTTTGGTCTTCGCGCTTTCGATCTCGTCCTACATCGTGCCGGCGCTCATGGGGGGCTTCCGCGTCGGAGTCCTGCCTATCCACATCTTTCAGCAAGTCGCAGAATCGGCGCGGTTTCAATTCGGCGCTTCGATCGCCCTCATCCTGTTTCTTTTGAGCGCCGGAGCGGTGCTGGTCTACCTGCATGTCGGCTCGCGCCGGTCGGGAGGGCTTGCGTGATGGGCAGAAAGATACCGTTGCTGGTCCTTGTTCTAGCCATCGCCGGATTTTGCTATATGCTTTTTCCAATTGTAGTTGTCGTGCTGGCCGGTTTGACCGCCGGGGAATTTTTAACATTTCCGCCGCAGGGACTGTCGCTTCGCTGGGTTGTCGCCTTTCTGCAGTCCGACAAATACCTAAGCGCTTTCTTCTTCTCGTTCAGGCTAGCACTAATGACCATGATTGTCGCGACGATCATCGGCACAGCCGCGGCATTGTTCCTAAGCCGCACGCGGTTCGTCGGCCGCGCTGCGATGCGGGCGTTCTTCCTCTCGCCGGTTGTACTTCCCGGAGTCGTCGTCGGCTTCGCGCTCTTTGCATTCTACATCTCTACGGGCTCGAGCATATCCCGAACGATTTGGGGGCTGTGGATCGGACACATCCTCTACTCCACACCCTATGTCATCGGCACGGTCGGCGCCGCGCTCGCCGCTTTTGACATTTCGCTGGAAGAGGCCGCGCGATCGCTCGGCTCTTCCCCCTGGCGAGCCTTCAGGAGGGTAACGCTACCCAATATCGGCCATGGAATTCAGGCCGGCAGCATTTTCGCATTTATCGTCAGCTTCGGTCAATTCGAGGTTTCGCTCTTCCTGTCTGCGCCGAATTCCGAGCCGCTTCCGATCGCGATGTACAACTCGCTGCGCTACCAATTCGACCCTTCCGCGGCGGCCGCGGGCATCTTCGCAATTACGCTCGTAACCGCATCGGTACTGCTGACCAACCGGCTGGTGAATATCCGTCGGCTGCTGGAGCGGCAGCACGCATAAACCATATGTCAACCAAAGAAAAAGGAGATGGTCATGACATTCAGAAAACTAGAACCGACACGCCGCTCGGTGCTTAAGAGCGGCATCTCGCTGGGGGCTACGGCCGCTGTATCGGCTCCATTTGTCAACCATGCCTGGGCACAGGACGTGTCCTATGACGGCGAAGTCTTCGATGCCGGCGGCGCAACCCTCAATATCGGGGAGTGGGGCGGCGGCTGGGAAGAGTTCGTGCGATCAGCCTTGACCGACCAGTTCGAGAAGGACTTCAACTGCAAAATCAACTGGGATAGCTCATTCCCGTGGTTTCCCAAGTTTGTTACCCAGGGGCCGCAAGACCCGGTATTTGACATCGCGAACTGGAACTTGCCGAACCTGACGCAAACCAAGCAGGCCGGCGATTATTTCCTAAGCGTAGACGAAGTCCGCGAGAATGTGCCAAACGCCGCCGACTGCTGGAGCTTCGCGTTTGCCAGCGGCGCCGGCGTTACATGGGCGTACATGCCTTATGTCTATGCCTACCGCACGGATAGCGGTCCGGCGCCGAGCAGCTTTCGCGATTTCTGGGACGACCGCTTTGCCAACAAGCGCGGGACCTACGGTACCGAGAACGGCCTGATGCACGCGTTCTTCATGGCCACGGCGCAGGAATTCGGAACGGATCAGTACGACATGAACGCCGCTTTCGAGGCGCTGGAAAACGCTATGCCTATGAAGGTCTCCGAGTTTACCTTTAATATGCTGTCTCTTATCGAGCGCGGGGAGGTGGACATCGCCGTGCATATCGAGGGCGAGGCTCTGTCTCTGAAGCGCAAGGGCGTGCCGATGGATGTCTGGCTGTGGGACAGCCGGCCGATCCTTACGCAGACCAAGACCATAAGCAGATATTCCGACCCGATGCAAAAGAAGCTTGCGTTCGCGCTACTGAACCGCACGCTTGGCGCTCAGTTCCTGAATGCGTTCGGCGATGAATTCTTGTGGCGGCCCACCAATGCCAAAGCATCGATCACGGCGCAGCTGGCCGAGGCCGGCGTTATGAACACGCCCGATGCGGTGGAGGATTTCTGGGTGCCCGATTGGGACTTTTTCGTCGAGAACAAGCTTGAAATCACGGATCGCCTGAACCAGATATTCGGCCTCTGATAATTCAAGCGGGCCGGGCATGCCCGGCCCGCCCTTTGGCTGACAGACACGACCATGCCATTTGTCGAGTTTCATAGAGTTTCCAAATCATTCGGAAAGACGGCCGCCGTGGAAGAGCTGAATTTCACCGTCGAGCAGGGCGAGTTTTACTCCCTGCTGGGTCCCTCCGGTTGCGGAAAGACAACGACGCTCAGGATGCTCGCGGGATTTCTGACTCCAACCACCGGGAGAATCAAAGTTCATGGCCGCGACATTACGGATCTTCCGCCCGAGGCGCGGGGCATCGGAATCGTGTTTCAGAACTATGCGATTTTCCCGCACATGAACGTTTACGACAACATCGCCTTCGGGCTGATCGAGCGCGGGGAGAAAAAAGCGGAAATCCGGCGAAGGGTTGGCGCCGCTCTCGAGCAGGTAGGGCTGGCGGGTTACGGATCGCGCTTCGAACGCGAACTGTCAGGCGGCCAGAAGCAGCGCGTGGCTCTTGCCCGCGTACTGGTCGTCGAACCGGAAATCCTGCTCTTGGACGAGCCTCTCTCGGCACTCGACAAAAAGATGCGCGAGGAGATGAAGTTCTGGATCAAGGATATCCAGAAGTCGGTCGGGATAACGACGATTTACGTAACCCATGACCAGTCCGAAGCATTGACGATGTCCAATCGGATCGCCGTGATGAACGAGGGCCGGATGCTCCAGGTCGGCACGCCGGTTGAAATTTATGAAAAGCCGGTCTCTCGCTTCATCGCCGAGTTCATCGGCGATTCCAATTTTCTCAAAGGAAGGATTCTATCCTTGGACGGCACGGCGGGCCAAATAGATCTAGGCGGCGGCGCAGTCGTACCGGCGAGGATGCCATCCGACGCGGATGTTGCCGTTGGCGACGGCATCGGACTGCTCCTGCGACCGGAAGTGTTGGGGCTCAAGCCATCGGACGAAGGCGAAACGCCCTATCTGAGCGGCGAAGTCATCGATGAAACCTACCAAGGTTCGTTGCGGCGCTACAGAATTCGAGCCGGGATCCATGAAGTTACGGCTGAAATTCCCAATCGACCCGAATTGGCCAGGCTGGAGCCTGGCGACAAAGTAGAGCTTTATTGGAATTCCGAGAGCGGCTCCGTGGTGCCTTGACCTGCAGCCCGCAGGAGAATCGAAATGAAAATCGGCGTTGATGTCGGCGGTACAAATACTGACGCGGTCGTCCTAGGATCCGACTGCGTCCTGGGATGGAAGAAAACGCCCACGACGCCGGATGTCTATTCCGGCATCGTTACCGCAATCCGCGCAGCAAAGGAGATTGCGGGGACAACGCCGGACCAGATTAGTTGCGTCATGATCGGCACGACGCAGTTCACGAACGCGGTGGTCGAGCGGCGCTCGCTCCAGCCGGTCGGCATCGTCCGGCTTGCTCTGCCTGCGGCTTCGGCTATCGCGCCGCTAACCGACTGGCCGCCAGACCTCGTCAAGTCGATAGGAATCCATGTCCATCAGGTTCGCGGCGGCTATGAGTACGACGGCCGCGAGGTTGCGCCGCTTGATGAAACGGCCGTGGCCGAAGCTGCCCGCAGCATGAAGCGGGCGGGTGTCGAGTCGGCTGCCGTAACCTCGGTGTTCGCGCCGATCAACGGCGCGATGGAAAATCGCGCTGCCGAAATTATCCTCAACGAGTGTCCCGGCATTGCCGTTTCGCTGTCGGGCGAACTTGGGCAATTCGGCCTGCTGCCAAGGGAAAACTCCACGATTATCAATGCGTCCCTGGTAGCGCTGGCCCGGCGCGTTGTCGAAGGCTTCCGCCGCGCCCTCTTCGAGCTGGGCCTGGATGTGCCGCTGTATATATCGCAAAACGACGGCACGCTGATGCAAGCCGGGGCCGCGGAACGATACCCGGTCCTGACCTTTGCTTCCGGTCCCACTAATTCAATGCGAGGCGCCGTGCATCTGGCGCGCATTGACAATGCCATGGTCTCGGATATCGGAGGAACCACTACGGATATCGGAATGCTGCGCAACGGATTTCCAAGCCAATCCACGCATTTTGTCGACATAGGCGGCGTGAAGACCAATTTTCGGATGCCCGCCGTGCTGGCGGTCGGGCTCGGCGGCGGTTCGATCGTGCGCGATCGCGGGGAGCGGGTGGGTCCGGATTCGGTCGGATTTGAACTCAATCGACGCGCCCTGTGCTTTGGCGGCGACACGCTCACCGCTACCGATATCGCCGTCGCCGGCGGGTGGGCGGATGTCGGCGATGCCAATCTTGTGAGCCATGTGTCTAGGAGCACGATCGCCTCGGCACGCGCGAGCATGCGAGCGATCCTGGATTCGAATGTAGACAAAATGAAAACCGACCCCCGCGACTTGCCATTCATAGTCGTCGGCGGCGGATCCATTCTTGTGGACTGGGAAGTGCGCGCCATGTCCGGCGTAGTTCAGCCGCAGTATTCTTCGGTCGCCAATGCGGTTGGCGCCGCCATTGCCCAGGTCTCCGGGGAGTGCGAGCGAGTGATCGTCCTAGCCGGGAACAACCGCGAGAAGGCGCTCGACGAAGCAAGGGACGAGGCAATGCGCAATGCAGTGGAAGCGGGCGCAGTTGAAGACAGCGTCGAAATCGTCGATGTTGAACTGGTTCCGATCAGCTACTTGCCCGGCAACCCGACGCGGCTGCGCGTGAAAGCGGTCGGCGATCTGCCGATCTGAGAAAGGCGGCCATGGATTTCCATATCGAGGATGTAGACGATTTGTGCGTAGGCGCTTCATTTCTGGGGGCGGGCGGCGGCGGCGACCCGTATATCGGCGGGCTGATGGTCAAGAAGGTGCTGAAAAAAGGGCACCGAATCGAGATTGTCGATCCCGACACGCTGGACGACGGCGGACTGATTATTCCGACCGCGATGATGGGCGCGCCGACCGTGCTCTTGGAAAAGCTGCCGTCGGGGGACGAACCCATCCGCGCGCTGCGCGCCGTCGAGGCCCAGCTCGGCCGCAAGGCCGACGCGACCATGCCGACCGAAGTCGGCGGGATCAACTCGACAATTCCGCTCTATGTCGGTGCGCGGCTTGGCATTCCCGTCATAGACGCCGACGGTCAAGGCCGCGCTTTTCCGGAACTCCAGATGGAAACTTTCGCCATCAACGGCGTAAGGGGCACGCCGCTCGGATTATCCGACGAAAAAGGCGATGTGGCGACGATATTGACCGAGGACAACCACCGGATGGAATGGCTCGCCCGCGGTCTGACGATCCGCATGGGCGGAACCGCCTATTTCGCCAATTACCCGATGACCGGCAAGCAGGTGAAGTCCACCGCTATAAAACACACCCTGACGCTAGCTCGCCGGATAGGCTGTATTATCCGGCGATCGGCGCAGGACAAAAGGAATCCGTTCGAGGAACTCGAAGCTTTTCTGCCGACAACCAGCTACTCGGTTGCGCGCCGAATCTTTGAAGGAAAGGTTGTCGATGTCGACCGAAAGACGGACCGGGGATTTACTCTCGGCGAGGTGGTCATCCGCGAGGACAAGAAAATGGGAGAAAAATGCTGCGTCATCTTCCAGAATGAAAACCTCATTGCGCGCCATGGTGAAGAGACCTTGGCGCTGGTCCCGGACATAATAACAATTATGGATGCCGAAACGGCGCTGCCCATTACCAACGAGACCTTGCGTTACGGTCAACGCGTGGTGGTCATGGCTGTCGGCGTTCCCGACATCATGCGCACCGAATCGGCGCTGCTCCAGTTCGGGCCGTCGGCCTTTGGAATTGAGGAACAGTTTTCTCCGCTTCGATGAACCGCCAAGTATGCCGCCATGCCGGAAATCGCTACCATCATCTGCGCAAAGGGAATCGCCGCGCCGGCTAGCATGAAGCCGGAATGTCTTGAAAAGGAAACCGATTAATGCATCTTGCATATCGCGGCCAGAGAAGCCGACGACAATGCATGTTCTTGCGATGAATTCCATTGCCGAGTGACAAATCGCAAGAGTCCGAACCAGAGCTTCGGCGAAGCATCCGAATTAAGCGCGGCCCTGAAAACTCTCAGCGATTTGGGTCGGCGGGAACATTTAGGGAGCGGCCGCGGCATTGCGCCAAGCCATTTCGCGCCGCCGCTCCGGGGGAGGGCGGCGGCTGGTCGACTGCGACGGCCGCGATCCCGAACATTGGGCGGTCAAGTTCATTTGCATGCCGCGAAGCCGCCATTCCCAGCGCTTCCGCAGTACCGGCGGGGCTGATCGTCTCGCCTTCGGGAGCTTGAACGGCTGCGCGCTACGCCGCGTCGAAGACTATTGCGAATCCATCTGCGTATGCGACGCAGCAGATGGGATCGGGTCGGCGGCTCAAACGCGCCAGTCCAGCAGGCGCCGTTCGATAAGAGTTATGGCGCCCGAAGTCAGAACTCCCAGTAGCGACAGTATCACGACCCCGGCGAAGAGCCGTTCCAGGTCGTATAGCGATCCGGCCTCTAGTATATAGGCGCCAATCCCGTATTGCGCGCCCAGCATCTCAGCCGCAACCAGAAGAATGATTGCGATCGAAAGGCTGATGCGCAGGCCTGAAAGTATCCCGGGCATCGCCCCGGGCAGCACGATTTTGCGCACGATCGAAAACCAAGTTAGGCCGAAGCTCTGGCCCATGCGGACCAGGGATCTGTCAACATTGTCGACCGCGCCATAAGTGGCGACGACGGTGGGCGTGAATGTCCCGAAGGCGATCAGCGCGTATTTGGATCCCTCGCCGATGCCGAACCAAATCACGAAAAGCGGCAGAAGCGCAATCTTGGGGATCGGGAAGATGGCGGCGACGAGGGGTCCGATCCCCGCGCGGATATACGAAAAAAGGCCGATCAGGATGCCTACGCAGATCCCCGCGCACGCGCCCAGCGCCGCTCCCACGACCAGTCTGCCGAGCGAAGGGCCCAGGTGCCGGATCAGCATGCCCGAATCCCAAAGTTCGCCGAATGTAGCCAGCACGTCCGAAGGATGCGGCAGCGTCAAGTTGGAGATAAAGCCCGCCCGAGTTCCCCATTCGACGAATGCGATTAGAACGATGAAGACGAGCACGCCCGCCCAGCGCTTCGAGGACGGAGAAAAGCCGCCGCCGCGAAATCGTACCTCATACTGGGCCGACCCGCCCGGCAGGGTGCCGTCAGACATTGAAAAGCTCCTCGTCGGCCGCGCGAGCTTCCTCGCGCATCATGTCCCACAAATATTCCCGGATGCGTTCGAGATCCGCGTCTACGTAGCCACGCTCGGACAACGGTTTGTCGACATCCACGATTTCGCGGATCAAACCCGGGCGGCGCGACAGAACCACGACCTTGTGACCCAGCCGAACCGCCTCGGCCAGGTCGTGGGTAACGTAGATGGCTGTAAACGGCTGTCGTTCCCAAAGCGTGATCAGGTCATCCATCAGATGCGCCCGCGTCTGGGCGTCCAAAGCGGAAAGCGGTTCGTCCATTAGCATGACCGCCGGATTGACAGCGAGAGCCCGGGCGATCGCAACGCGCTGCTTCATTCCGCCGGAAAGCTGCCGGGGCAGCGCGTGCTCGAAATCCGAAAGCCTGGTGCGTTCTAGAACATCGGCAATGATGCGGTCGCGTTCGGCGCCGCTGATCCCGCGGTCTTCGAGCACGAGCGAGACGTTTTGGCGCACGTTGCGCCAAGGCAGAAGCGCGAAATCCTGAAAAATGAATGTGAAAGGATTGAGGCATTTCTCAGGCGGCGCGCCCATCTGAAGGACCCTTCCCAGCGTGGGCCGCTCCAATCCGCCGACAAATCTCAGGAGCGTCGACTTTCCGCATCCCGACGGGCCGACCAGGCACACGATTCGACCTGACGGGATATGCAGATCGATATCGCGCAGCACTTCCAATTTGCCGTAGGAATGGCTGATGCCATCCAGTCGAATGTCCATGGCGCCTTCTCGGATTGACGGCAGGGCGGCGCGGAGGTCACCCCGCCGCGCCGGACTTAGGTGCCAAGTATCTCGACGTAGGAGGTATCGACCAGCTGATCGATCATGATGCCTGCGTCTACCAGCCCTTCCGACTGGAACCAGTTCAGCTGATCCTGTACCGAGGCCAAGTTTAACGCCGCGCCCGTGTTGAGCCGCATGGTTCCGTTGATAATCGGCGGGGCCGCTTTTTCGCGCGGGCGGTCGGCATAGACGTATTTGTGGATCAGATCGACCATCGCGTCCTGATCGTCCGTTCCATCGATCATTGCCGCCGCATAGTCGTCCACGCCCCTTGAGAACCCGGCGATGAAGCTTTCGGTCAAGGCCCTCTGATTCGCTGCGTTTTCCGACGAGGTGAATACCGTGGTTACCTGGTAGCCGGGTATGAAGTCGGCCACGTTGCCGATGATGTGCACGTCACCCGACCCGGCGAGCGGCTTGGCGATATGCGGTACAATCGACCAGCCGTCGATCTGGCCGGTTTTCAAGGCGCCGATGATTGCGCCAACCTTCTGAAGCGGTACGAATTGCAATTGGATGCCCTCGGCCGCCGCCATCTTCGATCCCATGTAGTGGAAGGACGATCCGGCCTGGGTCATGCCGAACCTCTTTCCGTCCAGGTCTTTCGGAGTTTTCACTCCGGCCTCGTACGCCGCGTTCGAAGCTAGGAACTTCTGGCCGTCGATGCCGTCCTCTTCGGAAAGCGCGCCGCCAATCACCTTGATAGCGCCCTTGCCCGCAAGGTTGACCAGACCGCCCGAGATCGCTGTCACGGCATAGTCCAGGTCGCCGCTGGCGATCGCCACGGCCATCGGCTGCGCCGCCTGAAAAAATTCGAACTCCACATCTAGTCCGGCATCGGCGAAATAGCCTCGCTCGTAGGCGACGAAGCTGCCGGAGTGCGAAGTAAACCGCAATGCCCCGACCTTGACGGTCTGGTTGCTGGCCAGCGCCGGCGCAGCAAGGCCCGAGGCCGCCGCGCCCATCAGCGCAAGTGTCTGTCGTCTGTTGATTTGTTCCATTGATTCCTCCATAAGGTTTTCAGGTCAGGTCTGCGCGAAGATCCCCCTCAAGCACTTGCAGCGCCGCTCTTACGCCCCGCGCACCGGCACATTGAGCGCGATTCCCAAGTATTCGAGACGCGCGGCGCGGGCGGAGAATTCAATACGGCCAAGTTGACGTGATTTCGTAGCGAACTGCGTATAAAGTGATTCAAGCCGCCTCAGAAATTGCGTCATCGTCGATCATTTCCTCATTTCCCGGGCGCAGGACGCCTCAGCCGAACGAGATGTCGTGCATCCGGGCCGGGAGCGCGCACGCCTATCGTACTATTTAAATCGCTTGACTGCTGCAAGAGGAAAGACAGTCGCCACTTAGCGCATTGGCGGAGGCAATGACCGCCCTTTTATATCGGTTTCGGGAATCGGGCATGAAATTCCGCAGGAGGACGAGGATAGAATAAAGGAACGAATTCCGCAGCGACAGCTATCCGGCGATAGCGCTACGCATGATCTCGTCCTTATGCCAATCACGGATTACACCTCGACAATCTCTTCCTAATTCTGCGGATCAGCCTCGGGATGGACCGGTCGCGGCGGCGCCTTCCGGAAACCCGGTGACTGCATAAGGGCTCGGACCGACTCCAAAGACAGCGTTGCCAAGAAACCCTTCCCGATCCGCTCCCGGATTAAGCCGACTGCCCGGGACGAAACCCCGCCGCCCAACCCTTGTGCAGCCAGCGGCTGGTCTCGACCGCTGCGCCGCCCTTCCTTCAGATCGTTCATGCCCAAGGCGTTGCATCTGATGAGCATGCAATTGCTTATTGGTGTGAAATTGCGGCGGTTTGGTCAGCTGGCTACCGGGACCGGCATTAGCTCTATAGAAGAGCTTGCAAAAGTCCCCCGGGGCAGCTGTCTCTACTGTTCTGCAAAATCGTCTTCGACGCAAGGCGCCGGTCGATTCCGACTTGGAGCGACCGATCAAATTCGGAGGAGGCCCGCGTGCAAGGCAGCACCGACGGCACGCCGTATTTCTCCGCCGCCGCAAGAAGTCGATGTACATGAATATGCTTTATTTCTGTTCGCAAATCGGCAAATTCCGGAATTGGCGATATACGATGTCCGTCCAACGACGCGTTTTTTCAAGCGGCGGAATCACGCAAAACGCGGCGTCTGGAAAAATTCCTGCGATCATCGACGGGGGGACGGACGATTCCGAGCGGATTTATGTGAGTGCTTCGCCTTCCCGCTGCACTCAGGAAACCGAACGCAGCCTAGGAAGGCTCCGAAACGGCCAGAACGCTCGACAAGCCAGCCATCCGGACAAGACGGACAGGCGAGATAGACCTCGCCGCAGCTGCACTTCATCCGATCCGGGTCGGTACTTTCGGCAATCGGCAAATCGCATCCGCATGCATTGCACGACCGGAGAGTGCGGCCACACAGAAAGCGATGTTCGCATTTGAAGTACGAGTGCCCTGATTTCCCTGCATGGGCAAGCATCCGGCCGCCGCAATTCCCGCAGGCGCGGTCGGCGATTCCGGCTGTACCGACAACTTCGACTCCATACTCCTCTTCATCAGCCAGTTCACGTGCGAACGATGAGGGATTCTCGCGGTCGGCGAGTATTGTCACCGAATAACGCGCCCGAGTCAGCGCAACATAGAACAATCTCCTTTCTTCGGCGTGATCGAAAATCTCGGATTCCGGCAGGACGAGGTCCAGAATTGGGTCATCCTCGACCTCGGAAGGAAAGCCCATCCGTCCGGACGAGGCATCGAGAACGATTACGTGGTCGGCCTCCAGGCCCTTCGAACCGTGAACAGTCATGAACCGAAGATCCAGACCGGCATGGTCCCTGGACAGCGCGCGAAAATTCGTCGGCTTCACGTGTCGGTAGCGACCCAGCAGAAGAACCGTAGCCGTCTTTCCTTCGGGACGCAGATCTTGGATGCGGCGAAGGGCCCTAGACAGTGCATTATCGCCTCGATTTCTTGAGCAGAACTCGATCGCAATGGCCGGAGCCCCGGCTGCTCCTGCGGGAACGACCCGCTTTTCGATCTGGGCGGGATTCTTCAGTATGAACCTTCGAGCAGGAAGAGCTACCCGGTCGACGCTTCGGAACGTGCGGCCGAGATCCACCGAGCTGTGGATTCCCGTCCGGCCATCCAGATTGCCACCGAATGTCTTGCCGAAGTTCCGCATCAGATGGATATCCGAACCGGTGAACCTGAAGACGGACTGCCAGTCGTCGCCGACCGCGAAAATCCGGGCATCTTCATGCTGTTCCTTCAGTGCCAGCAGTAGTCTCGCGCGCGCATTGGAAATATCCTGGAACTCGTCTACCAGCAGGTGCCGGTACGGGCTCTTATAGCGACCTTCGCGAACATGGCCGGCGGCGCGAAGGATCATGTCCTCGAAATCTATTCGATTGCCCAGCCGCTCCTGATACGCCTTGAAAAGCGGCTCGAAAATCTTGAGAAACGCCGCGCTGCGGGCGGGATCCCGCGATTCCGCTCCCTTTCTTCGACATGCTTCGATCGAATGCGATCCGCTTTTGAAATGGCGCAGGAATGCCGACAGCGTACGCGTGAAGCTATCCATTTGGCCTTGTTCCGCAAGCGTTTCGAGCACGCGTTCGTCCCGAATTGGCTTGGGCGCCGCATAAGGTTCCAGTTTTTTCGCCAGATTCTCGGTCAGTCGCCCTTCATCCCGCTCGTAACTGTATGTCTCTATCAGGACGGTGTCGTGATCGCTGTGAACGCGGCGCTTCCATTCCATCCCTTTCAAGTATTGATCGCGGTCTACATATGGAGCGGTAGTCAGCAATTCCCTGCCATCGGGATCGGTTGTCCTGCGAACGCCGAAGTGCTCAATATAGACGCCGCTGCCGGTCAGACGGAAGTCCGGCGTGTATGCTGTTCGGCTGTTCTCCGGAAGCTCGTGTTCATAGTCCGGTTCGTACTCGTACTCGATATCGTTGAGGAAAAGCCAGTTCGCGATCTGCAGCTCCTCGAAGCTCCGGACCCGATCTCCCTTCAGCGAGCGGAGTTCATGGCCGTCGATGTATTGAAAGTACTCGTCCATGGACTTGAAATCCCACTCGCTCCGGTAGGGGCAATGCAGTTCCCCGAACCAGACCGCCAGCGTTTTACCAAGGCCGGGAAGCTTTGCCACATCGTTCAGCAGGATGTCGCGCAGAAGATTACGGAATTGCGCTTCGTCGCCCGCATGAGCCGCAAGCGCGGGCGCCTGTCCTTCCGCCTCCCGCAGGATGGCGTTCCCCAGCGCGTGAAATGTCGTTGCATCTACGGCTGCGCCGCAGCGTCTTTGGATCCTTTCCGACATTTCCTCGGCCGCATCCCTAGCGAAAGCCATAAGCAGGATTTCGTCCGGGCGCCGAATTCCGCGCTGGATCAAATATGCCGCCTTGGCCGTGATCACGCTTGTCTTTCCCGATCCGGCCCCTGCGAGCACCAGAGTCGCGTCTTCGTCCGTGACGACCGCCTGCCTCTGCTCCGGGGTCAGGGGATTGCTTTCTATACTATCGAAGAAGGAAGACATGCTCTCTAGCTCACGCGCTAGGAAAACCTTGATCGCTCGCTCCCTGAGTCCGGATGGATCGTCGGACAGTTGCCTGACCAGATCGATTTCCCGCTCTAGATCTTGGTTAATCAGCTGCGCCGGAATTGAACATAGCAGCCGCGAGCCAAGGCACCGCACTTGATCGATAAATGGCTGGAGCAGGCATGCCGAGGGGTAGCGCCTAGGGTTTTCGAGGCGCGCTGCGACCCTCGCAAGCTCGGCGATCTCGGATCTCCCGGTTTCGAGAAAGCGAATGTAGAATGCTCTCCGCGCCTCGTTGGCACGCGATGCGAAGGCAATCGCGCTTTCCGTCTTCAACGGTCCGACGCGAATGACTTGACCACCGTGCATGGCAAGAGACAGAGACGAAAATCCGAGCTTCTTGCGAACGGAGATTTCTTCAGAGAGGTCCTCGAATTTCAAGGTGGCCGGAGACCGTCCCTGAAGACCTATACCGTCGTCGGTCAGGACGATTCCGGAATTCCCGATTTTCAACGCGTTCAAGGCCGCGCCGAAAATCCCGGTTCTCTTTGCCTTGTCAATTGCCATACGTTGTTGATTCCCTGAAACGACGGGACGATGCGATGCCGCGAAGGATGCCTAGAAGAATTTAGATCGCATTCCTTCCTGCATCGCGAAATCGAGAAGATCGCTGAAGTGGCGGGTTCAAGTAAACGAGTTGCCGAGGGCGTCAAGTCTTCCGAGATCAGTCGTCGTTTTTTTTGGCGACGCCATTGAAATTAGCGAGAATCCCATGATCTCGCGACGCGCGCGAATTTTGCTTTTCTCGCATCGAAAATGGAAGCCCGCCATCGAGTAGGAATATCGCGCCGATGATAGCTTTATAAGGCTTGGCGAAACAGCGATCAGACTTCGGACGCATTGGATATTCGGCTTCGCATTGCCATGCCGGAGCGCAGGCGTAGCGGCAGCCAATAATGAAATCGACGCTAGGCCCGAAGGTCGCGCGGACCATTTGCCAATTTTTCATGCGCGGCATCGTTCTGACGGGCGCGCATTGCCATTTAGGCTGCCCTGGTATTCGCAGCTGCGCGGCGTCCAGACCGCTGCTTCAACCGAATGGCGCGGCAAGTTAAATCGAGGCGCCGTGCCTTGGAGTCGCATTTCTGCGGCATGCCGGTGAATGTCCCTGGGCAACCATCCGATTCCGCGGGCCAAAGTCCCGCGAAATGCGCTTTTTTTTGGAAGCCGATAATTCCTGTGCGATCAGCGCGAACGGTTTCAGCGGCTTGCTTGACCGCCGCCGCCCGACGAGTCGGGATTTCCCGTTACTTGCTTCATACTCTCTCCCATGGAAAGGCCTAGCTCGTCGCCGAGCTGCCGTAGAGCGGGCAGTTGAACGGCCATTCCGAGTATTGAATCCAGAGCATGATTGACCGGCGTTTTTTCGCCGCCGCCTTCGCCGCCGCCGGATAGCCCTCCGAGTCCGGTAATATTGTGAACCTTTATCGATTCAATCCTTTCCGCCGGCTTGACCATCTCGGCGATCGCCTTGGGAATGGTCTCGATTCTGGCAAGCTCCTTCTTCAGGGAGACGTGAACCTCGTCGAGAGCGTTTTCGGCCTCGTGCAGCGCCCTTCGCCCCTCCGCCTCGGCGAGAAGAGTTGCCTTATTGGCCGACGCCCTTTCGCGCTCGGCATCCGCTTCGGCCCGCGCCGCTTCAAGCTTCGCCGACGCGTGATCCGCCGCCGCGTTCCGTTCCGCCGCGGCTAGCGTCGTCAAGCGGACCTTGTCCGCCTCGGCGCCCTTTTCGGCTTCAATCAGCGCCAGGCGCTTTTCCCTGTCCGCTTCCGCAATCCGCCGCGCCGTGACAATCGCCTCCGAGGCGGTCGCAGCCTCCGCGCGCGCCCTGTCGGCCATTGCGTTCGCATGGCTTTCCATTTCCGATTTCTCGGCGACAGCGATCGCGCTTTCCTTCTGCTTGATCTGCAGCTCCTGCTCCTTGGAGATCGCCGACGCCTCGATTTCGAGGTCTCTGCTGATTTCCGCCGAACGAACGGATTTGTCCCGCGCAACCGCGGCTTCCCTTACGGCCCGATCCCTTTCGATTCGCGACTCTTCGGCCGCCCTTTCCGATTCCGCCCGCCTTAACGCGACCTCGGCGGACTGCGCCGCGCGCAACGTGGCGATTTCCTGTTCCTGGGCTATTCTAGCTTTTTCCTCGTCCCTGTCGATTTCCAGCTTCCGCCTCGTCGCTTCCATCGACGCCAGCTTCACGGCGACATCGGCGTCGGCATCAATCTGAGCCCGCTCCTTTTTCGACTTGGCGATGACTTCGGCGAGCTTGCGCATGCCGACGGCATTGAACGCGTTGTTCTCGTCCAGAGACCGAAAAGGCGTTTGATCCAGCGACGTAAGCGATACCGACTGAAGCCGCAGGCCGTTCTCGGCCAGATCGCTTGCAATCAGCGACCGAACGCGGCTCGAGAACTCGGCCCGTCCCTCGTGCGCCTCGTCCATGGTCATCTGCGCGGCGACCGCGCGAAGCGCGTCCACAAGCTTCCCCTCGACAATCTCGCGCAATCTTTCGGCTTCGAAAGTTCGGTGGCCCAGCGTCTGCGCCGCGCGCGACACCGCCTCCTCGGTGCCTTCGACGGCAACCGAGAAACTCGCTCCTATGTCGATGCGCAATCGATCGCGGGTTATCAGGCTGTCTTCGCCGGACCGTTTCACTTCCAGGCGAAGCGTGCGCATGTTGACTTCGGAGACTTCGTGGAAGTACGGCAGCGAGATGGCGCCGCCGGCCATGATGACCCTCTGCCCGCCGATGCCGGTGCGAATCAGGCTGATTTCCCTGCTAGCCTTTCTATAAAGCTTCGCCAGAACTACGATTACTACGGCGATCGCGACAACCGCGGCGACCAAAATCGTCCAGAGCAATGACATCGCGAACCTCCGTCAATTGAATTCCGGCAGCGGCCCGCAACGGACCAACGCCTATGCGCTCACCGGCGGCGCGACAGAACGAACTCGTACTCCGCGAGGTAGCAGGGGTCCGGAACCTTCGCCCCGTCCGGCGCTCGAAGCCCCGCGCGCTTGCGGAAGGGAATGACCAGACTGTCCTTGACGCCGAATACCGGGTCGCTGTCGAGGAACTGGTCGCCTTCCACGAAGACCATGGTCGTCAAGCGCACGTAGCCGGGCGCTTCGACCCGAACATGCACGTGCGCGGGACGCATCGGAGACCTGTTCGCCGCATTCAGGATCTCGCCGACCGGCCCGTCGTCGGGTATGGGATAGGACGCAGGCATTATCGATGTGAACCAGACGCGCCCGTCGTGGTCGGAGCGAAATACGCCGCGCATCGCCGCCGCCTCGAGCGAAGGGTTCATTATATCGTAGGAGCCGTCGTCGTCCGAATGCCAGATATCGACCCGCGCGCCGTTGACCGGATTGCCTTGCGGGTCCAGAACCCGAAGCGATACAAGCAGCGGCTCGCCTCGCAGGCTTCCCGATATGTCCGCGCCGTTGTCGAAGGCGGGTCGGTCTTCGATAAAGAACGGGCCAAGCACCGAGTTTTCCGTCGCGCCGTCGAGAAATCGGTGGTTGATCATGTCGACGCGCGCCGTGGCGCCCGTCACATCGGACAAGAGAACGAACTCCTGCCGCCCGTCCTTGCACATGTGACCGGTTCGCGTCAGAAAATCTATTGCGAATTCCCATTCCTCTTCCGTCGGCTCGACCTCTTCGAGGAATGCATGCAAATGCCGCGTGAACGCAGTCAGGATTTTGCGCGCTCGCGGGTTCCGCGCGCCTTTCATGGTTTCGAGAACCGCCGCGGTCAAGTTCTCCTCGCGCAGGTCGCGACCGTGCTCGCCGGGTTTGAGGCGCCGCGGCTCCTTCCTTTCGGGAGGCGATTCGAATTGTTCCGGGTAGTGTTCCGACACGAACTCCGACGGCGGATTGGTCGGCCATTCGATTACCGCCGTTCGGAATGATTCGCGCTCGAAAAGCCGTTCGGCGTATCGTTCGACATTGCTGCGCGGCGCGTCGTTGAGACGGTGCCCGCCCTTCCAGCAGAAATCCATGCCCAGCCATTTAAGGCGGAACAGGCTTACCGCCCAGAATACGTCCGCCAGCGTAAACTGCTCGCCGCAGACCCATTGTCGTCCGTCTTCGAGGCGACCGTCCAATTCTCCGACTATCCTGACGGTTTCCGATGCGGCGCTTCTCATCATGTCGGGAGTTGCGACGAACGACTTCGCCGCGGCTTCCTTGACTATCTTTGAGTGGTAGGCGCCGACCAGCGTGGGGTCGCCTACGGCGAGCGACCGCCCCTCCATAAGCTTCATGATCTTGTAATCATGGATTCGCGGCATTTTCTCGCGTATTTTCTCGGGCCTATAGTCGCCTTCCGGGTGCGCGCCGTAGAGCAGAGCGACATGCGGCGTGCGGTCGACGACCGCCATCTCGTCCGCGATGCTCCGCCGATGCCTTTGCGGCAGCAGATCGGTGCCGCCGTCCGAATTCGCCGCCACATGCTCGCAAATCGCCGTGCTGTCGACCAGGACGGTTCCCGCGGACCTGTCGACGAGCGTCGGAACGACGCAGGGATCAAATCCCTCGGTCGCAATCGACGATCGTCCGGTGAAGCCGCTTACGAACCCTCGGCCGCGCGCGCCATGCAGGCGCAGGCGAACATAGTCGGGATGGTAGTTCTCCATCAGCGGCGGAAGGATGCCGATGTCGTGGCTTGCATAGCAAGCTCCCTTTTCGGCCAGCACGGCGCGAACCTTGTGCGAGCAGATCGAAAGACCGAAATGATAGAGTTCGAAACGGGATTCGCCGGAACCGATTTTGCGGTTTCGTTCCGGATCTGTGAGCGGCGCGTTCGCCGCGCCTACCAATTCAGTCACATCCAAAGCCATGCGCCCACTGTTATCGCCGGAGCGCGAAATTGGCAAATCGATTGTGCATCGGCGGGGGTCCGAATACCGTCACGGCGCGACGCCCGGAATCGACCCGTCGGCAAGCTTGGCCCTGCAATGATCTTCGAATGATTCCAGCAGCTTCGTTTTCGCAATTCCGCGCATAGTCGCCAGACCGAGGACCATGGGGCGGAACCTGCCCGCCAGGGGAACGCGCGCCAGCGACCCTCCGTCGGGAGCCGTGTTGGCGCCGAGCCTGATGTTCAGCAGCCCGTAGCCGTAGCCGTTGGCGACAAGGCCAAGCATGACGGGAACGCTTCCCGCGCGCTCGGCGACATTGGGCCTGAAGCCGGCGCTCCGGAAGATCGACAGGAAGTACTCGCGGCTTAGCGGCAGGTCCAGCAGGACCATGGGTTCCGGCGCGATGTCCTTCAATTCAACCGAGTCTCGCGTCGCGAGCGAATGATCCGCGGCAAGCACGGCATAGGGCGGCAATTCCGCCAAGGGCTGGAATTCTATGCCGGCCGGTATGTCAAGGTCGTATGTCACGACCGCGTCGACTTTCGCGCTTTCAAGCAAGTCCACCAGCTCGAGCTGATGGCCGTCGAACTGCGAGACGCTGGAGCCCGGAAACTTGATCTCGAAACTCTTCCGAAGAGCCGGCATGAGTAGCGGCGCGATCGTTACGAGGCAGCCAACCTTGATCGCGCCCATTACGGTTCCGGCAATCTCGTTGGCGACATCCCGCAGCCCGTCCGCTTCGGCCAGGACTTGAACGGCGGCTCGAAAAAATTTCCGGCCGCCTTGCGTTAGCTCCATTCCATGCGCGTGCCTGCGGATGAAAAGCTGAATGCCAAACTCCCCTTCCAGATGGGAAATCGCGGCCGAAATCGACGGAGGCGACACATTAATGCGCTGCGCCGCGATCGAAATGCTGCAAGCCTCGCCAGCGGCAACGAAGTATTCCAATTGCTTGAGAGTAAATCTGCACGCCATGCCCCACAAAACACCAATTCGACTTGAAATCAAAGCGGAAGTTCACGGGGTCACGGCGAGGGCGCCCGCGCGCCGGCGGCGGCTGATCTACTCGTCGCCCGGAACTCCGTAGCTCGGCGCCGAATCCGGGTTTAGCGCTCTCGTTACGTAGGCGTCGAGCTGAGGCTTGTAGATATTCCATAAGTCGCCGAGATCGGCGATCGGGTCGCCGTCGCTCCAGTCGATGCGGAGGTCGGCGACCGGCCAGGATACTTCGCGCACGAGGTACATGCCCGCGGAATGAACCGGCCCTTCCTCGCCGCCGGCATCCAGGGCCGCGCGCATGGCAAGCAGCAGCCGTTCGCCCAAATGGCCGCGGCTGGCCTCGAACGCCTCGGCCATGGCGCGGGGAACGGACTTGTCAGCCAGCAGGTTTCCCGCGCAGGCGGCGTCGGGGACTTGAGCCGCCGACCATATGCCGAGCGTATCGTCCCCGGAATGCACCGCCGTGTTTCCGAGCCCGTCCACGGCGAGAAGCTGGCGATGCCGCATATGCTTCGCAGTCCTCGCCAATATGCCCACCGCTTCCGTGGACGACGCCCCCCTCTCCATCAGATCTAGGCACCGGCCTCTAAGAGTCGGGTCCGTGACGTTTTGACTCGATACCGCGCCAACGCCGGCCCTGGCCCCGGCGCATCTCGCGGCCACGGCGGGCGACGAAGACGAAACGGCCGCGCCGAACATGCCGCTGTCCCGGCAGCGCGCTACGATCGAAAAGGTCATGGCTCAATCTTCCTCCTGGTCCGGAATAACCGCTGTCGCTTCGATTTCCACTAGCCATTCAGGCCGCGCCAGCGCGGAAACGACGATGCCGGTCGACACGGGATGTATTCCTTTTAGGTATTCGCCCATGGCGCGATAAGCGGCGTCGCGATAGCGGATGTCCGTTAGGTAGACGACGATTCTCGCAAGGTGCTCCATCCTTCCGCCGGCCTCTTCCAGAAGCATTTTTATATTCTCCATGGCCTTGCGAGCCTGGCCAGCCGGATCCCCGGGGAATAAATTCTCGGACGTATCCATATCCTGCGCAATCTGGCCTCGAACGAATATGATCGTGCCTTTCGCGACAACGGCCTGGCACAGATCGTTATCCAGACTTTGCTCAGGATAGGTATCTCGGGTATTGAACGGTCTAATTCTCTTATGCTTCATTTCGCGACTTCCCTTGCTGCGCTGTTCCGCAGTCGAAGAATTCTCGGCACAATTCGGCGAACGCGGCGACGATTTCGGAATCCTCCGTGTTTCGGCGGCGGGCCAGCACGACCCGGCTGGGCCTAACCGAATCGCCGAGCGGTCGCGTGGCGAGCCGCCTGCCGTCGTACGCCACGCTTGCGGAGGGCCGGGTCGTCAGAATGGAGAATCCCAGTCCCCTGGCGACCATGCCGCGCACCATCTCCAGTGATCCGGACCTATAGCCGACCATCGGCTCAAGTCCGGCATCCAGGAACAGCGACTGAAAGTATTCGGAACTTGGCGGCGCGTCCAGCAGTACCATAGGGTGCCTGGCTAGTTCCTCGAGTTCCAGAACCTGGCGTTCAGCGAGATCCGAATCCGCAGAGAGCAGCACGTAGGGATCGAGATCCGCGAGAGGTTCGACTTCCACGCCGTCATCCAAATCGAAATCGTAAAGCAGCGCTAAGTCGGTCTCGCCCGCCCTAAGCGCCTCGACGACTCTTCGATGGTCGCCTTCGACTAGTTTGACATTCCCGCTTCGCCTCGACCCGAGCCGTTCCAGTATGCCCGGAATTACGAACGGTCCGAATGTATGGAAGCATCCTATGCGCAGGTCCCGCCCTTCCAGTGCCATTCCCGAAGAGATCGACTCGACGGAATCAATGCGCGAAGCCGTGCCGTAGGCGCGTCGGGCGTAGATCAGCGGCGACCCGGCCTCGGCGATAAAAATGCCGACGACCTCGCCGATAATCACGTTGTGCGTGCCGACGCAGCTGACATCCGCAACCCGGCAGTCGAATGCCACCAGCGGATTCAAGAGCCGAGGCGACCCCGATTCTTCGTCGACCCAATCGGCGCAATCGAATTTGTCCAGCACCGTATCCTTGAATCGGCCGGCGAAGCTGTCCGCTATGTAGGACTGGTCGTCTCTCAAGACGTTGACGCAGAACGACCTGTTTGCGAGAATCTTGCTCGCCGCCGGGCTAAGTTCATGCACGCATACCAGCAATGTCGGGAAGCGAGAATCGGCTGAAACCGGAGCCATCGCGGACACGGTTACGCCGGCGCGCCCGGACGCGCCGTCCGTGGTGACGACATTGACTGTGCTTGCCGCGCGGCTCATCGCGCTAACGAACTTGCGCCGCAGCGCTGATTCGCTTGGCTCGGCCATCGAAAACTCTCCGAAGGAGCGAACCGATCAAGCTGCCTCGGACCGGCTCCGATTCGAGTCCTTGTACCACTGCTCGACGGCAATGTCGCTGCCTTTGCCTTCAACGCCCTTCATGACATTCCCGGACAATCCGGCGGCTTCCTTCACGAAGCTTAGCGGGCCGTCCCAGTCGAAATTCCTGTAAACGGCGGCCAAATGCGCGAATGGCGGCGATTGCGCGAACAATTGGAACGTCAGCCTATGTCCGGCATAGTCCGAGTTCAAAAGATCGCGGGCGAAAGCAAGGAGCTTCCGGCGATCCTCCGCAATCCAATCCTCGTTTATCGTGTAGAACTTTTCCATCCAGTGGCGGGTATCGGGAGCTGCGAAGGAGGCGGCGTTCGGCGTAACGCAAATCTGGCCGCCGCAAAGTTCGCGCGCGATGTGCATCATGGTCGGCAAATTGGACATGGCGTGAACCCTGCCCGTATAGAGCAGAGACTGGTTGGGCATCTTCAGCCCTGCGGGCGAATCCTCGGCCAGGGCGATCGCGGCGGTCAAATGCGCATTTATTCCTTCCCGCCACACCGCTAGAGTCGATAGCTTCTCCTGCACCGCAGGCTGCTTTTCCAGGCCCGTTTGCCGGGCATTGAACAGCGCCGCGCCGATCATCATGTCGGCCTGCTTTAGCGTGCGCTGCACGAAGGCGAACGCGGAATAGCGGTGAAGCGTCGCCCGAATGAAGGCGGCGGCGGCGGTGTGCCTGCAGAACAAGACGTTCTCCCAGGGAATCAATACGTTGTCGAAGACGACCAGCGTATCGATTTCATCGAACCGGTTGGACAGAGGATAGTCCCTGGGGTCTCGCGCGTCGCCGGCGAATCCCGAACGGCAGATGAATTTCAGGTTGGGGGATCCCAAGTCGCAAATGAAGCCGACGGCGTAATCGGACAGCGCCTGATTGCCCCAATTCGCGATGGTGGGCTTTGTAAAAGCCTGGTTGGCGTATGCGGCGGCGGTTTCGTATTTCGCCCCTCGAACCACGATTCCCGCGTCGTTTTCATCGACGATGTGCAGGAGCATGTCCGGGTCCTGATCTTGCGGAGCCTTCGAGCGGTCGCCTTTCGGATCCGTATTCGCGGATACGTGGAATGGGTCGAATCGCAGTACATTATCAACATGGTTGCGAATGTTCTCGGCGAATCTCTCGTCGACCTGGTTCAACATCTCCTGGCCGTCGTAGAGAGACCAAATCTCGCCGACGGTCTCGTCGCCTACTCGCGTAACGACGCCGCCTATTTCCTCGAGTACCGCGTCGGTCGCCCTGCGCTTCGCCCACCAGTCTTCGCACGACTTCGGCAACGAATTGCCGACGGCGTTGGTTTCTCCGTCCTGCTCGACCGTCATTATGCCGCTGGTTGCCGGATCGTGCTGCATGTCGAAAATTCGAGCGCGGATATCTACGATCGGCTTAAACATCGGATGGCTCGTAACGTCCTCAACGCGCTCGCCGTCCATATAGACTTCCCGCCCGTCTCTAATGGACTCCCTGTACTCTTCGCCAGTTCGAATCATCGCATGCCCCTCGCCGCGCCTCAGCTCATTGAATAATTCAACTAGTCTCGCGGCGCGCATGAATAAAAGAACTCTATTCCGCAGCGATGCTTCAGAAATTCCGAATGGGCGCCGAGAAATCGACGCGGCGATCGAACGGTCCCGTTCATAGATTTGCAGTCGCCGAAAGAGAATTCGGCGACCGGCGCGCAACCGCTCCGACAGATCCAATCGAAGAATCCCGGCGACACGGTATCAAGAAAGTCTTGCACGAAGGACGGTAAGCGGCGGCGATCCGATCTGCTTGCCGATGCTAATCTCGGATGCGCCAAACAGCTACTCCCGGAACGCGGGTCGACTTGGGACTCCTCGACTTCAGCAGGCGCCGCCTAGTTTGTCGACGCGACAGGTGTTGAGCAGCGTGCAAAGTTGACCCGCTTTTGCGGGAATCGGCGTCCAAAATTGACCCACCTTCCCATAACCTCCCCGAACCAGCCATAGAACGCCCGGCACATGATGTCAAACGGGAATCGTCATCGCCCCGACATGGCAGCCACGCCAGGGCCACAGGCCCAGCGCTCAGATCAACGCACCAGCCCCCCAAGGTTCAACCCACACGCCAGGCGGGCGTTCCTGCCGTGAATATCACCCAAATGAAAATCGCGAAAAATAGGGGGCGAGTAGATACGAAAAACTAAAAAGTCCGGCGCACTTCGGAATGACAGCTGTAGATACCGACTCAAGGACGAAACTCACTGCTCAGGGGAAGGATCGTTGTCGTGGGTCGGAATCGGAGGAGAATTGCCGAGCCGAGGCGATGATCGGTCGCGAGCACTAGCGGAAGTTAATATCTCCCTGAGTCTCGCGTTCGCATGGTTTGGCAGGAGTTCAATTGGGCGCCTGCCCTTAAGGTCGGAGGCATCGGGATCGGCCCCGGCCTCAAGCAGCATTTCCGCAATATCGGCCCAGCCGCACCCGGCCGCGATGTGCAGCGGCGTCCTTCCGCGGATGTCGATGGCATTGGGATCCTCGCCTCTCACCAGAGCTAGCTTGACACTGTCGCTATTGCCGTCCAACGCTATTAGATGCAGAACCGACCCGGCTTTTGCGGCGATGTAGCTTCCGAGAGAAGGTACCGGCGTACCGTATTGATCGTATTCCGCCAGCTGCAAAATTCCTTTTCCTACAATTCTTTCGAATAGCTTCTCTGCATCCATGCCGTCAGGAATTCGGAAAGCTCGACCTCCTCGGCGAGCATCGTGTTCCGAATCTATCGCATCCTCATACTGGTCGCGCCTGCCCGTCGGACCGACGCTGTCCAGCACCCGCGCTACCAATTGAATCGGAAGCGAGTGGGTTCTGGCATTGTAGTAGGCCGCGCGCATTCGCGCCTCCTCGCGCCGGAATGCGTCGCCGTCGACCGCCTCGAGCCGGAGTCCCGCGTCCGCCAGGCTTGCCGAAAGTGC
>MPMP01000172.1 GCA_002238565.1 Albidovulum sp. bin36
GCAGTGTTTTCGAAGGATCGCCCCAGAAGCCGTCTTGCTCGTGAATACGAACAGATTACCCGAGAGATATCATCCCGAAATTGGAAAGACCCGGAGGGTGCGCGCGAATATATCCGGCAGGCAGGAATTCGGAAACGATGGTTGGAGGACGACTCTATAGTCACAAGAGACGACAGACTCGAAAAAATTGAAAAGGCTCACCGTGAGGATCCGGAGATCTTGTTTAGCCTAGCTGAACTAAGAGACTCCGAAGGCCGAAGCGAATCTGCTGGACAACTGTTCAATCAGGCGATCCTCCACGGATATGACCAGCCAGAGGTATTTTTGAAACGTTCGCAATTCCGTGCAGACAACAATGAATTGGAGGGGGCAATCGACGATTTGTGGCGTGTATTATCGTCAGAACACGCCACTCCACCAATGGTTTTGAAAGCTGTTGAGCGACTATCGCGACTAGGAATTCATGATCCCCGCAGGGTTAGTAAGTCAAAAGCAGCTGAGTCTTTGGATAGCCTTGGAAAATATTGGCTTGCCAGTACTTTCAATCGCTCTCTCGACGACTTGTCGGTTGCAGTAGCCTTGTGGGAGCAGATCGTCGAATCATCCGACCTTTCACCGAACAGGCAACAGACTGCTAGAGTTAGAATGGGGCTGGCACTCATGGGTCTTGGTAGATTCGAGGAAGCTGCGACGTGTTTTCGAGTTGCAAGCAGTCGTAACGCGAGATTGGAGATTGATAGCGAATTTAACTACGTGATGGCAAAGTGGGGTATGAGCGGAACCATCGATCGAGAGATATTTGCGCGGGTCGTCGAAATGAATGAATTGAACGAACAGGATAATACTCTCAACTACTTCCAGTGCATGGCGATAGCCTATTGGGCAGCAGGAGAAACAGCCGCGGCTGTTGACCAAGTAGACCGAGCGCAGGCATCACTGACTGCCTTTTCCGGCCGATCAGAGTTCAGTTGTTGGCGTTATCTCCGGGTTAATATGAGTGAGTTCGAGCGTGACCTGCATCAGATCCGCTCGATGATTGAAAAAAACGAACCTCAAGTCCCGTGCCTCATGACTAACGCTGGCACGGCTGCCGATGAACGTCAAAAGTAGTTGCAGTAGTGGTTAGGCATTTCCAATTCTTGCCGAACCGATTGATTTTCGATATCGTCGGCTTCCGGAAATTCCTTTAGGCGAGGGAAAACCGCGTCGGACAGCGTTTACCGCTTTTTTAAAGCCAATGGGCAGGGCGCCGCCCCCAGAAGAACGGCAAGCCGCGCAAGCTGGACGGCGAGGGCGAGGCGAAGCTGACGATGCTGGCTTGCTCGGCGCCGCCGGTCGGATGCGCCCGCTGGACGCTGAACTTGCTCGGCGAGCGGCTGGTGGAGCTGGAGGTCGTGAACAGCATCTCGCAAGAGTTAGTCCGCCAGACTTAAAAAAACAGCATCAAGCCCTGGCTGAAGGAGTGCTGGTGCATTCCGCCGAAGGAGAACGAGGACTTCGCCTTCGCGATGGAAGACGTGCTCAAGGTCTACCACCGCGACTTCGATGACGGTACCGTCCTGGTTTGCGCGGACGAGTCGGGCAAGCAGTTGACTAGGGAGACCCGCGCGCCGCTACCGACAAGCCCCGGCTAGGCCGGCCATCTACGACTTCGAATGCGAGCGCAACGGCGCGGCGAACCTGTTCATGGTGCGCGCTCCGTTAGCGGGATGACGCCGCGGCGAGGCGACGGGCCGCCGCGCGAAACTCGATTTTGCGCATCTTCTCCGGAACTTGGCGGATGTCCGTGTCCAGGGCGGGAAGATCGTGCTGGCGATGGACAACCTGAACTCGCACAAGCTGTCCGCCCTCTGCAAGGCCTTCTCAGCCGACCAGGCTTCGCTCCTCGCGGACTGCTTCGAAGTTCACCAAACGCCCAAGCACGGAAGGTGGCTCAACATGGCGGAGATCGAGATCGCCGACTGGCAGGCGCGGCGTAACGCCGCGGCGACGCCCGTCGATTGGCGGTTCGGGACAGAGGACGCTCGCGTGAAGATGAAGTCGCTTTACCCAACAATTCCATGTTGAAAGAGTGCTAGTGGGGAATGCTTTTTCAAGACCGAAACCGCCAAAACGGCGGCCGGGACCGCGTTCGGGCACATCTCCCCGGGCGGATTCGAGTTTTTCAGGAGTGAATGGGCGGGCCGGTCCCGCCTAGGCGCTTCCGCTTTAGCGGGCGCGCGGGCTGCCGCCCATGCGAGGCGAGGCATCTTGCTCGGGAGGTCGTAGCGGCGGTTGAACCGGCACTCGAACTCGCTCAGGTATCGCGCTGCGCGTATATTCCTTCCATGAATTGGCAGGTGCTCCGAAACGCCGACTTGACGTTGCCGATGCCGGTGTTCGGCCAGGCGAATTCCTTCCCGCCGCCGATAACGATGGGGGCGTGCAGGCAGTCGGCGGTGGCAACCGCCGAGGTACGGCAGGCCGTCGCCGTAGGCCTTGCTTCCCGGGGCGATGTGCCGGCGGCACCAGCTCTTGATCGCCTTCAGACGGAAGCCGGCCGCCACCTGGAGCTTGATCTTGCGCGGCAGCCAGTTCCCCGTCGTCTTAAGTGCCGCGACGAACGGCGTCTCCCCATCCTCACCGCGCTTTCTTTTGCCGTCCCGGAACCCGCCGATATACATGTCGACCCCAAGACCCGCCGCTACGCTGAGCGCGCGACGGTGGAGAGCGTCAATGCCCGCCTCAAGGTCGAATACGGTGGGCGGTATGTCGGGGTTCGTAGCCACGACAAGATTCTCTGCCACCTGAAGTTTGGGATCCTGGCCCTGATCATCGACCAGCTGCTCCGCCTTCCCGGCTGAAGCGCGGCCGAAATCCGCGCCCGCGGCCCGTTTCCAGGAATATTGCCGAATAACCCGCGAATCCGCTAGATCAGCCAGGATATTCCTAATTCAGGCGATGTTCCAAAGTGCGCTCGCCTTACTTTGGCAAGAAGGTCTGCATCTAGTCGAATTCGCATATGATCGGCAGGTGATCACTCAGCGGATCGGCGCGGTCGAATACATCAGCCCGATCCAGTACCCGCACTCGGTTCAGGCGATCCAGCAGCGGCCGGTTGACGTAGCAATAGTCTATCTGGTGCCGGACCGTGCCGCCGCTGTGCCGGAATGTCGCCACGGGCTGGCCGCGTGATTGGCTCAGACAGTCCGTGAGGCCGAGTTCGTTCATGCGCTTGGCGATTTGCCAGTTGCACCTGTCCACCGGCCGGTCGAACAGCAAGGAACTGTTGAAGTCCCCGGCGACGATCCAATTTTCGCCGTTGACGTTGGTCCGACTGCCGAGGAGGGACCACAGCACCTCAGTAAACCACAAATCGGGATTCCTGTCCAGTTTGATCGGCGCAATATCTACATTTTTCAGCGTTTCCGCCGGGATTGGAAATGCGGGCGAGTGCACCGAAACCAGCCGAATCCGCGCCCCGTCGTCAAGCCTCGTCCGGCACTCGAGAAGCCAACCGTCCCGCTCGCGGTGGATATCGTTCACCCAATCCAGATGCGAGCGTAGAAACGGTGCCGTGTCCAAAGGCCACCTGCACAGCACCGCGTTGGCGAATGGCGCGCGACGGCCGCTGAAATACCGAGGTTTGACTTGGTGTACATGGTAGCGGTCCGGCACCCATTCGGGAAGTCCGGACAATTCCTGCAGTAGGGCTATGTCCGGAGCCTCGCGCCATAGGACATCCCAAAGTCCTTTGCGCGCGGCGCCGGCGCGCCGGATATTCCAGGTTAGCACTTTCATGTCGACGATCCGGGCAATCGCCAATGCGCTGATCTAAGAGTTTGAATCATTGTTCATTTTCCCATTTTCCGCTTTATTTCAATGGCTTGCGGCCCGGGTTGTTCGCCGCATCAGGAGTAAACGTTCGGTCGAGCGGTGACGATCCGTGTTGTCTGACTGCCGCCGATGCCCTAGACGCTGCCATGAACGGTTGTCCGGAGCGCGCGCCGCGCGAACTGCGCAATCGTGCCGGGGTTCCCTAAAAACCGTGAACGGGGGAACCGCCAATTGCTTCATTTAATGTGGTTGCTCAGAGCCTTCTTCAAGAATTTGCTCCGCGATTGTTCCTACCATTTCTTTCTTGTCCCTCGCTTCAGGTCCTAGCCTTTCGATAACCGCGACCAGCCGCTGCCTAATTTCGTCGGCAAGTGTTGGCGAGTGCCAGTGGCGCGGCTAGTGCCGCCTCGGACCGCTATTGATTCGGAAATCGATTCGACCGAGATCCGCGAGCCCGTATCGGCCAAACCGACCGGCAAGTCCCTCGCGGACCGCCGAACCAGGCCACGCCCTTGATCGGTCCGCGGCAATTTCCAGAGTATCACCCTCAGTATAAGACCGGCGGAATGCCGAACTGTCCCTCGCCGCGCCGGAGTAGCAAAAAGGCCGCGAATCAATCGGCAGGTTTCCAATTTCCGGAACGCGTCCGCGCGCATTCTCCGAGTGCCGCGTCGGGTGGAGTCTCCCGCCTGGTCGATACCGACGGGCGCGCGGATTTCAGTGAATGTTCCGGGCTGCGAAAACAGCGTGGAGGTCCTCTGCGGAAAACAGCGCGTCAAGCCAGATGTCGAGTTCTCCGCTCGCGGCGCTGCGAACCTGCTCGACCCGACCCGGAGGGATTTCGCCGAACTTCAGCCGCGCTAGGCGCAGGAAGGATACCGCCTTGCCCTCCTTTAGACCTTCCAAACGGCCTTCCACACGGCCTTTCGCCTCGCCTTCAATTCGGCCTTCTTCAAGAATTTGCTCCGCGATAGTTCCTACCATTGCTTTCTTGTCCCTCGCTTCAGGTTCCAGCCTTTCGATAACCGCGACCAGCCGCTGCCGAGTTGAATAGAGCTGCTGCCTAATTTCGTCGGCAAGTGTTGGCGAGTGCCAGTGGCGCGGCTAGCACCGCCTCGGACCGCAAATGATCCGGGGATCGATTCGACCCAGCTCCGCAAGCCCATATCGGCCAAACCGACCGGCAAGTCCCTCGCGGACCGCCGAACCAGGCAATGCGCTTGATCGGAACGCGGCA